>NZ_JBEOVL010000040.1:0-60619 GCF_040295485.1 Streptomyces sp. NPDC002793 | reverse complement strand
GGCGCCCCGCCGCGTCCCGGGGCGCCCCGCTCGCCGGCCCCCACACCCCCCCTCTTGCCATCTGGGGCGCCCCCCCCCCCGGCCCCCCCCCCGGGGCCCCGGCACCTCGCGCACGAGCTCGGGACGCCGCGCGGTTCAGGCCAGGTCGTCGAACTCGCCTTCCTTGGCCCCACCGAGGAAGGCCCGGAGCTTCGCCCGGGTGGTCCGCACGACCACGTCCGGGTGATCGCTCTCGCGGAGAAGTATCTCCCCTTCGCACTCAGCGAGCTCAAGACAGTCGGAGCCCTCGGCATTCGAGGACTTCGAGGACTTGCGCCACTGGATCTCCATGATTCTCAAGCCTCCATACTCTGTGCGATCCTGCGGATGAAGTCCCGCGAGCGCTCCGGTTCGAGCGACCTCTCCTCGGTCCGGTCCAGCGCGGCCTTCCAGTTCACCAGGCTCGTCTCCGCATCGAGGAATGCCGACCCGGTCGCGGTGTCCACCTGAACGGTGTCGAGCTGAGGAACGGCCCCGTACACGTAGTGTGCCGAACTGCTCGCGAAGGGGAACCCACCCGCAGCGAAGGGAATCACCCTGATGGTGACGTTATCGCGATCGGACTCCCGCACGAGGTGGCAGAGTTGACTACGCGCGACTGTCGGACCTCCAAACGTCATCCGCAACGCGGCCTCGTGAATCAGGAAGGTACAGGCGGGCGAATCACACCGGTCGAGAAGATCACGGCGTTGCAGCCGGTGTGACAGTAACCGTCTTTGCCGCGCCGGGCTTGGCTGCGGGACGGTCTCGGCGAAGACGCTGCGCGCGTAATCCTCGGTTTGCAACAGCCCCGGCATATACATGACTTGCACCGACCGGATGCCCGCAGCGTGATATTCCAGCTCGGCAAGGTCGAGGGCATCGTTGACCAGCTCACCGCGGTAGTGCTCCCACCATCCGCTCACACGCTCTCCGGCCATGGCGGCGAGCGCATCGACATACGCCGCGTCAGGGCACTTGTAGTGCTCGGCCCACGCGCGGACCCGCTGTGAACTCACGCCGAAGCGACCGGACTCGGTGTTGCTGATGGTGGTGCGGTCCGCTCCCAGTCGCGCCGCGGCCTGGGCGAGAGTCAGGCCCGCATGCTCCCTGAGCCTGCGCAGCTCGGAGCCCAGTCGGCGCTGCCGCACCGTGAGCAGCTTCCTTGGCGGCATCAGGATCTCCTCCTGTCGAATCCCACTGTGGCCGTACCCGAATCAGCGGGCGCTCGTTACTCACGACATCGAGACGTATCACTAGTTAAGAGCTATGGGTACTTTCGTGAGAACCCTTGCACTGCACACCACTCGGCGTACGGCCATCACCACGACTAACGAGCCGCGCGCCCGTTCGGATCGCACCCCGTGGGGAGAACTACATGACCAGCGCCAACACCACAGCCCCTTCCGTGTCACCGCACCGCCAGGACGGTGAGAGCTACCGGCTCTCTCTGCCCAACACCGCGCGCTCAGCGGGGATCGCGCGGCGCTTCGTCACCTCCCTGCTCACCGGCACACCGCACGACGCCGTCGTCGACGACGCCTGCCTCTGCGTCAGCGAGGTAGTGGCCAACGCTCACCGCCACACCCGATCCGCGCTGATCCGTGTGCATGTGACGGTCAGCCGTGACCAGGTGACCGTCTCCGTCGCCGACGACAAGCTCCAAACCGTACCGGCGACGAGCGGCACCAACGACGCTTCCGACAACGGCGGCGTGCAAGAGTGCGGGTGGGGACTTTTCCTCCTGGACGAGCTGGCTCTCGCGTGGGGTTCGGACGTCTGCGGGTGCTGCACCCCCAGCCACAAGGCGGTGTGGTTCACGCTCGCCTGGGACGCGGGGATGTCCGCGTAACGTTCAGCACGTCACTGCCGGGGACAGGGCCGACGCCACGCGAACGGCCTCTGCCACCTGCCGTGTTCCACCGGCACCTACGCCGTGAAGCGGGCCACCTGATCGGAGCGCCCTCGCCGCACGCCGCGCAGACCCGGTGGTCCAGGGCCCAGGCGGTCCTTCCGCGCCGGGCCGTCACGCCTCGACGCCATCGCCCTCCGCCAGGAGGAGATGCAGGCGTCGCAGGACGTCGAGCTGGGCACGGCTGTAGAACTCGACCAGTGCCTGTACGACGACCGACCGGGTGACCGCCGGCTCCCGGCGGGAGGAGGCGTCCAGGTCCTGCAGGGACGGGTATTCCTCCTGCTGCCTGCGGACCTCGGGCGCAAGGCGTTCCGCGAGTCGCTGTCGTACGTCCTCGGGCGCGTCCTCCGGCAGGGTGTCGAAATCCGTGGCGATCTCGCGGTGGGACGCGGAGAGCCTGGCCTGGAACTGGTCCTGGAGGTCGGACATCGCCGAAGGGGTCAGAATGCTGGAGCACGCCAGGACGAAGGAACGCTGGCCCTCCGTGCCGGCGTGCTCCAGCACGGAGGCGCGCCGGTCGTCCGGCAGGTTGTCGGCGAGCGCCTCGAAGCCCTGGGGAAGTTCGGCCCATGCCCGGTTCTCCAGGATCGCGGCCAGTTCCCGTCGCATCCGTTCCTGGCGTGCGATGTTCGCGGCGAGTTCGGCGTCCAGGGCACGCAGGGTCTGCTCGGCCTCATCTGCGGGGCCCTCGACCGACGGGACGGCCGACAGCGGCACACCGAGATCGACCAGCCTGCGGATGCGCAGGAGGCGGACCAGGTGGCTGATGCGGTACTGCTTGTAGCCGTTGGGCGCCCGCTCGGGCTCGTCCAGCAGGCCGACCTCGTGATAGTGCCTGACGGTCTTCAGAGTGGTTCCGGCGAGTTCCGCCAGCTGACTCGTGCTCCACGCCACCAGGAGGCCCCTTCCTAGGGTGCTCGACGGCGACCGGTCGCCGCAGCCGTGGGAACGCGCGTCTCCCGGGACAGCGGGCGGAGGAGATGCGCCGAACCCTTGCGATCCCGGCGCCGTCGGGGTCCGGCCACCTGCGGGGGTACCGCGTCCACCGGCCCATCTAAACGCACACGCGGGGGACTTGGTCAACCGTCGGCCGGGCCCGGGCTTGACCATGCCCCAAGGGCACGGAGTGGGATGGGAGGCGCCCGCGAGACCGGTGGACGTATACGGAGGCTGGAACATGGAACGACGACGCACGATCGGCCGGGGCCTGGCGCTGGTCCTCTCCCTCGGCCTGAGCGGTTCACTGGCCCCGGCTCCCGCCGGCGCGGACGAGCGGCAGGTACCGCGGACCGCGCAGACGCCGAAGGTTCAGTGGGGCGGGTGCCCCGAGGACGTGGTGGCCGCAGCCGCTCCGTCCGTGCTGGAGTGCGCCACCGTTCCCGTTCCGCTGGACTACGCCGACCCCGGGGGCACCCAGATCGATCTCAAGATCTCCCGGCTGGCCAGCACCGCCCCTGACAAGCGGCGCGGCACACTCATGCTCAATCCGGGCGGCCCCGGCGGGTCAGGACTGGCGCTGTCCTCGCTGCTGGTGGCCCAGGGCCTGCCGAGCAGCGTCACCGACAGCTACGACCTGATCGGCATGGACACCCGTGGCATCGGTCACTCGTCACCGGTCAGCTGCGGGTTCACGGAGGACAGCCCCTACTTCGCCAACCTCCCGGCCTACGCGGTCGACGACGCGGCCGTCACCGCGCGGGCGAAGGTCGTCAAGGAGGTCGCCGAGCAGTGCGCGCGCCACGACACCGGCGGACGGTTGCGCCACATGACCACGGCGAACACCGCCCGTGACCTGGACCGTGTCCGGGCCGCGCTCAGTGAGGAGAAGACCAGCTTCCTGGGGTACTCCTACGGCACGGCACTGGGCGCCGCCTACGCGTCAATGTTCCCCGAGCGCTCCGACCGGATCGTGCTCGACAGCAACATCGGCGACACCCACCTCGACCGTGACGGCCTGCGCCGCTACGCCCTCGGGATGGAGGAGACCTTCCCCGCGTTCGCGAAGTGGGCGGCCGCACGCCACGACAGCTACGGCCTGGGGCGCACCCCCGGGCAGGTCCGCAAGACCTATTTCGCCATCGCCGAGCGACTCGACAGGGAGCCGACGGCGGACGGGTGGACCGGCCAGCATTTCCGTATCGCCGCTTTCGGCTTCCTGTTCAAGAAGTCGCAGTACCCCCAGCTGGCTCAGCTGTGGCAGGCGCTCAGCAGTGGTGACGCGACGGCGGCGGCCCACCCGCTGCCGGAGAACGCCACCGCGGGCGGGGGGCCGTCACCTGCAGTCAACTCCACCCGGGGCGCCGCACTGTCGCCGGCCGACAACTCCCTGACCGTGTTCCTCTCCGTGACCTGCAACGACATCGAATGGCCCGAGGACGTCGACACCTACCGGAAGGGCGTCGCCGAGGACCGCGAGCGCTACCCGATGTACGGCGCTGCCGCCGCCAACATCACGCCCTGCGCCTTCTGGCCGCACGCCCCGGCGGAGAAGCCGGTAGCGGTCGACGACGACGGCCCGCAGAACGTGCTGCTCGTGCAGAACGTCCGCGACGTACCGACCCCCCTCGCCGGCGGCAAGCTGCTGCGCGAGAAGTTCGAGGACCGGTCCCGGCTGCTCACCGTCGACGACAGCGGCCACGGCGCCTACGTCCTCGGGCCCAACGCCTGCGCGCTGAACACCACCACGCGCTACCTCGTCGAGGGTGTGATGCCCGCCGAGGACACGCACTGCCGCGCGGACTGATCCCCGGACCGTCGGCCGCCGAGCGTCGAGCGGCCTGAGCGCGGGAGTGCCGGTGGCGGTCAGCGCGATCCGCTCGTGGAATCGGACGTGCGCGCATCGCTGTGGCCGTCGGGGTGCGGCCGTCGGGCATCCGGTCGGTCGAGCGAGGCCGGGCAGGATTCGGTATCAGGATGTGTGGCGAGCTCGATCAGCACATCGAGCCTGCGCCCCGCAGCCTGCAACTCGGCGGCCTTCGCTCCGATGCGGGCTCGTTCGGCCAGCAGGTGGTCCAGCAGTTCGGGACCCACGGAGCGGGCGTCGATGGCGGGCAGGAGAGTGGCGAGCAGGCGGCTGCCGAGGCCGGCGGTGTAGAGCTGCTGGATGATCTTCACCCGGTCCACGGCCGCCTCCGGGTAGACGCGCTGGCCGCTGGAGGTGCGGTGGGGACTCAGGAGGCCCTGCTCCTCGTAGTAGCGCAGGGCACGCGTGCTGACTCCTGCCCTTGCGGCCAGTTCACCGATACGCATCGCGACTCCTTCGCCCCTTCCGTCGCCCCTTCCGCTGCCAGTCACGACTTGCCCTTCACGTTGACGTCAGGTTTTAGCGTAGGCGCCCCAGGGCGGGAGCGAACCGTACGCCCGCCCACCGAAAGGAATGATCATGGATATCACCGGCGCCATCGCACTTGTGACCGGAGCCAACCGAGGCATCGGCCGGCGCTTCGTCGAGCAGTTGCTGGACCAGGGAGCCGAGAAGGTCTACGCGACGGCCCGCCGCCCGGAGTCGATCGGCTTCACCGACGCGCGGGTCACGCCCCTGCACCTGGACCTGCTGGACGAGAAGTCGGTCTCGGCGGCGGCCGCGGTGGCGCAGGACGTCACCCTGCTGGTCAACAACGCCGGTATCTCGACCGGCGCCGATCTCCTGACCGCCGACCTGGCCATGATCCGGCGGGATCTGGAAACACACCTCTTCGGCACCCTGGGAGTCATCCGAGCCTTCGCGCCGGTCCTGGCCTCCAACAACGGAGGGGCGATCGTGAACGTCCTCTCCGTGCTGTCGTGGGTGGCCACCCCCGGAGGGTCGGGATCGTACTCCGTGGCCAAGGCCGCGGAGTGGAACATGACCAACGGGGTGCGCGTCGAGCTCGCGGGGCAGAAGACCCTCGTCCAGGGCGTACATCTGGGTGCTGCGGACACCGACATGATGGCGGGACGTGACGCACCCAAGATCGACCCGGCGGACGTCGCACGAGCCAGCCTCGACGGCCTGCGGGCAGGGGCCATCGAGGTGCTCGTCGACGACCCCAGTCGCTTCGTCAAGGCCGCCCTCTCGGGCGACCCCGCGCAGCTCTACGGCCCGCCGTCCGCGAGCTGACCACACCGAGGCGGCCGCTTCCGCGCCTGCGCCTCAGCCGGTCGGGTTGTGGCGGATCAGCGACTCCACCAGGCCCGACCGGGTCGCCGGATAGTCCAGCGGGACGATCCCGAGGCCGGTCCAGCCCGATGCCTCGGCCCCGTCGAGGAACGCGTGCACCTGCGGGTTGAGGCGGTCGGAGTTCCAGCGCGGGGGCAGCAGGGCGGCGGTGCTCACGTAGTTCATGAACAGCTTGCCCGGCTGCTGCGCCGCCTTGCGGAACTGCGCCTCGATCTGGGGGTACTTGGCGAACGGCTCCGCCATGTAGTCGTCCTGGATGTCGAAGAGCGCGGAATCGGCGTACCGGACGCCCGGGAGCCCGCCGTTGTCGGCGAGCAGCACGACCTTGCCGCGCGCGCCGCCGAGGTCCGGGAGCGTGGGGTCGAGGTGGAGGAGTGAGCGCCAGCCCTTGCCGTCGAGGTAGAGGTCGAAGATACGCCGGAACGCGGCGTCGCTCTCCTCCGAGTACTCCTGCTTGACCCGCATCAGCACCGTCTCCGACGGCCGCCGGGCGAGGAAGTCCCGGCAGGCGCCCAGGACGTCGTCGAAGTTGAGGTTCTGGTAGGAGGCCCCGTGATGGATCGCGTAGGCGTCGCCGCTGATCCGGCAGCGTATGTCGAGAAAGCGGATGCCGCTGTCGAGCTGCTCGGCGATCGTGGTGTTCTGACATGCCGTCCAGAGGCCTCCGTGACGCGCACCCGAGTTGTGCGTTCCCGGGATCGTGAGGCCGCGCAGCGGAGTGCCGTCCTGGAGCGCGCCCATCCAGTCCTGGGTGCCGCGCAGCGAACGCGGCGCGGCACTCGCCGTCCCCGGTACGGCACTCAGCAGTGCGCCCGCGGTGAGGCCCGCCGCTCCTGTCAGAAATCGCCGACGGTCCATACCGCGGCTGCCGTTGTCGCTTCGCTCGGTCGCGCCCAGGGTCACTATGAACCGCATTATGGCGCGTACAGAACAACCAGGGAATGGCGCACCCCACGGGGCCCTTCTCCCGTGGGACCCGGACTACGCGGTCTTCGCCCCGCCCTGTTCCGCCTTGCGCAGGCGTGCGGTCATCCGCGACCCGGACTCGCGGCGGGCGGCCCGTCGCAGGAGGGGGACCGCGAGGAGGAAGCCGAGGACCGCCCAGGCGGTCAGCACCAGGGCGACCATGGGCAGCTCCCAGGAGCCCGCCGGTTCGGCGGCCCGGGCGGAATCCGGCAGCAGCGCCGAACGCAGCCCCTGCGCCATCCACTTCAGCGGGAAGACGGAGGCCACCTGCTGGACCGGGACGGGCAGCACGGTGATGGGGAACACCGCTCCTGAGGTGATGAGCAGCCCCATCGTGGGCAGCATGATCAACGCCAGCGCCTCACGCGGGTTGGGCAGTACGGCGCCGATGGCCGCGCCCAGCGGTACGACGGCCAGCAGCCCGAGGGTGGTGACCCACGCCAGCGTCAGCCAGTCACCGGGTCCGGGCGGCAGCGGCCCGTCCGCGATCAGCGCCGTTGCCGCCAGGAGCAGGACCAGGGAGCCGACCGCCATGACGACCACCAGCAGGCACTTGGCGATGAGATAGGCCGGTATCCCGCCGGGTGTGGCACGCAGCCGCAGCAGGGCGCCCTCCTCCCGCTCGGTCACGAGCATCTGCGGAAGGCTGATCAGCCCGACCTGGAACAGCAGATAGGCGGCGAAGCCCGCGATCACGAGGTGGGACATCGGTGTCTGCGTGCCGGGCACGTCGTCGCTCATGTAGACGGCGACCAGCAACGCGACGACGACGTTGCTCAGATGGCCCGACAGCTCCTTGGGATTGCGCAGGAGGTGCCGCAGCTCGATGCCGCCCCGGAGGAAGCCGGGACGCCAGTAGGTGCGGGTGGGGCGAGACCCCTTCATCCCTTCCGTCACTCCGGCCCCGTCCGTCTTCTCGGTCACGTCTGTTCCCTTCATACGGCCTGCCCCTCCCCTTCCGCGGCCCCGTCCGCGCCGCCGTCCTCCCGATGCACCATGTGCAGATACGTGTCCTCCAGCGTCGGGCGGCGGACCTCCAGTCCGGCGATCGGGCCGTCCGCCTCCTGGTGGAGTTCCCAGACCAGCCGTGACGGGTCCTCGGTGCGTTCCCGGTGGGCCGTCCCGTCGTCGGCCGTCCAGCGGACCTCGGCCTGCGCGGCGGCCCGCCGGGCCAGGTCCGACGGGGTGCCACAGGCCCGGATCCGGCCGCCGACCAGCATGGCGATCCGGTCGGCGAGCCGCTCGGCCTCCACCAGGTCGTGCGTGGTGAGCAGGACGGTGACGCCCTCGTCACGGGCCAGCCGTTCGACCAGGAGATGGAACTCGTGCCTGGCCTCCGGGTCGAACCCGGTCGTCGGCTCGTCCAGGAAGAGGAGTTCGGGGCGGCCGACGATGCCGAGCGCGACGTCCAGCCGTCGGCGCTGACCACCGGACAGCCGGTCCACCTGCCGGCCGGCCTGGCCGGTGAGGCCGACCAGGTCCAGCAGCCCGGCCGGGTCGCGCGGGTCGGGGTAGTACGTCGCGAAGTGCGTCAGCAGTTCGGCGACGCGCCAGCGGCGGTGGTCCCGCCAGGACTGCAGGACCAGTCCGATCCGGGCCCGCCAGGCGTCGTCGCCCTTCTCCGGATCCGCTCCGAGGACGCTGACCTCCCCGGCGGAGCGCTGCCGGAAGCCCTCCAGGATCTCGACAGTGGTGGTCTTGCCCGCACCGTTGGGCCCGAGCAGCGCGAAGACCTCGCCGCGGTGGATGTCCAGATCGATGCCGTGCAGCACGTCGACGTCGCCGTACGACATGCGCACCTCGCGTGCCCGGATGACGGGTGGGGTCGTGGTGGGCGGTGCCGGGCGTACGGGTGTGCTCTTGACCGTCGTCATCGTCCTGCCTCCGCGTGCTGCTCCTGCCGTGATTCCGCCCGGGTCGCGGACGCCTCGGGACTGCCGTCCGCCGCCCGGCCCGCCCGCACCCCCACGGACCCGGCGCCGTCGACGATCGCCCGGAGCGCCGCCACGTGCCCGTCGAAGGCGGTGCGGCCTCGGTCCGTCAGCCGTACCTTCGTACGCCGCTTACGGCCCCCGCCCTCCTTGTGGATCTCCAGGTACCCGGCCTCCTCCAGGGTGTGGAGCTGTTTGGAGAGCGCGGAGTCGCTGAGCGAGAGGCTGTCGCGGACGAACGCGAAGTCCGCCCACTCGGTGGCGGCGAGCAACGCGACCACCGACAGCCGGGTGGCGGGATGGATCAACTCGTCGAAGCCGGTGGGGATACTCATCGGCCCGCCCGTCCGCCGAGGCGCGCAGAGTCGGCCATCCAGCGGCGCGCGGGCCCGGCGAACAGCAGGAACACGGCCGTCGAGACCGTGGCCTGGATCAGAGCGGCGGTCATCGGTTCCAGCGAGTCGACCAGGCGACCGGCCAGCAGCGTCGTCCCGCCGGTCATCACCGCCCCCATGACGAACGTGGCCGACATGCGCCGGTTGCAGCGGGAGTGGTGCAGGCGCATGCGGCTCCTGCGGCCCCAGATCACGGCCACCGCGACCAGCAGCGCCACGTACACGACGAGGGACGACACGACGCCCCACATGGACAGGTCCAGACCCTGGCCCGCCAGGAAGACCCACATGACCGCGGCCGTCGCGTAGGCCGCGCCGGGGCCGCCGGACGCGCTGCGCTCGATCTCGTCGTACACCCGCTCCTGCGGCACCCGGATGCGCTGCAGGTCGTTCCATGCCTGTTCGGCATCGACCGGTGTGCTCACAGTCGTCGCCTCCCCTCACGAGTCAGGACCACCCCGCGCGGCGGTCAGCCGCGCGCTTCACTTTCCTACCCGGAAAGCTACCTTTGACTTTCCTGATGGGCAAGTGAAAACGCTGCGAGCCGGAGTGTCAGAGGCGACCCGTAGGTTCGTGCGATGAGTTCCTCACTGAGCGTCTACCTGCTTGACGTGGCACGTACGCGCGCCCTGATCGGATCCGGCGACGACCAGTTGCTGGAGGTGATGCGCGCCGAGTTCGGGGACGACATGGCCCGTGACGACGACTACCACCGCAGCTCGATCGAGACGGGTGCCCCCACTTCGGACGAGGCGCTGCGTGCGGTCATCCACGGAGGACCCTTCGACGACGACCAGAACCACGCCTTCCAGTACGGCTACGCCTACAAGCGGCTGTGCTCGCTCACCGGCAGGTTCCTGCCCAACGACTGCTTCACGCCGCACAGGGGCGACTGGCTGTCCGTCGTCGACCAGGGCCTGGCGGCCGTGGGGATCACCGCCGTGTCCGTGGACGCCTTCAGTGACGGCCCGCTGCCCGCCCCGCTTCCGTACACCGGCTACACACCGGGCTGCGACGAATGGACACCTGATCGCATAGCGCAGGCGCTCCGGCAGTTCGGGGACGCCCGGCGCGCCGCCGAGGAGTCGGGGCAGACCCCGCAGCCGGAGCCCCACGTCAAGGAGGCCGTCGAGCAGTGTCTGGACTGGATGCGCTACGCCGTGGCCCGGCCGGGCCACGGCGTCATCGGCTTCCGCTCCTGAACCAGGAAGGGCGCAACGAGTCCGTTGCGCCCCTTCCGGTCACCGTACGAGCGTGATCCGGTCCGTGGCCGGCGGGGCCAGCGGTGCGGAGGCCGTGGAGTGCGCCGCCAGGTAGGCGTTGAACAGGTCCAGGTCGGAAGCGCCGACCAGCTTGTTCGTGCCCTGCCCGAGGGCCGCGAAGCCGTCGCCGCCGCCCGCGAGGAACTCGTTCATCGCGACGCGGTACGTCTTCGCCGGGTCGATCGCCTCACCGTTCAGACGGACCGTGTCCGCGACCACCCGGCCGGCGCCCGACTTCGTCATGTCCAGCGTGTAGGTGAGGCCCTTCGACACCTGGAGGATCTTCGGGGACGCCTCGTTGGAGCCGCTGACCTGCTGCTGGAGCGCGGTCACGAGCTGCGCGCCGGTGAGGTCGACGACGTTCATCATGTTGGTGAACGGCTGGACGGTGAACGCCTCGCCGTACGTCACCACCCCGTCGCCCTCACCGCCGGACGCCGAGTACACCAGGTCGGAACGGATACCGCCCGGGTTCATGAACGCGACGACCGCACCACCCTTGTCAGCGGGGGCAAGACCCTCCAGCTGGGCGTCCGCGATCAGGTTGCCGAGCGGCTTCTCGGGGGCCGTGGAGCCGCGGCCGTCGATATCGGCGGAGATGTAGCCCTGCGGCCGGCCCGCGATCGGGGCGGCCAGCGTGTTCCAGCGGGTGATCAGCGCGGTCATGTCGGTGGCCTTGGCCTGGTCCCGGCTGACGACGTGGTTGGCCGACTCCACCGACGTACGCACGATGTCCTTGGTGCGGCGGTCGTAGGTGAGGGTCGTGTCCGTGTAGACCTTGCCGAACGACGACGCCGAGGTGACCATGCGCGGGCTGCCCGACGGGTCCGGGACCGTGCAGACGTACGCCTGGTGGGTGTGGCCCGTGACCAGGGCGTCGACCTTCGGCGTGATGCCCTTGGCGATGTCGGTGATCGGCCCGGAGATGCCGTCACCGGCGCCCGGGCTGTCGCAGTCGTAGTTGTACGAGGAGGAGGCCGGGGCCCCGCCCTCGTGGATCAGCGCGACGATGGACTTGACGCCCTGGCGGTCCAGTTCCTTGGCGTACTTGTTGACCGTCTCGATCTCGTCGTGGAACTCCAGGCCCTTGACGCCGTTGGCCGTGACGATGTTCGGCGTGCCCTCCAGGGTGACCCCGATGAAGCCGATCCTGACGCCGTTCTTCTTCCAGACCGTGTACGGCTTGAGGACCGGCTTGCCGGTCTTCTCGTCCGTGACGTTGGCGGCCAGGTAGGGGAAGTCGGCCCCCTCGAACTCCTTGCCCTTCTCGTAACAGCCCTCGACCGGGTGGCAGCCGCCGTTCTGCAGACGGGCGAGCTCGGTGGCGCCCTCGTCGAACTCGTGGTTGCCCACGGCCGTCACGTCGAGGTCGAGCCCGTTGAGCGCCTCGATCGTGGGCTCGTCGTGGAAAAGCCCCGAGAGCAGCGGGCTCGCTCCCACCATGTCGCCGCCGGCCGCGGTGACGGAGTACGGGTTGCCCTTCCGTGCGGTGCGCAGCGAGGTGGCGAGGTACTCGACGCCTCCGGCCGGCACCGACTTCACCGTGCCGTCGGCCTGCGTCTCACTGACCGTGCCGGCGGAACCGGCCGGGGGCTCCAGGTTGCCGTGCAGGTCGTTGAAGGAGAGCAGCTGCACGTCGACGGTGCGGGACCGAGGACCGTGCCCCCGGTCGTCGGCTCCGGCCGGCATCGCGGCGACGAGCGCGCCGACGGTGACCAGCCCGGCCGTGGCGGCGAGCAGCCGCCGTGACACACGGTTCTTCTGTGGAGTGGCTGACATCGGTCCCCTTCGAGGTCTCTGGATCCTGCGTGCCGCAGCCTAGGGTCAACGCGCGTAGCGCGACAGATATCCGGGGTTACGAACTGGTTGCCGCCCTCTCAGGAAGGGGCCGATCACCCGTAGGGCGTACATATCCGAGCAGAAACGTCACCGCGCGCATATGTGCCGGAAGTATGCACCTCATGGACAACGAACTGACGACCGAGACAGTGGTACCGGCTCAGCGCGGAGCCGAACTGCCCCCGGGTTTTCACGAGATGATCGACGATCTGAAGTCGATCGTGCGGGGTGCGCACGTGCGCGCACAGCTCAAGGTGAACACCGAGATGCTCCGGATGTACTGGGAGATCGGGCGGACGATCCTGGAGCGGCAGGGCGAGGAGAAGTGGGGGACGAAGGTCGTCGGCCGGATCGCCACGGAGCTGCGGACCGAGTTCCCCGACCAGCGGGGGTTCAGCCGACCAACGTCCACTACATGCAGCAGATGGCCCGGACGTGGCCCGATCCAATTGTCCAACAGGCTGTTGGACAATTGCCCTGGGGCCACGTCGTCACCCTCATGAGCCAGTGCAAGACCCGCTTCGAGCTGGACTTCTACGCCCAGCACGCCGTCCACCACGGCTGGTCCCGCGACCGTCTCACGACCCACATCCGCAGCGAGCTGCACCTGGCCCAGGGCGCGGCCGCCGACAACTTCGGCGTCACCATCCCGGAGGAGTCGGAGGCCGCGGCACAGATCTTCAAGGACCCGTACCGCCTCGACTTCACCCAGCTCTCGGACAGCGCCGCCGAGCGCGACCTCGAGGACGCGCTCACCAACAAGATCATCCAGTTCCTCACCGAGCTCGGCTTCGGATTCGCCTTCGTGGGCCGCCAGTACCCCATCACCGTGGGCGACACCGAGTTCCGCATCGACCTGCTCTTCTACCACTTCAGGCTCCACCGCTTCGTCGTGGTCGAGCTGAAGACCACCAAGGCCCAGCCCTCGCACCTCGGACAGCTCAGCTTCTACGTCACCGCGGTGGACCGTCTCCTCCGCGACCCGGAGCGGGACGACCGGACGCTCGGCATCCTCATCGCGGAAAGCCAGGACGAGACCACCGTCGAATTCGCCCTCCAGTCGCAGAGCCAGCCCCTCGCGGTCAGCACGTACGCGGCCCTGCCCTCACGCGTCCGGGAGCTGATGCCCACCTCGGACGACCTCGCGCGCATCGCTCGTGACGTCCTGCACCGCGAGGGCTGACAGGAACCCCGGCCTCCGGTCGCGCTCCCGCCGCCCCGCCCCCGCGCCGTAGGCTCGTACCCATGACGACTGACGTACCCCTCCCCTCCCCCGGGCGCGAGATCGAGACCCTCGACGTGCTCACCGCCGAGCAGGCCCAGGCGGTGTCCGCCCTCCTCGACGAGGCCGCGGAGACCGACGGCCGGCAGGCGGTCTCGGAGCAGGGACGGCTCCAGCTCAGGGGCGGGCACCGTGAGGGCGTCCGGCATCTCCTGCTCACCGTCGACGGCGTACTCGTCGGATACGCACAGCTGGAGGACACCGACCCCGTCGAGGCTCCCGCCGCCGAGCTGGTCGTGGCCCCCTCGCACCGGGGCCGTGGGCACGGCCGGGCCCTGGGTGCCGCGCTGCTCGCCGTCACCGGGAAGCGGCTGCGGGTCTGGGCGCACGGCGGCAAGTCGGCCGCCCGGCACCTCGCGCAGGTGCTCGGCCTCTCCCTCTTCCGCGAACTGCGCCAGCTGCGCCGCCCCTTGACCGACCTGGACATCGCCGAGCCGGTCTTCCCGCCCGGCGTCACCGTCCGCACCTTCGTACCGGGCCAGGACGACGCGGCCTGGCTGGCCGTCAACAGCGCCGCGTTCTCCCACCACCCCGAGCAGGGCTCCCTCACCCAGCGGGACCTGGACGACCGCAAGGCCGAGCCCTGGTTCGACCCGGAGGGCTTCTTCCTGGCCGAGCGCGACGGCGGGATCATCGGCTTCCACTGGACGAAGGTGCACGCCGAGGAGGAGCTCGGCGAGGTCTACGTCGTCGGCATCCGGCCGGACGCCCAGGGCGGCGGCCTCGGCAAGGCGCTCACCGCGACCGGCCTCCGCTATCTGGCCTCGCGGGGCCTGCCGACGGCGATGCTCTACGTGGACGCCGACAACCCCGCGGCCCTGTCGGTGTACGAGCGGATGGGCTTCGCCACGCACGAGGTCGACCTGATGTACCGCACGGAGTCCTGAACGCGCACAACCCCCGCAGGGGCGGCGTCACTTGACGCCGCCCCTTCCTTCCGCCACCCTTTCACTACTCAATTAGTGAAAGGGTGGTGAACATGGCAGAGTCCGCAGCGGTCGAATACCGCATCGACCGGCGCAGCGGCGTCGCCACCTACCTCCAGATCGTGCAGCAGACCAAGCAGGCACTCCGCCTCGGTGTGCTGGAGCCGGGCGACCGGCTGCCCACGGCCCGCGAGGTCGTCGAGGCCACGGCGATCAATCCCAACACCGTCCTCAAGGCCTACCGCGAACTGGAACGCGAAGGCCTCGTCGAGGCCCGCCGCGGCCTCGGCACCTTCGTCCGCCGGACCCTCGGTAGCGCGGCCGTCACCACCGACGCGCCCCTGCGCGCCGAGCTCGCCGAGTGGACCCGCAGGGCCCGCGCCGCCGGACTCGACAGGGACGACGTGAGCGCGCTCTTCACCGACGTACTGGACAGCACATTCAAGGGGGACACGGACAGATGACAGGCGCCGCGATCGAGGCGAACGGCCTCGGCATGACCTACGGGCGAAAGCGCGGACGGGCCCTGCGCGACTGCTCGTTCCGGCTGCCCGCCGGACGGATCTGTGCCCTCGTCGGCCCGAACGGCGCCGGGAAGTCCACCCTGCTCTCCCTCGCCGCCGGACTGCTCCGGCCCGCCGAGGGGTCGGTGCGTGTGCTCGGCTCCACCCCGGCCAAGGCCCGGCCCCGCATCGCGTACGTCTCGCAGGACAAACCCCTGTATCCACAACTCACCGTGGCCGACACCCTGTGGGCGGGGGCCGAACTCAACCCCGGCACCTGGGACCGCGAGGCCGCCGACCGGGTCGCCGGACCGCTCCCGCAGGACGCCAAGGTGCGCACCCTGTCGGGGGGCCAGCGCACCCGCCTCGCCCTCGCGCTCGCCCTGGGCAAACGGCCCGAACTCATGCTGCTGGACGAACCGATGGCCGACCTCGACCCTCTCGCCCGCCATCAGCTCATGGGCACGCTGATGGCCGAGGCCGCCGACCACGGCACCACCATCGTCATGTCGTCGCACATCCTCACCGAGCTGGAAGGCGCCTGCGACTACCTCCTGTTCGTCGACGGCGGCCGGGTCCGGCTCTGCGGCGAGAGCGAGGACATCGTGGCCGCGCACTCCGTGCTCACCGGCCGAACCCGCGACCTCGCCCCGCACACCGTCGTGGAGTCGCGCACGACCGGCCGTCAGCTCACCGCGCTCGTACGGAGGGAAGGCCCGGTGGACCGCACCGCCTGGGACGTCACGGAACCCTCCCTGGAGGAGCTGCTGCTGGCCCACCTCCGCTCACCGGAGGCCCCACCGCTGCTCACCCCGAGCGCGCTCGCCCGCGCGGAGGTGGCCGCGATATGAGCACCCTCACCGCACTGCGCGGGCCCGCCCGCGTCGTCGTACGCCAGCACCGGTGGACGCTGTGGATCGCGGGCGGAGTCTTCCTGGCCGGTGTGATCACCCTGATCGTGACCACCCTGTGGTCGGGCCACGTCGCCGACGCCTTCGAGTCAGGCCCCTGCTCCGCCGAGGAGGTTCCGGGCCGCAGTTGCGACAGAATCGTCGGCGAGTACTCGGACACCATGTTCGACCTCCGCCGGGTGTTCGAGAACGCCGCTCTGGCACTGACAGCCCTGCCCGTGTTCTTCAGCGCCTTCGTCGCCGGACCCATGATTGCCAGGGAACTGGAGAGCGGCACCTTCAAGGTCGCCTGGACGCAGTCCGTCCCGCCCGCCCGCTGGCTCGCCGCCAAGCTCGCGGTGCCCGCCGCGCTGATGCTGGCCGGCGTGGCCGTCCTGACCGCCGTGATCGCTTGGGCGCGGCCCCGCACGGACAGGCCCTACCCCCTCCAATGGCACGACGCCTCGATCTTCAGCGCTTCAGGAACCGTCCCCCTCGCCCACACCTTCTTCGCGATGTCCGTAGGCGCGCTCATCGGCCTGCTGGCCCGCCGCACCCTCGTCGCGCTGTCCGTCTCCGCGCTCGTCACCGGCGGGACCATGATGGTCTTCCGCTACTGGCGCGGCGAGCTGTGGCCACCGCGCACGCTCACCGGCCCGACCCTGAACGCGGAAGAGGGCATGTGGTGGGTGGAGTCGGGTGACCTCACCAGCAGCGGCGTGCGACTACCGCACGACGTGTGCAACACCGTGGTGTCCTGCATGGCCGACCACGACATCACCGCCCACTACCTCGACTACCACCCCGCCTCCCATTTCTGGCCCGTCCAGCTCGTCGAGACCGGCATCCTGCTCGCCCTCGCCGCCCTGGCCCTGACGCTCGCCTTCCGCGTCCTGCGCCGCCGCACCGCCTGAGACCACCCCTGTCCGGGCCCCGGGGGGAGCCCGGGCAGGGGCACCGCCTACGGTGAAACAGGGACGCCCCCGCAGTCACACCGCTTCCTGTACGTCATGTCACCGTTACCGGCCATTCAGACGGGCTTGCGACCCTCACGGGATGCAGCCAGCTGTGCCCACCCCCCGCGACGGGCGCGGCCCCGCTCCGGGGACCGCTTCCGCTTCTTCCGCGATCTTTATGGGCTCCGACGCGCCTCAGGAGCCGATAGCGCGGAAGAATAGGTCCATGAGCCAGCAGCCCAGCTCCGACGTCCCGGTCCAGCCCGTCCAGCCGTCGGTCGGCTCCCTCGCCGCCCACCGGCCGCACGCCGTCGCGGGCTCGGTACCCGCAGGTCTGTCCACAGCCGCCGACCTGGACCACGACCTGGACAGCGACCCGGACGCCTACGAGCCCGGCCCCGACAGCGACGAACTGCCGCAGGGCCGCTTCCTCGACCGGGAGCGCAGCTGGCTCGCGTTCAACGAACGCGTCCTCGAACTCGCGGAGGACCCCGCCACACCGCTACTCGAACGGGCTAATTTCCTCGCGATCTTCGCCTCGAACCTGGACGAGTTCTTCATGGTCCGGGTCGCCGGACTCAAGCGCCGCATCGCGACCGGTGTCGCCACCCGGTCCGCGTCCGGACTGCAGCCCCGTGAGGTCCTCGACCTGATCTGGACCCGCAGCCGCGAGCTCATGGCCCGGCACGCCGCCTGTTACCAGCAGGACATCTCGCCCGCCCTGTCCGACGAGGGCATCCAGCTGGTCCGCTGGCCCGAACTGACCGAGAAGGAACAGGCCCGCCTGTTCACCTTCTTCCGGCAGCGGGTGTTCCCCGTGCTGACCCCGCTGGCCGTCGACCCCGCGCACCCGTTCCCGTACATCTCCGGGCTGTCGCTGAACCTCGCCGTCGTCGTCCGCAACCCGGTCAGCGGCCACCGGCACTTCGCCCGCGTCAAGGTGCCGCCGCTGCTCACCCGCTTCCTGGAGGCGTCCCCGCAGCGTTACGTCCCGATAGAGGACATCATCGCGGCCCACCTCGAAGAGCTCTTCCCGGGCATGGAGGTCCTCGCCCACCACATGTTCCGGGTCACCAGGAACGAGGACCTGGAGGTCGAGGAGGACGACGCGGAGAACCTGCTGAAGGCCCTGGAGAAGGAGCTCATGCGGCGCCGCTTCGGCCCGCCGGTCCGCCTGGAGGTCGAGGAGTCCATCGACCCCTACGTCCTGGACCTGCTCGTCCGCGAGCTGAAGATCTCCGAGACCGAGCTCTACCCGCTGCCCGGGCCGCTCGACCTCACCGGGCTGTTCGGCATCGCCTCACTGGACCGGCCCGAGCTGAAGTACCCCAAGTTCATCGCCGGCACCCACCGCGATCTCGCCGAGGTCGAGTCCGCCTCCGCGCCCGACATCTTCGCGGCCCTGCGCGAGCGCGACGTACTGCTGCACCACCCGTACGACTCCTTCTCCACCTCCGTCCAGGCCTTCCTGGAGCAGGCGGCGGGCGACCCGGACGTCCTCGCGATCAAGCAGACCCTGTACCGGACCTCCGGTGACTCCCCGATAGTGGACGCCCTGATCGACGCCGCCGAGTCCGGCAAGCAGGTCCTCGTCCTCGTCGAGATCAAGGCACGCTTCGACGAGCAGGCGAACATCAAGTGGGCCCGCAAGCTGGAGGAGTCCGGCTGCCACGTCGTCTACGGCCTCGTCGGCCTCAAGACCCACTGCAAGCTGTCGCTGGTCGTCCGGCAGGAGGGCGACACCCTCCGCCGCTACTCCCACGTCGGCACCGGAAACTACCACCCCAAGACGGCCCGGCTCTACGAGGACCTCGGCCTGCTGACCGCCGACCCGCAGGTCGGGGCGGACCTCTCCGACCTCTTCAACCGGCTGTCCGGCTACTCCCGCCGCGAGACCTACCGCCGGCTGCTGGTCGCCCCGAAGTCCCTGCGCGACGGGCTGATCGCCCGCATCAACAAAGAGGTCACCCACCACCGAGCCGGCCGCCCCGCCTACGTACGCATCAAGGTCAACTCGATGGTCGACGAAGCGGTCATCGACGCCTGCTACCTGGCGGGACAGGCCGGAGTGCCGGTCGACATCTGGGTGCGCGGCATCTGCGCGATACGCCCCGGCGTCACCGGTCTCTCCGAGAACATCCGGGTCCGCTCGATACTGGGGCGCTTCCTCGAACACTCCCGGCTCTTCGCCTTCGGCAACGGCGGCGAACCCGAAGTGTGGTTCGGCAGCGCCGACATGATGCACCGTAACCTCGACCGACGGATCGAAGCACTGGTCCGCGTCACCGACCCCGCGCATCGCGCCGCCCTCAGCAGGCTCCTGGAAACAGGCATGTCCGACACCACCACCTCCTGGCACCTGGGTCCCGACGGAAACTGGACCCGGCATTCCACGGACTCGGACGGGCAGCCGCTGCGGCACGTGCAAGAGATGCTCATTGACGCCCGGAGGCGCCGGCGTGCGACGCCCTGACCATCAGACGACGACCCTTTCCGCGGAAGCGGTCCTCGCGCCCTACCTGCGCGAACAGGCCGCCTGCTTCCTACGGGGCCTGCGGCTGCACCGCGAGCACAGCGCCCCCGCGGACGCCGGCACGCAGAGCGCCGACGAGGCCGCCCGCGCGCTCCGCCACGCGGCCCGCCGGATCAGCGGCACCCTGCACACCTTCCGGGGCGCGCTCGACCCGGCCTGGTCCGACCAGCTCCGTACGGAACTGGCCTGGCTCTCCGGCACCCTGGCCCGCGAACACGCGTACGCCACCCGGCTCGGCCGGCTCCTGGAGGCGCTGCACCAGCTCTCCGGCGCCGCCCTCCCGGCCGCCCGGCCCGCCCCGGCGGACGACCCGGACGGGAGCGACAAGGAGCGGGCGGCACTCGGCGTCGGCGCGGCCCGGGCCGGAGCCCTCCTGGAACGCCGGCTGACCCTCGCCCGGACCCGCGCCCACTCGGCGGCCCTCCAGGCACTGGGTTCCTCCCGCTTCCACGCCGTCGCCGACGCCGTCGCGCTGCTCGCCTCGGAGGTCCCGCTGGCCCCCTCGGCGGCGGAGCCGGTCGACAGCGTCCTGTACGACCCGGCCGAGCTCGCCGAGCAGCGGATGCTGGACGCCGTGGCCGCGCTCCCGCCCGACGAGGCGGTGGAACCGTACAACGAGGCCCACGACGCCCTCTGGCAGCAGGCCCGCCTGCTGCTCCGGCTGCACCGGTACGCCCACGAGATGCTGCGGGGCGCACCCGACCCGGCCCTGGCCGGCGCCGGCCACGCGCTGGACCTCCACCGGGACGCTGCGGAGGCCGCCGCCGCGGCGGCAGCGGCGGCGCGCACCCCGCGCATCGCCCCCGCGACGGCGTACGCCCTCGGGGTGCTCCACGCCGACCAGCGGCACGAGGTGGAAGCGGCGCGTGGCGTGTTCCGGGAGACCTGGCCGTACGCGGCGGCCGTGACGGCGCCATGAGCGACCTCGTCCTGGCGGCGGGCTGCGTGCTCTGGCGCCGGTCCGCGGCCGGCGCCCTGGAGGTCTGTCTCGTCCACCGGCCGCGCTACGACGACTGGTCCTTCCCCAAGGGCAAGCTGAAGCGCGGCGAGACGGCCCTGGCGGCCGCCCTGCGCGAGGTCCTGGAGGAGACGGGCCACCACTGTGCGCCGGGCGTCGCCCTGCCGACCGCCCTGTACACGGCGAACGGGCGTCCGAAAGAGGTCAGCTACTGGGCGGCCGAGGCGACGGACGGCACGTTCGTCGCCAACGACGAGGTAGACCGGCTGGCGTGGCTCTCCCCGGAGGACGCCCGGGCCCGCCTGAGCCGCCCCGGCGACCGCGTCCAGCTGGACGCCTTCCTGGAGACCCTCCCCGCGAGCGGCCGACGCCGCTGAGCACCGGGCAGCCGAAGGTCCGTCCTCCAGCCCGCGGGGACGGACCTCCGCCCCGCCGTGCCGCGACACGGAACCAGCCCGCCCGACACGGTTCACCTGCCGTTCACTCTGCCCCGTAGGCGGCTTCACCTGTTCTGCCTAATTTCGGACGTACACGGTGCACGGCACCAAGCCGAGGCACCAATCCTCATCGCACGCCGCCACGCCCCACCAGCCGCGGCGGCTCCTGGAAGGAACACCCCGAAAGTGAAGCTTCAGCGCAAGAACCGGCTTCGTGCCACCGCGCTCGGTGCCCTCGCCGTCTCCGGCGCCCTGGTCCTCACGGCGTGCGGTTCGGACGACAACACCGGCACCGAGGCGGAGGGCGGCAAGACCAGCGCCGCCGCGTCGAACATCGACTGCGAAGGCGCCGAGGGCCAGCTGCGCGCATCCGGGTCGAGTGCCCAGAAGAACGCGATGGACCTCTGGATCAAGAACTACATGGCCGCCTGCACCGGCGTGGAGATCAACTACAGCTCCTCCTCCTCCGGTGAGGGCATCGTCGCGTTCAACCAGGGCACCGTCGGCTTCGCCGGCTCGGACTCGGCCCTGAAGCCCGAAGAGGTCGCCGCCTCGAAGAAGATCTGCAAGACGGGTCAGGGCATCAACCTCCCGATGGTCGGCGGCCCGATCGCGGTCGGCTTCCACCTCGATGGCGTCGACAAGCTGACGCTGGACGCCTCCACGCTCGCCAAGATCTTCGACTCGAAGATCAAGAAGTGGGACGACCCGGCGATCGCCGCGCTCAACGAGGGCGTCAAGCTCCCGAGCAAGGACATCCTGGCCTTCCACCGCTCCGAGGACTCCGGCACCACGCAGAACCTCGGCAAGTACCTGAACGCCGCGGCCCCGAGCGACTGGAAGTACGAGGCCGAGAAGAAGTGGCCGGCCCCCGGTGGCCAGGCCGCGTCCGGTTCCGCCGGTGTCGCCAGCCAGGTGAAGGCCGCCGACGGCTCCATCGGTTACTTCGAGCTGTCGTACGCCAAGTCGCAGAGCATCACCACCGTCGACATCAACACCGGTGGCGCCGCCCCGGTCGAGGCCACCTCGGAGAACGCCTCCAAGGCCATCGCCGCCGCCAAGATCAAGGGCACCGGCAAGGACCTGGCGCTCGACGTCGACTACACCACCAAGGCCGAGGGCGCCTACCCGCTGGTCCTGGTGACGTACGAGGTCGTCTGTGACACCGGCAACAAGGCCGAGACCCTCCCCACGGTCAAGTCCTTCCTGAACTACGCCGCTTCCGCGGACGGCCAGAAGATCCTGACCGACGCCGGCTACGCCCCGATCCCCGAGGCGATCAACGCCAAGGTCCGCGAGACCGTCGCCGGCCTGAAGTAACCGACCCCGCACGACACGCACGCGTAGGCGGGCCGGTCCGGCGCATCTCTCCGGACCGGCCCCCCACCGCCCGACCATCCGGTGCACCGCCGCCAGGGGAGCCAGCCGCTCCCCCACACAGACCGGAAAGACCATGGCTTCCACAACACCGCTCGACATCCCACCGGCTCCGCCGGAAACACGTAGCCGCCCCAAATCCACCGGGCGCGCAGGCGACAAGATCTTCTTGGGCCTCTCGCGCGGCTCGGGCATTCTGCTGCTCGTGGTCATGGCGTCGATCGCCGTGTTCCTCAGCTACCGCGCCTACCTCGCGATATCGCAGAACGAGGGCAACTTCCTCACCACCTCCGACTGGAACCCGGCCGGTGACCCGCCGGTCTTCGGCATCGCGGTCCTGCTCTTCGGCACCGTCGTCAGCTCGATCATCGCGATGGTCATCGCGGTTCCGATCGCTGTCGGCATCGCCCTCTTCATCTCGCACTACGCGCCGCGCAAGCTGGCCGCCCCCCTCGCCTACGTGATCGACCTGCTCGCCGCGGTGCCCAGCATCGTCTACGGCATCTGGGGCGCTCTCGTCCTCGTCCCGTACCTGCAGGGCCTGAACCTCTGGCTCGACCAGTTCTTCGGCTGGACGTACGTCTTCGACCAGACCGAGATCGGCATCCCCCGGTCGCTCTTCACCGTCGGCATCCTGCTCGCGATCATGATCCTGCCGATCGTGACCAGCGTCAGCCGCGAGGTCTTCCTCCAGGTCCCGAAGATGAACGAGGAAGCGGCGCTCGCCCTCGGCGCCACCCGCTGGGAGGTCATCCGCCTCTCGGTCCTGCCGTTCGGCCGCTCCGGCGTCATCTCTGCCTCGATGCTCGGCCTGGGCCGTGCGCTCGGCGAGACGATGGCCGTCGCCACGGTCCTGTCGCCGAGCTTCCTCATCTCGCTGCACGTGCTCAACCCCGGCGGCGGGACCTTCGCACAGAACATCGCCGCCAAGTTCGGCGAGGCCGACGAGTTCGTCGGGCGTGACGCCCTGATCGCGTCGGGCCTCGTCCTCTTCGTCCTCACCCTGCTGGTCAACGGCGCGGCCCGGCTCATCATCGCCCGCCGCAAGGAGTACTCGGGGGCCAACGCATGAGCAACGTCACCACCACCGACATCCAGGACAACCGTCCACGGATCTCGCCGGAACCCGGTAAGACCCTCAGCAGCCGCAGCCTCCCCCGCTGGGCCCCGCTCGGCTTCGCCGCCTTGGCGATCGTGCTCGGCGTGGGAGTCTCCCTCGCGGCGGGATGGCACAGCCGCGTGCAGTGGGGCCTGATCTCCGCCCTGTTCTTCCTGGCCATCTCGTACATCGTGACGACCAAGATCGAGAACCAGCGCCAGGCCAAGGACCGCCTCGCCACCAGCATCGTCTGGGTCTGCTTCCTCATCGCCGTCGTCCCGCTCGCCTCGCTGCTGTGGACCACGATCAGCCGCGGCATCGAGCGCCTCGACGGCTACTTCCTCACCCACTCGATGGCCGGCGTCCTCGGCCACGAGAACAGCGGCGGTGTCTACCACGCGCTGATCGGCACCCTGGAGCAGGTCGGGATCGCCACGGTGATCTCCGCCCCGCTGGGCCTGCTGACCGCGGTCTACCTGGTGGAGTACGGCAAGGGCTCGCTCGCCAAGGCCGTCACCTTCTTCGTCGACGTCATGACCGGCATCCCGTCCATCGTCGCCGGCCTGTTCATCCTGTCGATCATGCTGATGGTGGAGCTGGAGCCGTCCGGCCTCATGGGCGCGCTCGCCCTCACCATCCTGATGATCCCCGTCGTGGTCCGCTCCACCGAGGAGATGCTCAAGCTCGTCCCCAACGAGCTCCGCGAGGCCTCCCTCGCACTCGGCATCCCGAAGTGGCGCACCATCCTGAAGGTGGTCCTCCCCACCGCGATCGGCGGCATCACGACGGGCGTCATGCTCGCCATCGCCCGTATCGCCGGTGAGACCGCGCCGATCATGCTGCTGGTCTTCGGCAGCCAGCTGATCAACAGCAACCCCTTCGAAGGCGCCCAGTCCTCGCTGCCGTTCTACATCTACGAGCAGTACAAGGTCGGTGAGGCCGCGTCCTTCGACCGCGCCTGGGCAGCGGCACTGGTGCTGATCGCCTTCGTCATGATCCTCAATCTGGTGGCCCGCGGCATCGCCCGCTGGAAGGCCCCGAAGACCGGCCGCTGAGGCCACGCAGAAAGCAGTTGATTTCACATGGCCAAGCGCATCGACATCGGCGGCCTCAACGCCTACTACGGCTCCCACAAGGCCATCGAGGACATCTCGATGACGGTGGAGCCCCGCTCCGTGACCGCCTTCATCGGCCCGTCCGGCTGCGGTAAGTCCACTTTCCTGCGCACCCTGAACCGCATGCACGAGGTCACCCCCGGTGGCCGCGTCGAGGGCAAGGTGCTGCTGGACGACGAGGACCTGTACGGTCCCGGCGTGGACCCCGTCACCGTGCGCCGCACGGTCGGCATGGTCTTCCAGCGTCCGAACCCCTTCCCGACGATGTCGATCTTCGACAACGTCGCGGCGGGCCTGCGGCTGAACGGCTCGTACCGCAAGAGCGAGCTGTCGGACGTCGTCGAGAAGTCCCTCAAGGGCGCCAACCTCTGGAACGAGGTCAAGGACCGCCTGAACAAGCCGGGCTCCGGTCTCTCCGGTGGTCAGCAGCAGCGCCTGTGCATCGCCCGCGCGATCGCGGTCGAGCCGGACGTGCTGCTGATGGACGAGCCGTGCTCGGCGCTCGACCCGATCTCGACCCTCGCGATCGAGGACCTGGTCGGTGAGCTGAAGCAGCGCTTCACGATCGTCATCGTGACGCACAACATGCAGCAGGCGGCACGCGTCTCCGACCGTACGGCCTTCTTCAACCTCTCGGCGGTCGGCAAGCCCGGCCAGCTCATCGAGATCGACGAGACGGAGCGGATCTTCTCCAACCCGTCCGTCCAGGCGACCGAGGACTACATCTCGGGCCGCTTCGGATAAACAGTCACAGACGGCCTTGGGGTGCTGCATGGCGGTGCCACCACAAGGCGAAGGGTCCGCCCCCGCTCTCCATCGGAGAGCAGGGGCGGACCCATTACTTCATCGCTTCGGGGTTTCGGTACTGCGGTCGGGACGCGAACCGGACTCAGCCGAACAGCAGGACGACGATCCCGTAACTGAGTGCGGCCACCAGAGCCGCGGCCGGCATCGTGATGAACCAGCCCAGAATGATGTTCTTGGCCACGCCCCAGCGGACCGCGTTGACCCGCTTCGTCGCGCCGACACCCATGATCGCCGAGGTGATCACATGAGTCGTGGAGATCGGAGCGTGGAACAGGAACGCCGAACCGAACATGATCGACGCGCCGGTCGTCTCCGCGGCGAAACCCTGCGGCGGGTCCAGCTCGATGATCTTCCGGCCGAGCGTCCGCATGATGCGCCAGCCGCCCGCGTAGGTACCGAGCGACAGCATCGCCGCACAGGCGATCTTCACCCAGACCGGGATCTCGTCGTTCGGACCCTCGACATCGGCGATGACCAGGGCCATCACCACGATGCCCATCGTCTTCTGCGCGTCCTGCAGACCGTGACCGAGTGCCATGCCCGCCGCCGAGACCGTCTGCGCGATGCGGAAACCGCGCTTGGCCTTGTGCGGGTTGGTCTTCCGGAATATCCACATGATCCCGACCATCACCAGATAGCCGGCGACCAGGCCGATGATCGGGGACAGGAACATCGGGATGACGATCTTGGACAGCACCCCGTCCCAGTGCACCATCGTCCCGCCGGCCAGCGCCGCGCCGACCATGCCGCCGAAGAGGGCGTGCGAGGACGAGGACGGAAGGCCGTAGTACCAGGTGACGAGGTTCCAGATGATCGCGCCGACCAGCGCCGCGAAGAGGATTCCCATCCCCTTCTGGCCCTCGGGTGTGGCGATCAGCCCTTCACTGACGGTCTTGGCGACCCCCTGGCCCAGGAAGGCGCCCGCGAGGTTCATCACCGCCGCCATCGCCAGAGCCGCACGCGGGGTCAGCGCCCGGGTGGAGACCGAGGTGGCGATGGCGTTCGCCGAGTCGTGGAAGCCGTTCGTATACGTGAAGCCGAGCGCGACACCGATGGTCACGATCAGCGCAAAGGTGTCCACGAGGTTCAGGACTCCTTGACCGCAATGGTCTCCACCGTGTTGGCGACGTGCTCGAACGCATCGGCCGCCTCTTCCAGCACGTCCACGATCTGCTTGAGCTTCAGCACGTCCATGGCGTCGTACTTGCCGTTGAAGAGATGAGCCAGCAGCTTGCGGTGGATCTGGTCGGCCTGGTTCTCCAGGCGGTTGACCTCGATCCAGTACTCGGTGAGGTTGTCCATCGTCCGCAGACTCGGCATGGCCTCGGCGGTCAGTTCCGCCGCTCTGGCCAGGACCTCGATCTGCTGCTCGACACCCTTCGGGAGCTCGTCGATCTGGTACAGCACGACCAGGTCGACGGCCTCCTCCATGAAGTCCATGATGTCGTCGAGCTGCGAGGCGAGGTTGTAGATGTCCTCGCGGTCGAACGGCGTGATGAAGGAGGAGTTCAGCTGGTGGAAGATCGCGTGGGTGGCATCGTCCCCCGCGTGCTCCGCTGCCCGCATACGCTCCGCGATCTCGACTCGGGAGGCAGAATCCGCCCCGAGCAGTTCCATCAGGAGCTTCGAGCCCGTGACGATGTTGTCCGCGGATGCGGAGAACATGTCGTAGAAGCTCGTCTCCCTGGGGGTCAGACGAAAGCGCACGTGGGGTCCTCGGGGTGCTTTGGATTCGGTCAGGCTGATGCTAGGCGCATCATCCGGCCACGGCTAACCGGCATTCTTCAGTGTCGCGCATCGGGCACAGTGATCAGCACGGCCCCCCGGTCACGTTTCGGATGGATTCGGTACGATATACCCGGCAGGGGTATACAGGCACCACGGAGCGGCACCTGCACCGCAGGCCAAGAGGACAACGGGAGGACCCCATGACCACCACCGAGTCCGCCGGGACAGCCGGCACGGAAGCGGTCGTCACCGACCACGACCGCGGTATTCACGGGTATCACCACCAGAAGGAGGAGCACCTCAAGCGCCTGCGCCGCATCGAGGGCCAGATCCGCGGCCTCCAGAGGATGGTGGACGAGGACGTCTACTGCATCGACATACTCACCCAGGTCTCGGCCTCCACCAAGGCCCTGCAGTCCTTCGCGCTCCAGCTGCTGGAGGAGCATTTGCGCCACTGCGTCGCGGATGCCGCCCTCAAGGGCGGCGACGAGATCGACGCGAAGGTCGAGGAAGCCACCAAGGCGATCGCACGTCTCCTCCGCACCTGAGGGCAGCGCGGCGACGGGCAGGGGGGGTTCATCCCCGGGGGCGCCCCTGCCGGGGAATCTTCGGCGGCGGGGTGGCCGGATTTCGCCGTACGTCGAGCACCTCGTCGATCCGGTCGGGGCTGAGCCGGTCCTCGCGGGCGCCCGCTGCCGCGATCATGAGCTCACCGCACAGTTCGATCTCGGCGAGGGCCACACAGTCCTGAGCGTTCGGAGCGCTGAGCGTCACCACCTGCGTCACCTCTCTCTGCCGTCGCCGCAACCTGGCGCACCGGCTCCCTAGCGTAGGGAGCGGGGCACGCGCCGCGCATGGCACGGACGGACCATTTCGGCCTCACCCTTACGGCGCTTCCGCGCCACCCCCACCCTGCTGGACCCGCCCCGTGTAGATGTCGGCCTCGGGGGGCAGCTCCACGGAGACCGGCGCCCCGAAGCCGTACAGCAGCATCGTCGACACCACCGCGACCGCCGGTCCCTCGGTGGCGAAGGTGAAGCGGTGGCGGACCTTCCGCAGCAGCCCCTCGTCGTCCAGGAAGGCGTCGAAGGGCACCGCGTCCGTGCGGAACCCCTTCGCCGCAGCGGCCAACGCCCCGCGCGACGTCGCCGAGGCCGCCCGCGCCGCACGCCCGAGGTCCGCGGTCCCCCGGTAGTGCCGGACCGCCACCCCTGCCAGCTCCGTCCGGCCGACGTACGTCACCTCGGCCGCACCACGCAGCAGTTCCACCGAAGCGGTCGGATCGGTGACGCCGCCGGTGACCAGATTTCCGTCCTCCAGCGCCGTCGTGTCGATCCGCACCCACTTGTCGTCGGGCACCCCTGCCCCACGGTTCTTCATGTACAGCGCACCGGGCGCCAGCAGCTCCGTGATCGGCCGGTGCTCGTCGGCCCCGGCGGCATCCTTCGGCAGGACCACCTCGATCCGGCCCAGCTGCCTGCGGAAGTCGTACGCGCCCTCACCCCTGATCGTCACCCGGGTCCCGCCGGCCGCGGTCTCCATCGACGTGTGCGTCTCGGCGCTGCCCGCTCCGGCCAGCGCCCCGGCAGCCTTGCGGACCACGGCCACCGGGGTGCCCGCCGGACCGTCCCGGGCCACCGCGCGCCCGCCGGCCCCTTCACCGCCGCCCGTGCCGGTACACCCGCTGCCCACCGTCATCACACCTGCGACCGCCAGGGCACACACAGCCAGTGCCCCGCCTCCGCACCTGTGCTGCTGCACCACCATCGCCTGCCAACCCCCAACGACGTACACCTGACCGAGTTCCCGCCCGCCTCGCCTAACGACGGCCGGGGCGCCCCGTCACGCCGAGGCGTCCCTTCCGGAAACCGATCGGCCCACTCCGTGACCCGCGCACGACGATCCCGGTACCGTGGAAGCGTGTATCAGGACCCCTCGGACTCCCCCGTCCACAGCCCTGCTCCGGCGCACAGCATCACGACCGTCGAACGGGGCTCGTTCTGTCTGGCGCGCTGCGGCTGCGGCTGGTCGGGACCGGCCAGACGCTCACGCGACAGGGCCCGGACGGACGCGGCGGAACACCGGTCTTGCCTGGGCGAGCCCGGTTAGATCGCCTCCCGGAGCCGCCGGACGACCGGCACGATGATCGGCCCCGCCTCCGGGAAGACCTCGCGGAGGAACGACAGGTCCTCGATCGCCTCGCTGTCCCCGGGCGCGAGCGCGATCAGCTCCTCGCAGCGAGCGGTGGCTTCGCCCCGGTCGAGCACGGCACAGGCGAGCACCAACAGGCCTTCCGCACCGTCGTCGTCACCGGCAGCGGCGAAAATGCGCCGCGCCAGCACGAAGCACGCTTCCGCCCCCTCACCGTCACCCGCCGCGCGCAGCACGAGGCCGTGCAGCATCTGGTACCAGCCGTCCGCCGGATCGAGCTCCACGGACCGGACGCAGTCGGCGAGGGCGTCCTCGATCCGGCCCAGGCGCAGATGCACGCGGGCGCGGGCACAGAAGATCCAGTCGGTGGCCGGCCAGCCCTCGGCGACCCTGGTGAGATCGGCGAGCGCTTCCTCGTAGCGGCCGAGCCGCTCGTACATCTCCCCACGGGCGCCGACGAGTCCCAAGGACGGAGGGTCCATCTCGATGGCCGCCGAGTAGTCGGCCACGGCCTCCTCGAACCGGGCGAGCCGCTTGTGCACCAGCCCACGGCAGGTGAGGGCCCATACGTACGTGGGATCCGTCTCGATGGCCGAGGAGTAGTCGGCCACGGCCTCCTCGTACCTGCCCGACGACCGGTACAGCTCGCCACGGCAGGTGACGATCCACACGTTCCGCGGCGCGATCTCGAGGGCCCGGGCGAAGTCAGCCAGCGCCTCCTCGTGACGGCCCAGGTCCGCGTAGGTACGCGCCCGGCCGGCCATGGCCCACGCGTATTCCGGATCGAGCTCCAGGGCGCGGTCGAAGTCGGCGAGAGCGTCCCCGTGGAGCCCCATGGTGTGGTGGGTCTGTCCGCGACTGGCGAGGGCCCAGGCATACTGCGGATCGATCTCGACGGCACGGGCGTAGTCGGCAAGAGCCTCTTCGTAGCGGTCCTCCATCTGGTGGAGGTGCGCCCGACTGCCGAAGGCCCAGGCGTACTGCGGATCGAGCTCGACGGCACGGGTGTATTCGGCCACCGCGTCGTCGTTGCGGTCCAGTGCCTCGTAGACCTCCGCCCGACTGCCGAAGGCCCACGCGTACTGCGGATCGAGCTCGATGGCGCGGGCGAAGTCCGCGAGGGCCTCGTCGTAGCGGCCCAGGTTCCGGTAGGCGTCAGCACGGCTGCCGAAGGCCCATTCGTCGTGCGGATCGAGCTCCACCGCGCGGGTGCAGGCGGAGACCGCCTCCTCGTAACGGCCCATCACCCGGTACGTCTCCCCTCGGCCCGCGTGGGCGCGCTCAAGGTCCGGAGCGATGTCGATGGCCGCCGCGTAGTCCGCCAGCGCACTTTCGTGATCGCCCGCGACCCGGAGCAGCCGGGCCCGGACCGCGTGAGCCAAGGCCCGCCCGGCTGAGCTGAGTTCGGAGGCGGTCAGCAGCGCCGTCAGCACCGCCGCATCCGCCCCGTCCTGCTCGCCCGCGGTCTCCAGGCGGTGCCCCCATGACACGAGGGCCGGCGCCCCGGTGTCGCGTCCGGCCTGACCGAGGATCTGGGCCCAGCGGCGCAACGTCGTGAGGTCGTGGTCCATGGCGTGAACGGCATCGTGCAGGGCGTCGGGAAGCGCCGTACGGGGGTTCGCGCACAGCCGGTGATACGTCTCGTTGAGCCGGTGCTCCCGCCAGGCCGTGTCTTCCCATCGGCTGTCGATGTCCGGGCCCGTCCCGGCCTCGGCCACCTGTCGCGCCTGCCCGAACAGGTCGGCGAGCTCGGTGTGCGACCGCTGCCAGCGGGTCGGCGACTGTGTCCGCCGGAGGCGCAGCATCGCGGCACGGACCACGTCGTGATAGCGGCACCGGCCCGCCTGGGTGGAGACGAAGGCCAGGCCGCGCAGCCAGGCGTAGTCATCGGCGGCCGCCTCCGGCACGGCCGCCCGGTAGACGTCCTCGTCGATCTGCAGAGGCAGCGCACAGGCAAGCGCGGCCTCGCGCCGCTCCGCGTCCGGCTCCCACTTCAGGAACCTCTCGACCGCCGTCTCGGACGGATCCGCGATCCCGCCGCCGACGCTCGCATCACTACGCGCCAGCATGTCGACCAGCAGCGGGAGCCGACCCGACAGACGCAGGACCAGCTCGACGCTCGGTTCGTCGGTGACTCCGTGAGTGGCGAGCAGGGTGCGGGCCTCCTCCTCGGTGAACACCTCCAGAGACACCTCGGTGACCTGGCCCAGCCGGTCTCCCCAGACGCGGCTGTCCAGGCGCAGCTGTCCCGACAGCACGATCTGCACGTTGACCGGGAGACCGCCGTAGTCCTCGCCGAAGGCCATGTCGTGCAGCCAGGCGTCGAGCACGGGCCCGGTCCGCTCGTACACGTCGAAGAACAACACGACCCGCTCGCACCGCTCCGCGACATCGGCCAGGTCCTCCAGGAAGACCGGGGCGAGGGCCGCGAGCGGATTCATCACCAGCTGCACGTCGTCATGGCTGCGCAACCGCGTGTTGAGTGCCGCCCGCATCCGGTCGGCCGCGAGGGCGACCTGCTGCGGATCGACCGCGCCCGCGAAGGCCCCCACCCCCGGCACCATGCCCAGCCCGACCAGTCCCACCTGCGCCGCGACCGTACTGGACGGCGAGGCGGGCGGCGGTGCGGTCTCGGCCTGGCCGCCCGACGGGTCGGGCAGGGGGACGGGGGCGGCGCTGTCCGCCTGGTGCCTGCGCTGACGGTACGTCGCCAGCTGCTTGTCGAACCTCTTCAGCGGATGCCCCTGCCGGCCCAGCCGGACACTGACCGCTTCCATCGCCTCGAAGACGTCGTGCGCGTCGTCGTCGACGTACGCCGTCACCACGGAGGCCTGCTCCCGCGCCGTGGCCTCCCACTGGCGCACGAGGGTCGACTTCCCCACACCGCCGTTACCGCGTACGTGGAAGAGGAACGGGAAGTCGGGCTCTTCCGGATTCCTGGCGAACGTCTCCCGGAAGACCGCCAGCTCACCGCGGCGCCCCACGAACTCCATACGCTCGCGACGCCGATTGACTTCCTGCCGCGACGGCCGCCGACCGGCCACGTGCACCACCCCCGGGTTGTCCGGACATGATGCCCCGTCGTGGGGAGTGCGGTGAAGGAGACGGCCGAAGTGGCGGTCGGCCGCAGCGGGGCACTCTTCGGGACATGCGTGAGGGGGTGCCCCGCACACGGGACACCCCCTCGAATCCTCGGCCCCTTCGGGGCCTCTCCGCCTAAGCGGCGAGGTCCCTGTCGCCGGGCGCACCACCACGGCCGGAGTCCGTGCTCGGCTCGGGAATCCCGCGCGACTCGTCCCGCCCGTCGGTGACGGTGTCAGCCCCGGGCGAGCGGACAAGCCATCCGACCGCTCCGGCGCGGGCGACTGCCCCCACCAGAGGTGTCAGCAGCATCATCGCGAGCGGGGCGAGCAGCAGGGCCACGGCGGTGCCGAGAGCAAGGCCGCCGATCACGTCGGTCGGGTAGTGCACGCCCATGTAGACGCGGCAGAGGCCCTCGAGGAGCGCCAGCGCGATGGCCACCAGGCCGAACTTCCGGTTGGCCACGAACAGCCCCACCGCGATCGCCATCGCCATCGTCGCGTGGTCGCTCACGAAGGAGAAGTCGGTCTTGCCCTTCACCAGGACCTCGAGGCCCTTGTGGTCGAAGAAGGGCCTCGGCCTCTCCACGAAGCCCCGGATCGGAATGTTGATGAGCAACGCGATCCCGGCGGCGAGAGGCGCCCACACCAGTCCGGCGACCGCTGTCACCGAGTCCTCGATCGTCCCGCGTCGGCGAACGCTCCACCAGCACCACAGGACCGCCAGGACCATGGCGAACATGATCCCGAACTCACCGACGAACTCCATGACCCGGTCGAACCAGGTCGGAGCGGCCTTCGCCAGTCCATTGATGTCGTAGAGCAGGCTGACATCGAGGTTCGACCCATCGAGTGCGAGTCCAGCCATCTGCCGCGGCCCCTTGCCTTGTCTGCTGCTGCGACGCACAACGGCGTGCGTCGCCTTGGTCTGACCCCCGTGGTCGGTGCGGATTCAGTGCCGCGCCACGCATGATGCCGTCACACCGGTCGTGCGCGCATTCTGTCTCAGTCCAGGGAACGGCCTGTCAGCTGCGTACGTTCCGTTCTCCACCGAATGATCACCATGACGTTATCGAAGAGAGACTCATCACCGCAGCTCAGGGCCCGGACTTTACGGAGAGTTCCGGCCACGGCCGACTGCCCGTCAGCTTTCCGGGAGGGCGGTCGGGAGGGCTGCGGCGCCGTCCTTCGTGACCCTTGTCGCACCGAAGTAGTCCGGGGTGTCGATCTTGTCGAACCGGATCACCGAGCCGGTGTAGGGCGCGTTGATCATGTAGCCCCCGCCGACGTACAGGCCCACGTGCCGGATGGCCCGCGAGTTGTTCAAGTCGTCCGAGAAGAACACCAGGTCACCGGGGAGGAGCTCGTCCCGGGAGGGGTGCGCCCCGGCGTTGTACTGGTCATTGGCCACCCGGGGCAGCTCGATGTCGACCGTGCGGTACGCGGCCTGGGTCAGCCCGGAACAGTCGAACCTCCCGCCCTGGTCCGCCGTCCCGTTCCCACCCCAGAGATAGGGGGTGCCGAGCTTCTTCTGCGCGAAGTAGATCGCCCCGGCGGCCTGCTGCGAGGGCTGCACCCTGCCTACCGGCTTGGCGAAGCTCCTCTCCAGCGAACGGATGATCTTGACGTAGTTCTGCGTCTCGCTGATCGCCGGCACCCCCCCGGACTGGATCACCCGGTAGGCGCCCGCGTTGTACGCGGCGAGCATGTTGTCGGTCGGATCGCCCGGGACCTTCTTGACGTACCCGGCGATCTCACAGTCGTAGGACGCGGCGGACGGAATCGCGTCGGCCGGATCCCACACGTCCCGATCCCCGTCCTTGTCCCCGTCGATGCCGTGCGTGGCCCAGGTACCGGGGATGAACTGCGCGATGCCCTGTGCGGCGGCGTGGCTCTGGGCACGCGGATTCCAGCCACTCTCCTGGTACAACTGCGCGGCCAGGAGCGCCGGGTTGATGGCCGGACACAGGTTGCCCCACTTCTCCACCAGGGGCTGATACCGCGCGGGCACAGCCCCCTTGGCCAACCCGACAGCCCCGCCTGCCCCGGCGATCCCGGCGGCAGCGGAGTACGTACCAACGACGAGCAGGGCGATGAAGCACAGGCCCAGCCCGATCCCACCACCGACGAGCCACCAGTATTTCCGCACCCCCCAACCATCCCCCATTCGGGGACGGTTCACGACGCGATTCGCAGGTGTGTACGGGTGGGTGGGGGCATGAGGGGGCGTCAGGGGCGGCCACGGGGGATCAGGGGGCGCCGACGGACCAGAAGGGGGAGCGGATGTTGGGGCGGGGGATGTGCTCCATGCCCTCGTAGGTGGGGGCGGTCGCCTTGGTGGTGGACTCGGCTACCTCGGACTCTTCGACGCAGGGGGTGTCGACGCGGAGAAACGCCTGCCCTTCACCCCCAAATCGCAGACTGAACGTGTATCCCTCCTCAGTCTGCGCATAAATCGCCGGGAACTCTTCATCATTATTGATGGCATTAATCCGGTATCCACTTCTTTGCAAATGTCGGTCCACAATGCCCAGAAAACTGCCACGCCTCCCTGCCGAGATTACCGTCATGATCGTTCGCCTCCGGGATACTTCGCAACTTCCCGTTGTAGTCGGGCCATGTGTCCACCTCACCTGCGGATGGATGGCACGAACAACCCTGTCCAGGATTTCGTCGGATTGCGTGGCGGCCTCCTGCATGTTCACTCCACTTCCACCCTCCTCATTTCCGCAACCTACAGCCATTGACAAGCCCACAAGTGGGCTCAGCACAAATAGCAAAGGCCTATACCTCAACGCGGCTCCTCTACCTTGATCTTGTCAGCCCTGCCCGCCGCAATCAGAGCAATACTGTCCGCCGATACCGAGTGCGCTCCATCCCGGTCAAAGTATTGCGAGTGAGCATCGAACGAAACTCCATGTAGCCCGATCAGAGACGGCCCTTCGTCCGACGAGAATCGCGTGGCGCCGAACCCCTTGCTCGCAGGATCCTCGCCGAACCACAGACTGTCCCCATCCAGCAAACCCCCTAAAGCGAACCCCGCCGGACCAGCAACCGCGGCCAGGTTTCCCTGCAACCGAGATGGCGTCTTGGTCACCACGTCATTTTCAGCTGCCCCGACAAAAACGTGATCCCCACTCACTCCCAGATCTTCAGCACGATCCACACCCACACCCGGACTACCAACCAGAATAATGTCATCCACCCCAAACATTCCACCATCCGCTTGCGTTGCGGCACCGACCGTACGCGAACCATAGGAGTGCCCAATGGCTACCATGTGCGGATCTTCGTGCTCACTGGTAGCGGCCACACCTCCCATGAATGCACTGAACGATCGACCACCAATTACTGCTTTCCGGTCTCCCATGACGGACAAACTGTCCACGCCATCCGGGAATTGAGGGGCGTCGTATCCAAGCCAAGCAATCGTCGCACTCGACGAGTCAATATCTCGCGTGGCAATGGCGGTATCACGAGCACGCTTCAGGTCGTTCTTTGCGAATTCTTCATCCAGAGATGTTCCCAGCCCCGGAACATACGCCGCCACGTTCTTCGCCGCGTCCGGGTTTCCGAACGAGACGATCGCCCGCCCGTTTCCCTCATCCCCGATTCCCAGAAGAAACATCGGCGGCTCCCCAGGCTTGCCCCCCGCCCCCAACTGCCGTTCGATCTCCCGCAGTCCCGCCAGCTGCGTCACCGACTTCTCGTCGTCCCGCCCCTCCAACTTGCCGATCAGCAGCTGCAAGTTGTCCCGATTCGCCGCGTCGCGGACCAGAGCCGGGATCCCGTCCAGGTTGCCGATCTGGTCCGGGTACACCGCCAGGTACTCCTCGCGCTGTTCCTGAGTCAGCCCCGCCCACCAGTCCCGCCGCTCCGCAGGAGACGCGTCGCGTGGGATGGCGTCCTTGAGGTACGCCCCCGCCGCGTCCCTGACCTCCGTCGCGTCGGCCGCCGCGTCCTTCCACGTAGAGACCGGGACCTTCAGCCCCTCCTCCGCCCTCAGCCGGCGCAGGATCCCGGCGTACCGCCAGTCGATCTCGGCCGCCGCCCGCACCGCCCCGGTCACCCGGTCCGCGATGTCCTGCGCCTTGGCCACGTTCGGGTTCGGCGCGGTCAGGCCCGACGGCGGCACCAGGCCCGCCGCTCCACTGGACGACGCCGTGCCACCCCGCAGCGGCGCGCCGTCGATGAGCCCTTCGCCCGCCGCCGGGTACGTCACCGACCCGTCCGCGTGCACCGTGAACTTCAGCTCGGCCGCGTCGTCCAGCGCCTGCGCCAGCACCCGCTGCTGGGTCTTCAACTCGTGGGCCAGGGAGTTCAGCGTCGTACGGAGGAGGCCGCACTCGGTGTACACGTACTGGAAGTTCCGTCCCAGCTCGCGCAGCCGTGCGACCGCCGCCTGCGCAGCCTCGCCCTCCTGCGTGTCGCGGAGCCCGGTGAGCAGTTGCTGCTCGATGCGGTCCCGCGCCGCGTCGGCCCGGTTGCTCGACCTGCCCCAGCCGTCGGCCGCGCCCTCCAGCTCGGCGCACTTCAGTTCGCGTAACTGCGCCCACGTCAACGTCGGCGTCCCGGTCACCGCTCGTCACCCCCGCCCGTCCTCACGCCGGCGAAGGAGGACCTGACGGCCTCGTTCGTGGCGCCCTGCGTACGCGCGACGTCCCGCAGCTTGGCCGCCAGGCTTCCGCACTCGCCCTGCGCGGCCTGGATCCGCCGTTCCCAGGACTCCCGGACGGCCGCCAGCTCCGCGAGTGCGGTCAGCCGGCCGGCCCCCGCCATGAGCCCCTGGTGCGCCAGGCTCAGCTCTCCCCGCACCGGACCCAGCTGGGTCACCAGCTCCTCCGCGCCCCCGGCGGCACGCAGCCACGGCCCGTCGCTGTGCTTCAGCCTCGGCCCCCGGTCACCTCCGCCCGTAGGCCCCAACGGATCACTCAGCCCGCGCGCCTCGGCCACCCCGCTCACCCCGTTCCTCGATCACGGAGCGTCACTGTGTCAAACGCGGCGTACCCGACACGCCGGGGCGCACCGGCGAATGCCCCGAACCCCCGTCACCGCAAGGAACAGCCCGCGCCGACATCACCCGAACGCGCGACCCGGAACCGGCCGGAGGCAAGGCACCGTCCACCTCGACACCCACCGGACCAGCCGAAAGGGCCCCATGCCCACCGCAACCGCGACCCGCTTCCTCTACATCGCCCGGCACGGCGAGGCCTCCCCGGACGAGACCGAGCTGACGGAACGGGGCAGGCGTCAGGCCGCGTACCTCGGCGAGCGGCTCCGGGACGTACCGTTCGCCGCCGTCCACCACGGTCCGCTCCCCCGCGCCGCGCAGACCGCCCGGCTGGTCCGCGAGCGCCTCGGGACGGGCGTCCCCCTGCACGTCTCCGAGGCGGCGGGGGACTACCCCCCGTACGTCCCGCGACGCGACGAGTTTCCGGAGGAGTCGGCGGACCGGCTCCTCCGGTTCGTGGAGCAGTTTCCCGAGTCCGAACGCGACCGGGGCCCGGTGCTCGCACGCGCCGCGCAGGAACGGTTCACCGGGCCGGTCTCCGGCGACGAACCGCGCCACGAACTGCTCGTCACCCACGCGTTCCTGGCCGCCTGGCTCGTCCGGGACGCCCTCGACGCGCCCGCCTGGCGCTGGATGGGCCTCAACCACGCCAACGCCGCGCTGACCGTCATCCGTTACGCCCCGGGAAGACCATCCGCCCTGGTCATGGTCAACGACACGAGCCACCTCCCGACGGATCTCCGCTGGACCGGATTCCCTCCGGAGTTCCGCCCCTGAGCCCAGGCATGATCCACGCGCCGCAGAGCTCGCGGCAACAGCCCTCGCTGATCCGGCCAGGCATACCGCCGGGCGCCCTCTACCGCCCCGGCTACGACCGCGCCCCCGTCACACCACGTATACGTCGGTGCCGGCGCCCAGCACATCGAGAAGAGCCAGCGCCTCGGCCCCGGGGGACCCCGTCGGCGTGCTGTAGAGCACCAGGCGCTGGTCGCGGTCCGTGAGCGTCAGTACGTCGCAGTCGACGGTGATCTCCCCGACGACCGGGTGGTGGAAGGTCTTCGTGAGCATCGGCGCGGCCTGCACGTCGTGCCGTTCCCAGAGGCGGGCGAAGTCGGGACTGCCGTCGCGGAGTTCGTCGACGAGGCCGGTCACCGCGGCATCCGCCGGATAGCGGGCCAGGGTGGCGCGGAGCTCCATGACCACGTGGTGCCGGAACTCGCCGGCGTCGAAAACCCCGTACAGGGGCGTCGAGTCCGGCCCCGCCGGGCCGAGAAACGCCCGGCGCGCAAGGTTGCGGTCCTTCGGGGCGACCTCGGCGTAGTCCTCCATGAGCGCGGCCGCGAGGCTGTTCCACGCGAGCACCTCGAACGCGGCCGACATGACCAGGGCGGCCGTTCGCGGCAGCCGCTCCAGGAGCGCGAGGATGCTCGGGCGGACGTCACGCCGGTGCACCCGGGTACGCATCGGCGCGGTACCCGCGAGGACGTGGAGGTGGTCGGCCTCGGCATCGGTGAGCCGCAGCGCTCCCACGATCCCGGCGAGGACTTCACCCGACGGCCTCGGCGCCCGGCCCTGTTCGAGGCGGACGTAGTACTCCGTCGAGATGTGCGCGAGGACCGCGGCCTCCTCACGGCGCAGCCCCGGTGTCCGGCGCCGTGGACCGGAGGAAAGGCCCACGTCCTCCGGCCGGAGCCGCTCGCGACGACTACGGAGGAACGCTCCGAACTCCTGCTTGTTCATACTCCGAGTGTGCACGCTGCGCGGCGGCGGATCCTGGTACAGCCTGTGCCTGTATCCGGGCTGGAGGTCGGCCGACAGTGGCGTCATGACACACACCACGGTCAATGCACCCACCGTCAACGCACCCATCGGCCTGCTCACCGGCAAGGTCGTCCTCATCACCGGAGCCAGCCGCGGCATCGGGGCGGCAGCGGCCCGGCTCTTCGCCTCCGAGGGAGCCGCCGTCGTGCTCGCCGCCCGCACCACGGACGCCCTCGGCCGCATCGTCACCGAGATCCGCGCCGCCGGAGGCACCGCCGACGCCGTCACTCTCGACCTCGCCGACCGTACGAGCATCCGTGCGGCGGTCGACCGCGTCGAGGAGCTGCATGGCCGGCTCGACGGTGCCTTCAACAACGGCGCTGCGGGCCAGCAGCCCGGCCCCCTCGACGCCACGAGCGACGAGGACATCGACACGCAGTTCGAGGTGAACTTCCGCTCGCACTGGACCGCCATGACCGCCGAGGCCGCGCTCATGCGACGGAACGGCGGCGGGGCCATCGTCAACACGTCGAGCATCGGCAGCCGCCGCGCGAACCCCGCGCTCCCCGCTTACGGCGCCATGAAGCGCGCGCTCAACAGCATCACCGAGACCGCCGCCGTGTCGTGGGCCCCTCAGGGCATCCGCGTGAACGCGATCACCCCCGGCGGCACCGCCACGGAGATGATCGACGCGTGGGAGGCGGCGACCCCCGGCATCGTCGCGCACATGACCTCGTCGATCCCCCTCGGACGGATGGCCGAGCCCCACGAGGTCGCCGAGGCCGCCGCCTGGCTGCTCAGCGACCGCGCCTCGATGGTGACCGGCGCCATCGTGCCGGTCGACGGTGGCGCCGGCGCCTGAGGCGAACCTCGCGGCTCCCGCCCACGCAGGGCAAAGACGCGCGGCCGGGGCGGCGGCGGCACCGCAGCCCCGCCCGTCACCGGCCCTGGCGACCGCTCCTGATCACCGCCGAGGAGGTGCACCAGGAACGCCGTAGAGGTAACGAGTCCGTGGCGGCCCTCGGCGCGAGGGCAGAGGGGCAGAGGGGCAGAGGGAAAGTGGCAGGTGCCGTGCGGGGGGTCCATGACGAGCAGTGCCCGCACTCCTGCCAGTCATATCCGTAGGCCTCCGACATGGACGTGACCTCCATCGATTCACCGAATAGCTACACAGCGTTACGATAGGCCACTCCACTGACACTCCGGTTTTCCTACGCATTCGGCCCACAGCACCTTGCCGCCCTGCCCCGGCAGCCCGCCCCGGATCGGGTACGCACCCCAGCTCTCCGCACACTCCCGTACGAGCTGAAGCCCCCGCCCCCGCTCGGCCAGGGCACATGGCTCGTTCATCGCACCGCCGCCCACACCTCCGGCGAACGGCTCCGGAATCACCGGATTGCTGTCCCACACCCCGACCCACACCCGATTCCGCCCCGCCCCGCGCAGGCGGAGCGAGTACGGACCCGTGGAGTAGCGGTACGCGTTGGTGACCAGCTCGCCGGCCAGCAACTCTGCGGTGTCGATCACGTCCCGCATCCCGTGCACCGCCAGCACGGTCCGCAGAGTCGCCCGGGCGATTCCCGGCCCACGGGGATCCTGCGGAAGTTGCAGGATGTACACCCAGGGCGGCGTTACGGTGGCCAGAGCCATGGAAGTCTCCGTTCTCGGAGGAGCGTTGGGGTTGCGTGTCGCATGACCCGGTGACGAGGCCGCTCCGTCGAGCGGGGTACTTCCGGGCGGGTGGCCTGAGAGGGAGACTAAACTCTCGCAAGGATTACTTGCGCCGATTGACCGTAATCCTTGTACCGAACCACTCGTGTGAGTGACTCTTCGCAATGCAACCGATCTCAGCGGGAGTTCAGGATGACCAGCAGGGCAGCACCCACTGCACGCCGTGCACGGCTGGGCGCGGAACTGCGCAAGCTGCGCGAGCGTGCCGGGCTGACCACCACGCAGGCTGCCGTACTCCTCGGTACGAGCGCAGGACAGCTCAGCAACATAGAAGTGGCGCGCTTCGGCGTCAGCGCCGACCGTGTGCGGGTCGCTGCCCACGCATATTCCTGCACGGATCAGGCGTTGATCGAGGCCCTGGTCGACATGACGGGCGAGCGCAAGCGTGGCTGGTGGGAGGAGTACAGGGAAATCCTCCCCACGAAGCTCCTGGACCTTGCCGAGATCGAGCACCACAGCACGAGCCTGCGGGCCGCGCACAGCATCCACATCCCAGGCCTCCTCCAGACCGTCGATCATGCGCGTGAGATCTACCGGCAGGCCGTACCTGAGATGTCACCACCCGAGATCGAACACAGGATTTCGTACCGCGTGAAGCGACAGGCCGTCCTGTACCGGGATGGTGCCGCTCCCTACAGAGCCGTCATTCACGAAGCAGCTCTCCGCATGCGCTACGGCGGCCCGGAAGTCGCCCGCTCACAGCTCCGTCATCTACTCGCGATGGGCGAACACTCACATGTGTCCGTCCAGGTGATCCCGTTCTCCGCCACGTACTACCCAGGATCCGGCCAGTCCGTGTACTACGTACAGGGTCCGGTCCCTGCCCTCGACACGGCTCAACTTGACCAGTCCCACGGTCCGGTGTTCATCGACTCCGAAGCCCAGCTGGCCCAGTACCGGCTGCTACTCGAACGGCTCGGTGCCGCCGCCTTGCCGACGGAACAATCGCGCGAGCTCATCCACACCATCGCTCAGGAACTGTGAAGGACCAGAGATGACCACTCTCCACTGGCAGAAGTCCTCCTACTGCGCGCAAGGCGAAGCCTGCATACACATCGCCGCCGACCAGCAATCGGTCGCCCTCACCGAAAGCAGCGACCCCAGCGGCGCAATACTCCGGACCAGCCCCGACGCCTGGGCCGCCCTCATCCGCACCGTAAAGGAGACCCGGACCCGTGGCTGACGTCCCCGCCGACCTCACCTGGACCCGCGCCGCGCCCGAGGACGCGGAGGGCCCAGGGCCCTGGATCGAGATCGCGTTCGGGCCCGGTGGGTTCGTATACCTCCGTGAGACCAGCGCCCCTGAGACGGTCGTGACCACCACGGCGCAGAAGTGGGAAGCGTTCGCCCAAGGCGTCGTGGCCGGCGAATTCGACCACTTCGCCGAGGCAGAGGCCGCCTCTACGGACAACTGACCTCGACGCCCGCACGGGCGAACGGCCTCGTTCTGCACTCGGCGACCTTGGGCAATACCGTTTTTGAGGACCGGCCAACCGTTCGCTGAAGGAGTCCCTCATGTCCTCTCACCAGTGGCAGAAATCCTCCTACTGCGCTCAGGGCAACTCCTGCGTGCATGTCGCCGCGCACCAAGGCATGGTCGTCCTCACCGAAAGCAGCGACCCCAGCGGCGCGACACTCCGGACCAGCCCCGACGCCTGGGCCGCCCTCATCCGCACCGTAAAGGAGACCCGGACCCGCGGCTGACACCCCCCACCGACCTCACCTGGACCCGCGCCGCCCACCAGCCCCCGGACCGATCGCCCGACGCGGGACCGTTGCCCGGCCGGGGTATGCGGGGAACACTGGGGCACAGGGGTAACAAGCGCTGACAGGCCGGTCTTTGGAGCGTGCTGGTGGAGCTCTCGCGTCGTTCCGTACTCTCCGTGGTCCCCGCAGCCACGCTCTGGGCGCTGTCCCAGGCGCTGCGGGCGGAGGCAGCACCCCGGAACCGGAGCGAGCCGGGAGCCTCCTCGGACGACACCCACGCCCGCCTCCTCCGCAACACCGTCGCGGTGTTCGCCGGCACCGCCGAGTCCAACGCCCGCCCCGAGGTCGCGCCCAAGCTCGCCGCCCTCCGGGCGACGGCGCGCGCCCGGCTCGCCGCGATGGACGGGGCAGGGCAGGACGAGCTCTTCGCGGGCGTACCTCTCGGTACCAGCGACCCCAACCTCAGCGCGTCGTACCAGTACCTCTACGAGATCGCGCTCGCCACCTGCCTCGCGGGCACGGACGACACCGCCTCGGTCCGGCGCCGGGTCATCGACGGCCTGTCCCGGCTCCACGACGGCTGGTTCGGTGACCAGTCGAAGGGCTACTACGGGAACTGGTTCCACTGGGAGATCGGCATCCCTGCCCACGTGACCAAGACGCTCGTCCTGCTCAGGGACGAGCTCACGGCGTACCGGCCGGAGCTGGCAGCGACGTACGTCGCCTCCATGGACGGGTACCTCCGCAACGGCGAGGACGGCGACGTCGATCTCGACTCGCGCTTCCACACCGGCGCCAATCTCGCCGACATCACGACCAACCGGATCCTCCAAGGCGCCCTGCTCGGCGATGAGCCCCGCATCACCAAGGCCCTCGCCGACCAGCTGACCGTGTTCGCGACGATCGACCCCTACCGGCCGCGCCACGGCGTCACCGACGGCTTCTACGCCGACGGTTCCTTCGTGCAGCACGCCTCCGTCGCGTACACCGGCTCCTACGGCAAGGGCCTGCTCACCCGGATCGTCCAGACCGTCAAGATCCTCGACGGCACCGGCTACGTCCCCGACGACAGCCTGGTCGACGTCGTGCGGGGCTGGGTCGTCGACGGCTTCGCCCCGTTGATCTTCGAGGGCTGGATGATGGAGATCGTCAAGGGGCGTGCGGTCTCGCGCACCGGCACGGGGTACGCGGACGTCACCGCCGTCGTGGAGGCCGTCGTGGACCTCTCCGCGTACACGGCCGCCAGCGACACCGAGGCCCTCCAGGGATACGTGAAGTACGTCCGGCAGACGGCGAGGGCGAGCCTCGACACGACGGCCTTCGTCTCCCCGGTCAGCATCGCCCGCCACGCCGACATCCTGAACTCGCCCGTGCCCGCCCGCGATCTCGGCCACGCCGCCTCCCACACCGCGTTCAACGCGATGGACCGCACCGTCCACCGTCGCCCCGGCTACGCCTTCGCCCTGGCACGCAACTCCGACCGCATCAGCAGGTACGAATACATGAGCGGTGAGAACCTGATGCCGTGGTTCCAGGGCGACGGCGCCCATTACCTCTACCTCTCCGGCGCGGACCAGCGACAGGCGTACGGCATCGACTACTTCACCGCCGTCGAGCCCCACCGCCTCGCGGGCGTCACCGCCCCCGTCGAGACGCGGCGGAGCGTCCCCGAGCTCTACGGCACCCTCTGGTACGACAACCCGGAGCGCGGCTTCACCGCGTCCTCCGAGGCGCAGAACACGTACGTCTACTTCCCGCGCGGAACCCAGGCGTTCTCCGGAGGCGCCCGCCTCGGCGCCTACGGCGTCACCGGTCTCGTGCTGTCCGACGACGCCGCGTACGCCGCCCAGCAGGCGGGCACCCTGCCCGACGACTTCGTCGCGTACCGGGCGGCCGGTGCCACCAGGTCCTGGTTCATGTTCGACGACGAGATCGTCGTGCTCTCGGCGGGCGTGACCGGCCTGGCGGGCCGCGCCGTGACCACGGTGGCCGACAGCCGCATCGCCGCCCCCTCCTCCCCCGTCGCCCTCACCGGCGGCCTCCGCGACGGCTCACCCTGGCAGCGGACCGGGTCCGCCCCGCCGGCCTGGCTGCGGTACGCCGACGAGGGGCAGGGCACCGCGGTCGGCTACGTCTTCCTGTCCGGCCCGCCCCCGGTCGTCGCCCTCGACACCGTGACCCGCAGCCGGCGCCTCGTACGCCTCACCAACGCGGACACGGCGGTGACGAAGCAGGTCTTCACCGTGTCGTACGAGCAGGCCGCCGGAGCCCGGCCCGCCTCCATGGCGCACGCCCTCGTCCCGAACGCCTCCGCGCGGCAGCTGACCGCCTACGCCCACGGCGGCCCGCTCACCGTGCTGTCCAACACGGTCCGGCTGCAGGCCGCATCCCACACCGGCCTGGGCATCACCGCCGCCAACGCCTTCACCCCGGGGACCCACCGTGCGGGGCGCCTCTCGATCGACGGCCCGGCGTCGGTCATGCTGCGCTGGACCTCGGACGGCGGGTACTCCCTCGCCGTGTCCGACCCCACGACGACGCGGCGCACCGTGTCGGTCACCCTGCACGGCCGACTCCTGCGGCCCGTCTCGGCCGACGCCGGGGTCCGCGTGCGCCACGTCCCCGGCGGCACCCGAATCGACGTCACGACCCACCACGCCTACGGCCGCAGCTTCACGGCGACGCTGGCCGGGCGGCCCTGACGGCGGGTGGAAGAATCCGACGATGCCTTCATCCTCCGAAACGATCAACGCATCGGACTCCGGCACCTGGAAGCTCGGCGACCTGACGGTCAATCGCCTCGGCTTCGGCTCCATGCGCCTCCCCCAGAACGGTGCGGCGTTCGCCGACGGCACACCCAGCGACCGGGACCGCGCCCTCAGCGTCCTGCGCCGCGCCGTCGAGCTCGGCGTGAACCACATCGACACCGCCGCCTTCTACTTCTCCCCGCTGCGATCCGCCAACGAGCTCATCAACAGCGCGCTCGCCCCGTACTCCGACGACCTGGTCATCACCACCAAGGTCGGCCCCGGGCGGGACCCCTCCGGTGCCTGGGTCTGGGCCACCCCTGAGCAGCTGCGGGGCCAGGTCGAGGAGAACCTGCGCCAGCTCGGCCGCGATCACCTCGACGTGGTGAACCTGCGCCTCGCCCGGAGCCAGGCCACGGCATCGGTCGCCGACCACTTCGGCGCCCTGGCGGAGCTTCGCGAGGCCGGACTCATCCGCCACCTGGGCATCTCCCACACCACGCCGGAACAGGTCGCCGAAGCGCGGACCATCGCCCCCGTCGTCTGCGTGCAGAACGCGTACGGCATCGAGTCCCCGGCCGAGGACCACGCCTTCCTGCGCGCGTGCGGTGACCAGGGCATCGCCTACGTACCGTTCTTCGCCATCGCCGGTACGGGACGCGAGGAGGGCCCGAACGGTGCACCGGGCGATGCGGTGCTGGGTGTCGCCCGCAACCACGGGGCGACACCCGCCCAGGTGCGGCTGGCCTGGACGCTGCACCAGGGACCGCATGTGCTGGCCATCCCGGGCACCGGCAATCCGGACCACCTCGCCGAGAACGTGGCGGCCGGCGCACTGCGGCTGACCGCGGAAGACCTGACCCTTCTCGCGCCATGACCGGAACGGTGGGTGGGGACGGCAGGATCCTCCGCTGGAACCTCTTCATAGGCGGCCACCTGAGCTCATCCGTACCCGTACGCCTGGTCGAACGCACGGGCGACGGCCAGCTGGTGTGGCTGGAGACCGGCACCCCGATGTGGCGTACAGAGCTACCTCGCGGAGCCCACCTCCGCGACATCCCGCCCGAGGAACGGCCCGCTCAGGGCTACCCGGCGAAGGCCGCCCGGTGGCCCATGGGCAGCGCCCTCATCCACCAGCCGGCCGGGGCCGGCCACTCGGTCTTCTGGTTCTTCGGGCGGAAGAAGAAGTTCCGGGGCTGGTACGTGAACCTGGAGCACCGGGACCACCGCGGCGAGGACATCGACGTGGCCGACCACGAGCTGGACATCACCGTGTCGGCGGACCGCACCTGGAGATGGAAGGACGAGCGGTCGTTCGCACAGAAGACCGGCCACCCCGCGTACTGGTCCACGGAGGAGGCGACGGCGATCCGCGCAGAGGGGGAACGAGTGGCCCGTGTCGCCGAGTCGGGAGCATTCCCGTTCGACGGCACCTGGTGCGCGTTCAAGCCGCCCTCCGCCTGGACCACCCCGCCCCGAGGCCGGGCGCCCGAACGCACCGTGCTCCGGCCACCGAAGCCGTGAGCCCTTCCCCGCAGGGCATCTGATGACGCGTCGGGACGAAGCCACCGGCGCGCCCACGGCTCTCGAACAGCGCGTACGAATCCCCCGCGTCCGATGAACGCACCAACCGCACCCGGAACCCATGGCCATCGTCATTGCTAGCCGTCACACCCCGTGATACACAGAGTAACCATGCATATGCGGGCGGATTCGGATGTGAATCGCAGGTCAGGGCGGTTTCTCCGGTCAAACGTGCGAGATCCGGGTAAAGAGACCCGGGAAGGCGTCGTGCGATGCCGGTTTCATCAGCGAAGATAGAGGACGACCCGTGTCGCACCGGCACGGGCAGCGAACTACCCAACAGGGGCGGTGACTTACATGATCCTGGCAGCTGAAAAGGGCGACATCACCACCATCATCGGCGGAATCGCCCCGAACTGGGGGCCGTTCGGGACCCTGGGCAACGAGGCGCGCATCATGATCGAGGTGGTGATGGCGATCGCCATCCTGCTGTGCCTCGGCATCGCGATCTGGGGCGCGGCGAAGCAACGCATCGGCGCGACGGCACTGCGTGACACCTTCAGCGCGGAACAGGGCAAGGGCCTCATCGTGGCGGGGCTGACCGGCGTCTTCATCATCGGATCGCTGGGCACACTGTTCACCATCGTGTACGGAATGGCTGTCTGACCCGCAGTCACCCGACAGGCCCTGCCCCGGGCACACCCGAGTCCCCGTCCACCCACATCGTCCGTTCGTCGTGCCCACCGGCAGAGGTTGCGTCCCCTGATGTCGAGTCACCACACCGCCCATGCGCGGGATACAGCAGCGCTACCGTCGTACTACGCGGAACTGCACACGGCTGAGGGGGCGGACGCGGCATGAGCCAGGGCGATGAGCGCGGTTACGGCGGCAACGATCCGGGGGGCCGTACGGAGGACGCGTACAGCACCCTCGGCGGGACACGGCAGACGCGCACGCGTCTGCCCGGCGGTGACGACGGCGACGGATACGGCCGCAAGCCCGTCCGGAACACGCGCTCACTGATCATGGTGGTGGGCGTGGTGGTCCTGCTGATCGCGGCGATCGCGTTCGCGAACCAGGGCGGGGGCGGCGGCACCTCGGGCGGCGGCGACGAGAAGAAGTCGGACGCGGCGGGGGCGGGCCCCACGGCCGCGACGGGCACGAAGCCGGTCACGGGCAAGAACGGCACGATCGCCTCGGGCTTCGCGCACGACGAGCAGGGGGCGCAGAGCGCGGCGGCGAACTACGCGGTGGCGCTGGGGTCTGCGGAGATGTTCGTCAAGACGAAGCGTGACGGCATCCTGCAGGCCACCCATGACCCCGCCGTCGTAGCGACTCTCCAGACCGACATGGCCAAGGCATACTCCCCCGGCTTCCTCACGAACGTCGGGCTGAACGAGGACGGCAGCACACCCAGCGGGCTGACGTTCGTCTCCAGGACCATTCCGGTGGGAACGAAGGTCACAGCCCAGGGCCCGGACACCGCAAGCGTGGAGGTCTGGTGCACGGGGCTCGTCGGCATGGCAGGTGAAGGATCCACCAAGCCCGTCACCGCGACATGGTTCACCATCACCGAGAAGCTCAAGTGGGTCGGCGACGACTGGAAGATCGAGTCGTCGAGTCAGGCAGAGGGACCGACACCCGTGAACGGCGACAACCGGGCATCGACTGCGGACGACATCGCTGGTGCGGTTGAGGGATACGGAGGCTTCACCTATGCCCGATAACCGTCGGTTCCGCACTCTCTCGCGTGCCGGGATCCTGGGGAGCCTGCCGGCAGCAGTGATTGCGTTGGCATCTCCTGCCCATGCTGCGCCGACACCGACGCCGACACCTTCGCCGAGTACGAGCGACAACCCCTGCGACCTCATCGTCGGGCTCGCCAAGGACTACTGCGAGGACGGCGAAGCAGGCGCAGGTTCAGGCGCCCGCATCGCGCCCCCCACCGACGACGCCCTGGACCCCCTCACCTCCCTCGCCCGCGGCTGTGCCGACGCCGCCGCCTACCTCGTCGGCAAGCTCAGCGAGGCCGTGGAGAGCACGGCGACCGTCGACTTCACCAACTCCACCTTCCGCACCCAGTACGCCGTGGTCTTCGCCGCGTCCACCGTCCTCACCCTGGTCCTGTGGCTCTTCGCCGTGGCCAAGCGGGCGATCCGGGGCGTTCCGTTCACCACCGCGATCTCCGAGGCCATCGGCTTCCTCTGGCTCACGGTCCTGGCCTCGGCGTTCACCCCGCTCATCCTGTACGTGGTCGTCTCGGCCACCGACGGCATCACCGAGGTCATCTCCGCCGCGACAGGCGGACAGACCGACGTCTTCTTCGGATCGTTCGCCGAGGCACTCAAGAAGGGCACCGACATCGGCGGCGGACCGATCATGCTGATCGTCGTCTCGCTCGTGTCGATCCTCGCCGCCGGCATCCTGTGGCTGGAGCTCGTGATCCGTGCCGCCCTGCTCTACGTGGGCGCGCTGCTGGGTGTCGTCGTGTACTCCGGGCTCGTCGACAAGAACATGTGGGGCCACGTCCGCCGCTGGGCGGGGATCATGATCGCCGTGATCATGGTGAAGCCCGTCATCGTCATCGTGCTCGGGCTCGCCGGAGCCCTCTCCGCCGACGACGGGCCCAACGCGTTCTCGGCCGTCGTCTCCGGCCTCGCGATCATCCTGCTGGCCATCTTCGCCTCCGCGATGATCTACCGCTTCGTTCCCGGCTTCGGCGACGAGATCCAGGGCGCCCGCACCAACCGCAAGCAGGCCACCGACGGCTCCCAGGCAGCCGCGATGATCAGCTCGCCCGCCGCTCTCGTCTCCCAGGGGATCAAGACCCACAGCGGCCGCAACGGCGGCGGTGAAGGCGGTGGCGGAGGCGGCGGTGCCAGGCCCGCCAACCCGGTCAGCGGCGGTGTCGCCGCCCACAGCTCCCGTACGTCGGGCGGCGGAGGCGCGCCCTCCCCCCGCGGCGGGGCCGGGCCCACCTCGGGCACCCCCCATGGCAGCCGCACCCCACGAGGCGGTTCAGGCAGCACAGGTAACACGAGCTCAGGAGGTGGAGGGCGTTGACGACCCCGTCCCACACGATCGCGCCCCGCCGTACGTACCTCATCGGCCGCGCCCGGCCCAACGCGATCATCGGCAAGAACCGTGAGACGGGCGAGATCGCGCTGATCATCGCCGGGGCGTTCCTCGGCATGATGAGCGGCCTCCTGGTCCCGGTCCTCTCCCTGCGGATCGTGACGCTCGTGGGCTTCCCCATGCTGGCCCTCGCCGTCGTGTACTTCCCGTACAAGGGCCGCACCTTCTACAAGTGGTTCGAGATCAACCGCAGCTTCAAGCGCACCCTGCGCCGCGGCACCGCCTACCGCTCCTCCGCCATGGAGGCCGGGGTCAGCGCCGACGGGCGCGAGGTGGAGATCGGGCCGCCGCCCGGCATCGGCCGGATCAGCTGGCTCGCCGCACCGTTCGGCCCCGACGAGATCGCCGTACTGCTGCACGCCGACCGGCGTACGGTCACCGCCGCCATCGAGATCGAGGGCCCCGGGGTCGGCCTCCGCGACAGCGAGGACCAGGAGGCCCTGGTCGACCGCTTCGGCACGCTGCTCAAGCACGTGGCCAACGGCGACGGCTTCGTGACGCGGCTACAGATGCTGGCCCGCACACTGCCCGCCGACCCCGACGCGCACGCCAAGGACGTCGCCCAGCGCGGCGACAGGTCGTCCCCGGGCTGGCTCCAGGACTCGTACGACCAGCTCCAGTCGATGGTGTCCACCTCCAGCGAGCAGCACCGCGCCTACCTCGTGGCCTGCATGCACTACAGCCGCGACCTGGCCGCCGAGGCCAACGCCATGGCCCGCGCCGTCCGCCCCCAGGGCGGCCGCAGGATCGACCGTGACGCCGGCCTCGCCGTCGTCATGGCGCGCGAGCTCACCGACATCTGCGCCCGGCTCGCCGAGGCCGACATCAGGGTCCGGCAGCCGCTCGGCCAGAGCCGACTGGCCTCGCTCGTGCACTCGATGTACGACCCGGACCACCCCATCGACCACATCCAGGCGATGACGAAGCGCAACGCCTGGCCGGCCGAACTGGACGCGGTCGAGCCGACGTTCCTCCAGGCCAAGACCCGTGAGTCGACGACGCGCGCCCCGTGGTGCCATGCGACGGCCTGGGTGAAGGAATGGCCGATGACGCCCGTCGGCGTCAACTTCCTGGCCCCCCTCCTCGTCCACACGCCCGACGTCATCCGTACGGTCGCGGTCACCATGGACCTCGAACCCACTGAGCTCGCCATCGAGCGGATGCTGACGGAGAAGACCAACGACGACGCCGAGGCGAGCCGTCAGGCCAAGATGAACCGCACCGTCGACCCCCGCGACATCGCCGCCCACGGCCGGCTCGACCAGCGGGGTGAAGATCTGGCGAGCGGCGCCGCCGGAGTGAATCTCGTCGGGTACATCACCGTGTCGTCCCGCTCCCCCGAGGCACTCGCCCGCGACAAGCGGACGATCCGGGCCTCGGCCGGCAAGTCGTACCTGAAGCTGGAGTGGTGCGACCGGGAGCACCACCGCGCCTTTGTGAACACCTTGCCGTTCGCCACCGGCATCCGTCGCTAACGAGAGGGCAGTCACGCCATGCGAGATCCGCTGTCCGCGTTGTCGGATGCCTTCACCGCCTTCCTCTTCGGAAACGTGGAGACGACCCGGCTCCCGGTGCGTACGTCGACGGGCCAGGCCCAGGCCGTCTATCTGCCGACCGCCGCGCCCGGCCTCGGCGACTCCGGCGTGATCATCGGGCGTGAGGTGTATTCGGGCAAGGGCTACATCTACGACCCGTTCCAGCTGTACGGCCAGCAGCTCCCCGCCCCTCACTGGCTGGTCCTCGGTGAGTCCGGCAACGGCAAGTCGGCGCTGGAGAAGACGTACGTGCTCCGCCAGCTCCGCTTCCGTGACCGGCAGGTCGTCGTCCTGGACGCCCAGGGCGAGGACGGCGTCGGCGAGTGGAACCTCATCGCGCAGGAACTGGGCATCACTCCCATCCGGCTCGACCCGACCGCCGCACTGAACGACGGGATCCGGCTGAATCCCCTCGACCCGTCGATCACCACGACCGGGCAGCTCGCCCTGCTCCGTACGATCATCGAGGTCGCCATGGGTCATGGCCTCGACGAACGGTCCGGCTTCGCGCTCAAGGTCGCCCACGCGTACGTCAACGACACCATCCTCGACCGCCAGCCGGTCCTGATGGACATCGTGGAGCAACTGCGCCACCCGAAGCCCGAGTCCGCCGAAGCGATGAACGTCGACATAGACGACGTACGCGCCTGGGGCCTGGACGTCGCCCTCGTCCTGGACCGGCTCGTCGACGGTGACCTGCGCGGCATGTTCGACGGCCCGACGACGATCGGCATCGACCTCGACGCCCCGCTGATCGTCTTCGACCTCTCGCACATCGACCGGAACTCCATCGCGATGCCGATCCTCATGGCGATCGTCGGCGTGTGGCTGGAGCACACCTGGATCAGGCCCGACCGGAAGAAACGCATCTTCCTGGTCGAAGAGGCCTGGCACATCATCAACTCCCCCTTCGTGGCCCAGCTCTTCCAGCGCCTGCTGAAGTTCGGCCGACGTCTCGGGCTGTCCTTCGTCGCGGTCGTCCACCACCTCAGCGACGTCGTCGACGGGGCGGCGGCGAAGGAAGCGGCGGCCATCCTGAAGATGGCCTCCACCCGCACGATCTACGCGCAGAAGGCCGACGAGGCCAGAGCGACGGGCAAAGTCATCGGTCTGCCCAGGTGGGCCGTCGAGATCATCCCGACGCTGACCCCCGGTATCGCCGTGTGGGACGTCAACGGCAACGTCCAGGTCGTCAAGCACCTGATCACCGAGGCCGAACGCCCTCTGGTCTTCACCGACCGTGCGATGACCGAGGGTTCCGCGATGGACCTGCTCCCCGAGGACGTACGAGCCGCGGAGCTGGAGGCGGAGCAGCGGGCGGCGCGGATCGAGAACCAGCAACGGCTGAACGAGTCGTCCGAGTCAACGGTGGCATGACATGGCACGCCAGGCACCATCCGGTCAGGGGCGCGGCGGCGAGGGCCAGGGCGGCATCCCGGACGGCCTGGTGCTCGGCCTGCTGGCCTTCCTCTTCGGGCTGACGGTCCTGGCGTGGACGGCCACGGGCCTGGCCGGACTGTTCGCCCACGGGGGCTGGCCGGACAACATCACGTTCACGCGGACGCCGCTGGCCCTGCGCGCCCTGGTCGTCGAACCGACGAACCTTCCGGGCGCCTGGCCGGACACCCCGCCGGGCGACCTCTCCGGATACGGCCTGTTCTGGGGCCTGTTCATCGGTGAGGTGATGGTGCTGCTGGTGCTGACGGTGTTCGCGGTGGGCGTGGTGACGCGCTGGCGGCTGGTACGGAAGCAGAGGAGAGCGGCCCTCACCGAAGCACCCCCGGCGCCGACGCCCGCTCCGGCCGCGGCGCACGTCCCGGCCCCGGCACCCGCTCCGGCCCCGGCACACGTCCCGGCGGCGGCTCCCCCGCAGGCCCACGCGCCCGGCGCGGCCACTCCGGCCCAGGCGCCCGTCGAGGCGGCCCCGGCCCCCGTCGAAACCACCGCGCCCCTCACCGCGTACGCGGCGGAGCCGGTCGTCCCCACGCCCCGTACCCCTCACGTCCTGTACGGCACCGCAGCCACCCGCCGCCCCGCCGCCGTCCAGGCCATCCGTGACGCGGACGGCCCGGCACTCGTCGTGACCTCGGACCCCACCGTCTGGGACGAGACGAAGGACGCCCGCGGCAAGCTCGGCCCCGTCCTCGTCTACGACCCGGGCCACCTCTGCGACACCCCGGCCCGTCTCCACTGGGCGCCCACGGCCGGCTGCGAGGACCCCGCCACCGCGGCCTCCCGGGCAGCCGCCCTCCTCACCCCGGTCCGCCCCCTGGCCAGGATCGACGCGGCCGTGGCCGACACCGCCCAGACCCTGCTCCAGTGCTGGCTGCACGCGGCCGCCGTGGACGGCCGCCCCTTCCGCCAGGTACACCGCTGGGCCTCCGGCTCCGGCGGCCACGAACCGGTACGCCTGCTCCGTACCCACCCCAAGGCTGCGTCCGGGCTCGCCGGACTGCTGGAGTCCGCGCTCACCGCCTACCCCGAACGCCGCGACATGGCGCAGGAGCTGACAGTGCGGGCCTTCGCCGCCCTCTCCTCGGTCCACATCCGCGAGGCGTGCACACCCAACCGAGCCGACGCGCTCGTGCTGGATTCTTTTGCCGGCGAAGGGGGAACGCTTTATGTGGTGGGTGAATCCATCGAGGATCCCCGCCACCACCCCGGTGCGATGCCCCTGCTCACCGCACTCGCCTCGCACGTGGTCGAGCACGGCCGCCGCATGGCCGCACGGTCAACCGACGGTCGGCTCGACCCACCAATGACGCTCGTCCTCGACGACGTCGCGGCCGTGGCTCCGCTTCCCCAGCTCCCGGAGCTGCTGTCGGCCGGGCAGGGCCTGGGCATGCCCGCCCTGGTCCTGCTCCGCTCCGAGGAACAGGCCCGTGCTCGCTGGCGGGAACGCCTGCCGGCCCCCGGACCGAGCTGACCGCTCCGATCACTCCTGCCGTGGCTTCCGGCGGATCTCGAACTCAAGCTCCAGGGCCGCCGGATCACCCTCCATCATCAGTGTCTCCCCGGTCGGGGCAAAGCCCATCCGCCGGTAGGAGGCAGCGGCCCGCGCGTTGTCCTCGTGGACGTGGAGCCGCACCCGCTCCAGCGGAGGCCCGGCCAACGCCCACGACCAGTCGAGCGCCTCGCGGAACAGCGCGTCCACCACCCCGCGCCCCCGGTGTCCGGGCCGGACGAACACCCCCACCAGGTGGCCCTGATCGACCTCGGCGGCCTCCCCGAAGCCCGGTTCGGAACCGGGCCGTTCGACGAGGACCGTCGCCGTTGCCACCCACTCGCCGTCGGGCGCCTCGGCGATGAACTGACGGTTGTGCTCCCCCTCGGCGGCACGCGCCGTCCGCTCCTGCCAGAACACATCGGGCCGGCTCACCGCGTGCTCGTACGTGTCCAGGAAGGCGATCGAGGCCGCCGGGTCCCGCAGCGACGCCAGCCGGATCTCCTTGGCCCGCTGCCATTCCTCTGCCCGCACGGCACGCACGACGTAGTCCATCCGCCGATCGTGCCCCGCCCACCACCTCCCGGCAAACGAGTTCGGTGCGGAGGCCCGCCCCGCGTCGTACCCGGGTACTACGGCGCCCCGCACATCCAGCCCTCGGTCGGACGACCGCCACGGGGCACGCTCCGTAGCGTCACCACCATGATCAGGGACCTCACCAAACGGTACGGGGACACCACCGTCGTCCACGGCCTCGACTTCACCGTCCGACCGGGCACCGTCACCGGCTTCCTCGGCCCCAACGGCGCCGGCAAGTCGACCACCATGCGCATGCTGCTCGGCCTGGACGCCCCCACCGGCGGGCGGTCCACCATCGGCGGCCGCGACTACACCACACACCCCGCACCGCTCACCGAGGTCGGGGCCCTCCTGGAGGCCCGCTCGGTCCATCCGGGGCGTACCGCCTTCCACCACCTCATGGCGCTCGCCCACACCCACGGCATCCCCCGCAGCCGCGTCGAGCACGTCCTGGACCTGGCCGGACTCACCGGAGCCGCCCACAAGAGGGTCAAGGGCTTCTCGCTCGGCATGGGGCAACGCCTCGGCATCGCCGCCGCGCTCCTCGGCGATCCGGCGACCCTCATCCTGGACGAGCCGGTCAACGGACTGGACCCCGAAGGCGTCCTCTGGATCCGCACCCTGCTCACGTCCCTGGCGGCAGAGGGCCGGACCGTCCTCGTCTCCTCCCACCTCATGAGCGAAATGGCGCTCACCGCCGACCACCTCGTCATCATCGGCCGTGGCCGGCTCCTCGCCGACACCACCGTGGACGAGCTGATCCGCACCGCGAGCGGCGCCTCGGTCAAGGTCGTCACCCCGCAGGCCGACGCCCTGCGCGCCCTGCTGACCGGGCCCGGCGTACGGATGATCACCGCTACCGCCCACGAGCTCACCGTCCACGGCACCGACGCCGCCCACATCGGCCGCACCGCCGCCGAGCACGCCATCCCGCTCCACGAACTCACCCCGCAGACCGTGTCCCTGGAACAGGCCTTCATGGACCTCACCCAGGACTCCGTCGAGTACCGGACCGCCGCACCCCTGACGGGAGCCCCCGCATGACCGCCGCCACCGCCCCGACCCCGTACCGCATCACACCACGCCGCGTCCTGCGCTCCGAGTGGCACAAACTCCGGTCCCTGCGCTCGACCTGGATCACCCTCCTGTCGGCGGCGGCACTGGTGCTCGGCATCGGGCTCGTCATGGGCGGCACGTACACGTCGGGCGGCGGCGACTCCGACATCGACCCCGTCGTCCTCGTCCTCTACGGCAGCCAGCTCGGCCAGATGTGCCTCGCGGTCCTCGGCATCCTCGTCACAGCCGGCGAGTACTCCACCGGAATGATCCGTGCCTCACTCACCGTCGTACCGCGCCGGCTTCCCGTCCTGTGGGCCAAGGCGGCGGTGTTCACCGTCGCCGTCCTCACCTCGATGTCCGTCACCGGGCTGATCACCTTCCTCGCCGCGCAGCTCTTCCTGCGGGACACCGACCAGGCCACCGGGCTGACCGATCCGGGCGTCCTCGGGGCGATCGCGGGCAACGCGGCCGGTATCACGCTGCTCGGTCTCATCGCCCTCGGCCTCGGCGCCACCCTCCGCTCCGTACCCGGCAGCATCGGGGCGTACATCGGCGGTGTCCTGATCCTGCCCGAGGTACTCGGCGTCCTTCCGTACGATGCCGTGGACAGCGCCCTGAAGTACTTCCCGACCCAGGCCGCCGGGGTGCTCGGCTCGGCCACTCCCCTCCCGGATGCCGCGAGCACCGGCTCGGCTCTCCTGGCCCTGGGCCTGTGGGCGGGCGCATCGGTGGCCGCGGGTGCGGTGCTCCTGCGCCGCCGGGACGCGTGAGGGGACGGACGGAGGGGGTACGGCGGTGACGGACCGAACGAGCGCGGACAGGGTGCACGACGAGAAGAGCCACCCACCCGGGCACCTGAACCCCGGCACCGCACCGCTGACCCTCTACATCCAGGACCTCCTGCAACGCCTCCGCGCCTTCGACCGCCGCAAGCCGATGCACTGGGACATCGCGGTCACCGCCTTCTGGGTCGTCGTCGCGGTGCTCGACTACAGCACCGGCGGCTGGCGTACGGTCGCCCGCAACAGGGAGGCACCGGAGCAGCTGGTCCTGCTGATGAGCCTGTGTTTCTCGGTGCCCCTGCTGTGGCGCCGACAGCGCCCGGTGGCCGTGCTCGTCCTGATGGCGCCCGTCTCCCTGCTCAACATATGGACGGGCGCAGTGGTCCAGGCCGCGATGCTCCAGCTGATCCCCGCCTACACGATCGCCCTGCGGCTGCCCCTCGGCGTCCTGGCCCGCTCAGGCCTGCTGATGTGCCTGCCCGCCGCCGCCGGAGCCCTTCTCATACCCGGCACAGCGGACCAGCAACTCGTCTCCTACCTCTGGGCGTTCGCCTTCGTGACCCTGCTCGGCATCGCCGTACGCACCCGACGTGAGTACACCGAGGCCCTCGTCGAACGCGCCCACCGGCTCGAACGCGAACGTGACCAGCAGTCCCAGCTCGCGGCGGCCGCCGAACGCGCCCGTATCGCGCGGGAGATGCACGACATCATCGGCCACAACCTCTCCGTCATCACCGGCCTGGCCGACGGTGGAGCGTACGCCGCGGCCAAGAGCCCCGAACGTGCCGCCCAGGCCCTCGAAGCCATCGGCACCACGAGCCGGCAGGCCCTGACGGAGCTGCGGCGCGTGCTCGGCGTGCTGAGCGAGCCGGCCCCGGAGGCCGAACTCGCCCCCCAGCCCTCACTCGCGGACCTCCATGTCCTGCTGACCGGGGTACGGGAGGCAGGACTGCCCGTCCGGCTGACGGTCCACGGCAGTCCCCCGTCCGAACCCGCCTCACCCGGCCGTCAACTCGTCGTCTACCGGGTGGTCCAGGAGTCCCTCACGAACACCCTGAAACACGCGGGGCCCGATCCCACGGCCGAGGTCACGCTCACCTACACGCCCGCCGGCCTGGAGGTGCTGGCCACGGACACGGGCGGGGGCGGACCGCAGCGCGGACCGGGGGTGGACGGCCCCGGCACCGGGCGGGGCATCAGCGGAATGCGTGAGCGCGCCGCGCTCCACAACGGCACACTCGAGTCGGGCCGGCTCCCCACAGGCGGCTGGCAGACACGACTTCGCCTTCCCCCGGAGGAGGACACAGCCCCGTGACCACGGTACTCATAGCCGACGACCAGGCGATGCAGCGCTTCGGTTTCCGCATGCTGCTGGAGAGCCAGGACGACATGACAGTCGTCGGTGAAGCCGCGAACGGCACGGAGGCGGTGAACCTCGTCGCCCGCCACCATCCGGACGTCGTCCTGATGGACATCCGGATGCCGGGGCTCGACGGCATCGAGGCGACACGCCGCATCATCTCGTCCGGGGCCCGCACCCGGGTCCTGATCGTCACTACCTTCGACATGGACGAGTACGCCTACGACGGCCTGCGGGCCGGCGCGAGCGGCTTCCTCGTCAAGGACGCCCTGCCGGAGGAGCTCCTGTCCGGCATCCGCGCGGTCGCGAGCGGCGACGCGGTCGTCGCCCCCAGCCTCACCCGCCGTCTCCTGGACGCCTACGCGCACCATCTGCCGGCCGCACCGGGCGGAACCGGGGGTACGGACGACCCGCGCATCGCCTCGCTGACCGAGCGGGAGAGGGAGATCCTCACGGTCATCGGACAGGGGTGGACGAACACCGAGATCGCCGCGCGCCTCCACCTCGCCGAGTCGACGGTGAAGACACACGTCACCCGCATCCTCGCCAAGACGGGCTCCAGGGACCGTGTCCAGGCCGTCATCCTGGCGTACGACACCCACCTGGTGAACCCGCGCTGACCGCGCTCAGTGGCGCTCCCGCGCGTGGAGCCGCGCCGCCTGAAGCGTCAGATGATCGCGTTCCGCCAGGGCGACCGCCTTCCGCGCCGCTTCGGCGTACAGCCGTGCCGCCGTGGCCAGGTCACCGTCCCGCTCGTGCAGATACGCCGCCGCCGCTGTGTGGCGGGGCAGCGAGGGGTCCAGCTCCCCGAGCGCAGCCAGACCGGCGCGTGGTCCGTCGGCCTCGCCCACGGCAACGGCACGGTTGAGCCGGACCACCGGGCTGTCGGTGAGGGCCACGAGCTCGTCGTACCACTCGACGATCTGCACCCAGTCGGTCTCCTCGGCGGTGCGCGCATCGGCGTGGAGCGCCGCGACGGCGGCCTGGGCCTGGAACTCGCCCAGCCGGTCCCGCGCGAGGGCGGCCTGCAGGATCTCGACGCCCTCCGCGATCATCCTGGTGTCCCACAGGCTCCGGTCCTGCGCGGCCAGCGGCACCAGACTGCCGTCGGGCGCGGTCCGGGCCGCACGCCGCGCGTGGTGGAGCAGCATGAGGGCGAGCAGGCCCGCCACCTCGGGATGGTCGATCGCGCCCGCGAGCTGCCGGGTGAGACGGATGGCCTCGGCCGCGAGGTCGACGTCACCGGAGTAGCCCTCGTTGAAGACCAGGTAGAGGACACGGAGCACGGTGGCGACATCGCCGGGCCGGTCGAACCGCACAGCGGAGACGGTGCGCTTGGCACGGCTGATCCTCTGTGCCATGGTCGGCTCGGGCACCAGGTAGGCCTGGGCGATCTGGCGGGTGGTCAGCCCCCCGACCGCGCGCAGGGTGAGCGCGACCGCGGAGGACGGCGTCAACGACGGGTGGGCACACAGGAAATAGAGCTGGAGTGTGTCGTCCACCCCGGGCGTGGGCCCTGGCGCAGGTTCCTCGTCGACCCGGTCCTCACGCCGGCGGCGAGCGGTGTCCGCCCGGGTCGCGTCGAGGAACCTGCGCCAGGCCACGGTGACCAGCCAGCCCTTCGGGTCCTGCGGAGGGTCGGCCGGCCAGACACGAACGGCCTCGACCAGCGCCTCCTGCACGGCGTCCTCGGCCGCCGCGAAGTCTGCTCCGCGGCGGACGAGGATTCCGAGCACGCTCGGTGTGAGGCTTCGGAGCAGGGGCTCGTTCACCTGAGACGTCATTCCGTGATGGTCGGCGGCGCCGTGAGGAACGGACGCAGCTCCAGCCACTCGTGGATCGGCCGCCCGCCCGCCCCAGGAGCGGCCGACAGCTCTCCGGCCAGCTCGACGGCACGCTCGTAACTGTCCACGTCGATCACCATCCAGCCGGCGATGAGGTCCTTGGTCTCCGCGAACGGGCCGTCGGTGACCGGAGGGCGGCCCTCACCGTCGTAGCGGACGAACGTCCCCTCCGGGGCGAGCGCCTGGCCGTCGACGAACTCACCCGTCCCTTCGAGCCGGGCCGCGAAGTCGTTCATGTACTGCATGTGGGCCGAGATCTCCTCGGGCGTCCACCGGTCCATGGGTACGTCGTTGACCGCGGCCGGGGCGCCCCGGTAGTGCTTCAGCAGCAGGTACTTGGCCATCGTGTCTCTCCTCCGTGCGGTGCGACCGCCATTGTGGTCGCCTTCACCACGGGGACGTAGCCAGGCACGCGTTCTCGACATCGCCGGCCTTGTTTTTTGGGACCGAATCCTCCGGTCACGCTCCGTGACTGACGGTGAACGCAGAAAAGCCCCGTGCCACAAGGGCACGGGGCTTTCCCGGAATAATTGTTCGGCGGCGTCCTACTCTCCCACAGGGTCCCCCCTGCAG
>NZ_JBEOVL010000039.1:0-61116 GCF_040295485.1 Streptomyces sp. NPDC002793 | reverse complement strand
ATCCGGTCCGACAACCGCTCACCCGACGACTTCACCTGCCCAGGCCTTGGCACAACACATCCAACGACCAACACAGCTCAAAGTCACCGGTATTGGCCCTAGTCCCGCGGCCGGCAGGAGACCGCGGGACCATGGCCGTTCAGCCCTCCGCCCGGCGGCGACCCAGGAGGCGGGTCGTCGCCGGAGGGCTCCGGAGGCCTGTCCGCGTGGGCCCGGGAGCGCTCAGCGCCCCGCCGTCGGCTCCCCGTCCGCCCGGTCACGCCGTGATCGCGTCCGGGAGACCGCGACCCCCGCCAGGCAGAGCAGCCCACCGGCGACGGTGAGCAGCGCGGGCACCTCGTCCAGCAGCAGCCAGGACATCAGCACCACCAGCGCGGGCACCGCGTACGTCGTCGCGCCCATCCGTCCCGCGGTGGTCCTGGCCAGGGCGTAGGCCCAGGTGGTGAAGGCCAGCGCGGTCGGGAACACGCCGAGATAGATCATGTTCAGCGTGGCTGACAGGGGGGCGTCGGCCGCCTCGGAGACCAGCACCCCGGTGAACGGCAGACAGGCGACCGTGCCGATCAGACAGCCGAACGTGGTGATCTGGAGCGGGGACCCGTGCCGCAGCGCGGGCTTCTGGATGACCACCCCGCCCGCGTACGACACCGCGGCCAGCAGGCACAGGAGTACGCCGAGCACCGAGGCGCTCCCGTGGCCGGACATCGAGAGGCCGACGACCACCGCGCCCGCGAACGAGACCGCCATGCCCGTCAGAAGCCGGCGCGGCAGTGTCTCCCCGAGCAGGCGGGCACCCAGCAGCGCCATCAGGATCGGTCCGATGTTCACGATCATGGCCGCCGTGCCCGCGTCGACCTGCTGCTCACCCCAGTTGAGTACGACCATGTACAGCCCGAACCAGAGCAGCCCGGATCCGATGATGCCCGGCCACGCCGCCCGCGACGGCAGCCCCTCGCGGCGCAGGAGCAGGATCGCGCCGAGCGTCAGCGTGCCCGCGAGGAGCCGGCCCAGTGCGAGTGCCCCCGGTGAGTACGCCTCGCCCGCGCTGCGGATCGAGACGAAGGCGGAGGCCCACAGGAGGACCGTGGTGCAGGCCGCGGCCGGAGCGCGCCAGTCGCGTCCGGAGGTGGCCGGCGCGGTGGGCGGCGCTGTCGGTGTCGTCGTCATGGCCACGACGTTAGGCGGGGAACCCTTCGGGGCCCACCGAATTGTCAGTTCACGTCAATCGTCGCCGGTTCGATCCCCAGATGCTCCGACAGGGCGCGCAGCCCGGCAGGGGTGGCCCGGACCGCTCTGCCCGTGCCGAGGGGTGAGACCGGTGTCCTGCCGCAGGAATCGGGCCATGTGTCCAGGATGCGTCAGGCACCGTTCGGCGCGGGCCGGACCGTGCGGCCGGCGGCCCGCTGCCCGTACTGGAGCGCGAGGCCGTCCAGCAGGGCACGCAGCCCGGTCTCGAAGGCGCCCTCGTCGACCTGCTGGCGGTGCTCGGCCAGCAGATGGGCCTGACCGAGGTGGGGGTAGTCGGCGGGGTCGTACGCCGTCTCGTCGTCGACGAACCCGCGGGCGAAGGAGCCGAGCGCCGACCCGGTGATGAAGTAGCGCATCAGCGCGCCGATGTAGGTGGCCTGGGCGGGCGGCCAGCCCGCCCGCACCATGGCGCCGAAGACCGCGTCGGCGACCCGCAGGCCGGCCGGGCGCCGCCCCGGCCCCTGGGCGAGCACGGGGACGATGTGCGGGTGCGCGGCGAGCGCCGCGCGGTAGGAGACGGCCCAGTCGTGCAGGGCGGCTGCCCAGTCACGCGGGTCGGCCTCCTCGAACATCGACAGGTCGACCTGCGCGGACACCGCGTCGGCGACCGCGTCCAGGATCTCGTCCTTGTTCCGGAAGTGGTTGTAGAGCGAGGGCCCGCTCACCCCCAGCTCGGCGGCGAGCCGGCGGGTCGAGACGGCGTCCAGCCCTTCGGCGTCGACGAGCGCGCCCGCCGCCTCGATGATGCGGTCTCTGCTGAGGAGGGGCTTGCGCGGTCGGGCCATGCGGCACATAGTAGGGCCTGCGGACATAAAACTAGCAGTGCTAATTAAAAGTGGGGTGTCGCGGGATGAACCTGGAGCTGAGCGAGGAGCAGGCCGCCGTCCGGCGGCTCGCCGAGGACTTCGTCGTGCGGGAGATCACCCCGCACGTCGTCGAGTGGGACCGTGCCGAGAGCGTCGACAAGTCGATCGTGAAGAAGTTGGGGGCCCTCGGCTTCCTCGGGCTGACGATCCCGGAGGAGTACGGGGGCTCGGGCGGCGACCACCTCGCGTACTGCCTGGTGACCGAGGAGCTCGGCCGCGGTGACTCCTCGGTGCGCGGCATCGTCTCCGTCTCGCTCGGCCTGGTCGCCAAGACCATCGCGTCCTGGGGCAGCGAGGAGCAGAAGCGGCAGTGGCTGCCGGAGCTCACCGCCGGCGAGGCCGTCGGCTGCTTCGGTCTCACTGAGCCCGGCACCGGTTCCGACGCCGGGAACCTGACGACCCGGGCCGTGCGGGACGGCGACCACTACGTCATCAACGGCTCCAAGATGTTCATCACCAACGGCACCTGGGCCGATGTCGTGCTGCTGTTCGCCCGCACGAACGACACCCCCGGCCACCGGGGTGTCTCCGCCTTCCTGGTGCCGGCCCACTCCGAGGGCCTGACCCGGCGCCCGGTCCACGGCAAGCTCGGCCTGCGCGGCCAGGCCACGGCCGAACTGGTGCTGGAGGACGTCCGGGTGCCCGCCTCCACCCTCATGGGGCCCGAGGGCAAGGGCTTCTCCGTCGCCATGTCCGCCCTGGCCAAGGGGCGGATGTCGGTGGCGGCCGGATGCGTCGGCATCGCCCAGGCCGCTCTGGACGCCGCCGTGCGCTACGCGGGTGAGCGTGAGCAGTTCGGCAAGTCCATCGCGGGCTACCAGCTCGTCCAGGAGCTCATCAGTGACATCTCCGTGGACGTCGACGCCGCTCGCATGCTGACCTGGCGCGTCGCGGACCTCGTCGACCGCGGGCAGGACTTCGCCACCGCCGCGTCCACCGCGAAGCTCTTCGCGTCCGAGGCCGCGGTCCGTGCCGCGAACAACGCCCTGCAGGTGTTCGGCGGCTACGGCTACATCGACGAGTACCCCGTCGGCAAGCTGGTCAGGGACGCCCGCGTGATGACCCTGTACGAGGGCACCAGCCAGATCCAGAAGCTGATCATCGGCAGGGCGCTGACGGGGGTCTCCGCGTTCTGAGCCCAGCGGTCATGAGTACCGGGTGAGTACGCCGGCGGATACCGCCGTACGCCACCGCGTCCCATGCTGTGCGACATGAGTGAGGCAACATCGGTCAAGCAGCAGGGCACCGCCGCCTTCTACGGACAGGCCGTCCTCTCCTTCGGGGTGGCGATGGGCGCGGTGGCCCTCGGTATCTTCTTCCTCGACGCCGATGCCTGGGTGCGGGCCTTCCTCGCCATCGGTGTCCTGTACCTGATCACCTCGTGCTTCACCCTCGCCAAGGTCATCCGCGACCGGCAGGAGGCGGGGCAGATCGTCAGCAGGGTCGACCAGGCCCGGCTGGAGAAGATCCTCGCCGAGCACGACCCCTTCCAGAAGCTCTGACGGCTCAGCCCCCGTACGCTCTAAGCGCTTGCTCAGGATCGCGGTATGGTGTTCGTCCTGCCAGCGGAAAGGGGCTCGTGGCGATGAGTACGGCGGAGGAGACCGACGGCGACGGCGCGCCGTGGAGCGAGGTCACGCCCGAGGCGGCGAGGCGGCTTCTCGTCGCGGCCGTCGAGGCCTTCGCCGAACGCGGCTACCACGCGACGACCACGCGTGACATCGCCGGCCGCGCCGGGATGAGCCCGGCCGCGCTCTACATCCACTACAAGACCAAGGAAGAGCTGCTCCACCGGATCAGCAGGATCGGTCACGACCGCGCCCTGCGTCTCCTGGAGACGGCCGCCGACCAGGACGGCACGGCGTCCGAACGGCTCGCGGACGCGGTCCGGGCCTTCGTCAGCTGGCACGCCGAACGGCACACCACGGCCCGGGTCGTGCAGTACGAGCTGGAGGCGCTCGGCGAGGAGCACCGCGCGGAGATCGTCGGTCTGCGCAGGAGGAGCGACGCCGCGGTGCGCCGGATCATCGGCGACGGTGTCCGGGCGGGCGAGTTCGACGTACCCGACGTCCCGGGCACCACGCTCGCCGTGCTGTCGCTCTGCATCGACGTGGCGCGCTGGTTCAACGCGCAGGGGAGCCGGACGCCCGAGGAGGTCGGCACCCTCTACGCGGACCTCGTCCTGCGCATGGTGGGCGCGCAGAAGTGACGCCGGGCGCCCCGGTGGGCCCGGCGCACTCCGCGCGGATCGAAAGCCGTCGGGCGGCTCAGAAGTAGTAGCGGGAGACCGACTCGGCGACGCAGGCCGGCTTGTCGCCGCCCTCGCGCTCGACCGTGACGAGGACGGTCACCTGCACGCCGCCACCCGCTTCCTCGACGTTCTTCACGACGGCCGTGGCGCGCAGCCGCGAGCCCACCGGGACGGTCGACGGGAAACGGACCTTGTTGGTCCCGTAGTTGATGCCCATCTTGACGCCCTCGACCCGCAGGATCTGCGGGACGAGCGCCGGCAGCAGCGACAGCGTGAGATAGCCGTGGGCGATCGTCGTCCCGAACGGGCCGTTCGCGGCGCGTTCGGGGTCCACGTGGATCCACTGGTGGTCGCCCGTGGCCTCGGCGAACTGGTCGATCCTCTTCTGGTCGATCTCCAGCCAGTCGCTGTGACCGAGCTCCTCGCCCACCCCGTCCGCCAGCTCCTGTGCGGACGTGAAGATCTTCGGCTCTGCCATGTTCCTGGTCCCTGCCTTCCGGCCGTCGGTCGCCCCTCCGGGGCCCTGTCTAAGCGCTTGCTCAGCATGGTTGGGCCGCGCGTCCCTGTCAACGACGGACCGGCCGGGTTCTCGAAGGGCCCGCAGCGGACCAGGTGCGGCCATTAAGGTCGGAGGGGTGCCACAGATCCCGCAGACATGCCAAGAACTCACCGTCGGCCAGCTCTCCGCGCGGAGCGGCGCGGCGGTGTCGGCCCTTCACTTCTACGAGTCCAAGGGCCTGATCAGCAGCCGCCGTACCAGCGGCAACCAGCGCCGCTACACCAGGGACGCGCTGCGCCGGGTCGCGTTCGTCCGCGCGGCCCAGCGGGTGGGCATCCCGCTCGCCACGATCCGGGACGCGCTGGCCGAACTGCCGGAGGAGCGCACGCCGAACCACGAGGACTGGGCCCGGCTCTCCCGGGCGTGGCGCTCGGAGCTGGACGACCGCATCCAGCAGCTGGGGCGGCTGCGTGACCACCTCACCGACTGCATCGGCTGCGGGTGCCTGTCGCTGGAGACGTGTGTGCTCTCCAACCCCGACGACGTCTTCGGTGACCGGATGACCGGGTCGCGCCTGATGCCCGAGCGGGGCGCGGCCGGCCGTTCCTGAGCGCGTCCGGCTCCGGCCGGCCGCTCCGTTGCCCGCGGTCCTCAGGCCGCGGACGCCGTCAGATCTCCCGTACGTGCTCCCCTGGCCCTGGCCAGCGCGCCCGCCGTCAGGACGGGCCGGGGGACCGCGATGCCGCAGCCGGTGCAGACCGGACCCGCCCACGGTTCCCGGTCCGGGTCCCGCCGCCACACGATGCCGGTCCCCGCGCAGACCGGGCACGTGGAGCCGGGTGCGGCTCCGAGGGCCGCGATCAGCCGTGCCAGCACCTCGGCCAGGGGGGCGCGCGGGTGGACCCCGGGATCCTCGCAGTGCGCGATCCCGTTGCCGCCCCACGTCCACCGGTGCCAGTCGTCGAATGTTCCGGGCCGGCGCAGCCCGTCATGCTTCTCGCGGCGCCTCCGCTCGGCGAAGCCCGCCTCGTACGCGAGCCAGACGGCCCGCGCCTCCTCCAGTTCCTCCAGTGCGCGGATCAGGCGCACCGGTTCGGGAGCCCTGTCCTCGGGCTCGATCCCGTGCCGGGCGCACAGATGATCCCAGGTCGCCCGGTGACCGTACGGGGCGAACCGCTCCAGGCATTTGCGCAGCGAGTACCGCCGCAAAGCCAGATCACCCCGTGGATCGCGGACCTGTCTCGCAAGACTCCGGAAACCGGCCATATGGCACTGCCACCTCCGTCGCTCGTACTTCGGCGTCAAGGGATGGACGTACGACTGCCCGATTCGGCTCCATCCAAGGGTGAATGCGTCCACGTGCTGAGACGGGCCACGTGGGGCCGCGCGCCGGGCGTGTGGTGATTCGGAAAAAGTGACTGGTGTTCATCTTACTCGTGGGGTGTACCGCCAGTAACCTCCGGCGCATCGGCCACTCGGAGGAGCACGCATGCCCCCTCGCACCCGCACGCTCGGAGCCGCCGCAGTCGCGGCCGTCCTCGCCCTCGGTACGTCCCTGCTCGCCGCCGCCCCCGGCGCCGGAGCGGCGGAGCCGGAACCCGTCGCCGTCATCGACCACTGCGGCAGCCGGTGCGCGGACATCCTGCCGCCCGGGGAGAACGGCAACGCCACCCTCGTCGAGATCCTCGGGAACAAGGCGTTCGGCACGCACCCCGCGCACAGCGACGACCAGCTCGACCGCTACAACGGCCTGGTCGCGGGCCATACGGGTCTCACCGACCAGAAGCTGACCGACTTCTTCAACGACGCCTCCTTCGGGGTCGCGGCCGACCAGGTCGAGTCCGTGACGAAGCCCCGCGAGGACGTCACGATCACCAGGGACAAGAAGAGCGGTGTCCCGCACATCAAGGGCACCACCCGCTACGGCACCGAGTTCGGCGCCGGTTTCGCCGCCGGACAGGACCGGCTGTGGCTGATGGACCTCTTCCGCCACATCGGACGCGGCCAGTTGACCTCCTTCGCCGGAGGAGCGCTCGCCAACCAGGGCCTGGAGCAGCAGTTCTGGCCACAGGCCCCGTACACCGAGGCGGACCTCGAGGCCCAGGTCGAACGCATCCGGACCACCGAGGGCGCGCGCGGTGAGCAGGCGATGGCCGACGCGCAGGCCTACGTCGACGGGATCAACGCCTACCGGGTGAAGTCGAAGAGCGGCCGCTACTTCCCGGGCGAGTACGTACTCACCGGGAAGATCGACTCCATCACGAACGTCGGCGAGATCCAGCCGTTCGGGCTGACCGACCTGATCTCGATCGCCTCGGTCGTCGGGGGACAGTTCGGCGGGGGAGGCGGCGGCGAGGTCCAGGCCGCGCTCTCGCTGCTCGCCGCCCAGCAGAAGTACGGCGTCGAGGAGGGCACCCGGGTCTGGGAGTCCTTCCGGCAGCGCAACGACCCCGAGGCCGTGCTCACCGTCCACGACGGCACGTCGTTCCCGTACGCCGGCAAGCCCGACAAGGCCCGGGGCACCGCCCTGCCCGACGCGGGCTCCGTCACCCCCGAACCGCTGATCCACGACCGGACGGGCTCGGCGGGCACGGACAGGAAGACACCGGTGAAGGCGCCGGCCGCGCTCGAACCGCTGCAGGGCATGTACGACGACGGAGTCATCCCGGAGGGCTCGCTGCCCGGAGCCGGCGACGGAGCGCAGAGGCGAGGCATGTCCAACGCCCTCCTGGTGTCCGGCAAGCACACCGCGAGCGGCAACCCGGTCGCCGTCATGGGCCCTCAGACCGGCTACTTCGCACCGCAGCTGATGATGCTCCAGGAACTCCAGGGCCCCGGCATCAGCGCCCGTGGCGTCTCCTTCGCCGGAGTCGGCATGTACGTCCAGATGGGCCGTGGCCAGGACTACGCCTGGAGCGCCACCTCGGCGGCCCAGGACATCACCGACACCTACGCCGTCGAACTCTGCGAACCCGACGGTTCCGCGCCCACCAAGGACTCCACGCACTACCAGGACGACGGCACCTGCACGGCCATGGAGAAGCTGGAGCGCGTCAACTCCTGGAAGCCCACCGTCGCCGACTCCACGGCCAAGGGCTCCTACCGGATGAGGGTGTGGCGCACGGACCACGGCCTCGTCACCCACCGCGCCACGGTCGACGGCACGCCGGTCGCGTACACCTCGCTGCGCACCACCTACCGGCACGAGGCCGACTCGATCGTCGGCTTCCAGCTGCTCAACGACCCGGCCTACGTGACGGACGCCGCCTCCTTCCAGCAGGCCGCGAGCCACATCGACTACGCCTTCAACTGGTTCTACGCGGACTCGCGCACCACGGCCTACTACAACAGCGGCATGAATCCCGTGCGCGCGCCAGGGGTGGACGCCGCGCTGCCCGTCAAGGCCGAGAAGGCGTACGAATGGCGGGGCTTCGACCCGGAGGCCAACACGGCGGACTACACCCCGTTCGCCGAGCACCCGCACTCCAGCGGCCAGGACTACTACATCTCCTGGAACAACCGGCAGGCGAAGGACTACTCCACCGCCGCGTTCGGCTTCGGCGCCGTGCACCGGGGCGACCTGCTCGACGACCGGGTGTCCGAACTGGTCGAGGAGGGCGGTGTGACCCGCGCCTCCCTCACCCGCGCCATGGCGGAGGCGGCCCTCACCGACCTGCGCGGCGAGCAGCTGCTGCCCGAGCTCCTGAAGGTGCTGCGCTCCCAGCCGGTCACCGACCCGGAACTCGACGCGGTGGTCCAGCGGCTGGACTCCTGGCGGGCGTCCGGGGCCCAGCGCAAGGAGACCGGCGCCGGATCGCACACGTACGCACACGCCGACGCGGTACGCGTCATGGACGCGTGGTGGCCGAAGCTGATCGAGGCGGAGTTCCGTCCTGGCCTCGGTGACGACCTCTACGCGGCGTTCACCGCGAGCCTGGGCACCGACGAGTCCCCGGCCGCCAGCCACGGGCCGAGCGGGGCGCACAGCGGCTCCGCCTTCCAGTACGGCTGGTGGGGCTTCGCCGACAAGGACCTGCGCCAGGTCCTCGGGCAGTCCGTCGAGGGGCCGCTGGCGAAGACGTACTGCGGCAACGGCGACCTGAGCGCCTGCCGGGCCGCGCTTCTCAGCACCCTGAAGGAGGCGGCGGCCACACCGGCCGCCGAGGTCTACCCGGGGGACGACAGCTGCGGGGCCGGTGAGCAGTGGTGCACCGACGCGATCATCCACCGCCCGCTGGGCGGGATATCGCACAGGTCCATCCACTGGCAGAACCGGCCCACCTACCAGCTGGTCGTGGAGTTCCCCTCGCACCGCTGAGTCCGAGCCCGTTCCCCGTCCCGCCGACGGGGAACGGGCTCACCGGCCCGGCACTCACCGGTACAGCAGGAACTCCCGCCGCACCCGCCGGAACGCCGCGAGGTCCTCCTCCCAGGCGCCCACCACCTCGTCGGTGTCCGCCCCGGCGTCGATCATCGTGCGGACCCGGGTGTTGCCCGTGAGCTTGTCGATCCAGTTGTCCGCCCGCCAGGCGAATCCGCTCCACGTCCGCTTCGCCGTGACCAGCAGGGCGATCCCGGTGCGTACGGGGTCGAAGGCCTCCCGGTCCTGGACGTGCACCTGTACGCCGCCCACCGTCTTCCCCTCGAACTTCGAGAACGACGGCGCGAAGTACGCCTCGCGGAACGCCACACCCGGCAGCTCCAGCGCGTTCGCAGCAGCCGCCCACCGGTGGTCGATCCCCTCCGCCCCCAGCAGCTCGAAGGGGCGGGTGGTGCCCCGGCCCTCGGAGAGGTTCGTTCCCTCGAACAGGCAGGTGCCCGGGTAGACCAGCGCCGTGTCGGGTGTCGGCATGTTGGGGCTCGGCGGCACCCACGGCAGGCCCGTCCCGTCGAAGAAGTCCGTCCGCCGCCACCCGGACATCTTCACCACGTCCAGGTCCACAGGCCCGGCCGACAGGAACTCCGCGTTGAAGAGCAGCGCCAGCTCCGCCACGGTCATGCCGTGCGCCTGCGCGATCTCCCGGCGCCCCACGAACGTGGCGAAGGCAGGATCGAGCACGGGCCCCAGCGCCGCCCGTCCGGTCACCGGGTTCGGCCTGTCCAGGACGACGAACCTCTTGCCCGCGAGCGCCGCCGCCTCCATGCAGTCGTACAGGGTCCAGATGTAGGTGTAGAACCGGGCTCCCGCGTCCTGGATGTCGAAGACCACCGTGTCCACGCCGGAGGCGGTGAAGACGTCGGCCAGCGGCTGTCCGCTCTTCAGGTACGTGTCGTGGACCGGCAGCCCGGTCGCCGGGTCGTCGTACCGGCCTTCCGAGCCGCCCGCCTGTGCGGTCCCCCGGAAGCCGTGCTCAGGGCCGAAGACGGCTGTCAGATTCACCCGGTCGTCGGGGTGCATCGCGTCGACGATGTGCCCGACGTCCGAGGTGATCCCGGTCGGGTTGGTGACGATGCCGACCCTCTGCCCGGCGAGCAGCCGGTACCCGTCGGCAGCCAGCCGCTCGAAACCGGTACGGACCCGGGAGCGCCCGCCGGGCCCCCGGCCGGCCGCCGCGGCCGCCCCAGGGCCCGCGGCGGTCGCCGCCAGGGCTCCCATCGCACCGCCGGCGGCCAGCACACCACGTCTGGACAGGGTCATTGCGGTACCTCCGTGATCGCGCCGACAGTCATGGCCACGCACGCTAGCGCGGGTGCGGGTCGCACGGAACGGCCGCGACCGGGCAGATTCCCAGTCCTGCCCCGGACCCCTTCCCCGATCACATACCGACTGGTTAGTCTGCCGTGAAGACGGCTGAGAGAGGCGGGACCGATGGACACGGTGCAGGGCGCTGGCGTAGTGGTGACGGGAGCCGGAGGCGGCATCGGGGCCGCTCTCGCCCGGAGGTTCGCCGCCGAGGGGGCGCGGGTCGTCGTCAACGACCTCGACGCCGACCGGATCAAGCCGCTGGCCGAGGAGATCGGCGGCACCGTCGTGGCCGGCGACGCCTCCGGCATCGTGGACGCCGCCCGCGACGCGCTCGACGGCACGGTGGACATCTACTGCGCCAACGCCGGCCTCGCCTCGGGAGGTGACGCCTTCGCCGAGGAGGACGTCTGGGCCAGGGCCTGGGACGTCAACGTCATGGCGCACGTCCGCGCGGCCAAGGCGCTCCTGCCGGAGTGGCTGGAGCGCGGCAACGGCCGCTTCGTCTCCACCGCGTCCGCGGCGGGGCTGCTGACGATGATCGGCGCCGCACCGTACAGCGTGACCAAGCACGGTGCGGTCGCCTTCGCCGAGTGGCTCTCGCTGACCTACCGGCACCGGGGCGTCAAGGTCCACACCATCTGCCCCCAGGGCGTGCGTACGGACATGCTCACCGCGGCCGGCTCCGCGGGCGACCTCGTGCTGGCGCCCACCGCCATCGAGCCCGAGGCCGTCGCAGACGCCCTGTTCGACGCGATGGAGCAGGACCGCTTCCTCGTCCTGCCGCACCCCGAGGTCGCCGGCTACTACCGCGCCCGGGCCAAGGACCCCGACCAGTGGATCGGCAACATGAACAAGCTGCAGCAGAAGTGGGAGGGAGCCGGCGCATGACCGACTCGATCTACGCGGCCAAGCCCTGGACCGCCCTGCTCAGCGAGGCCCAGCTCGCGCCCCTGCACCCGGCCGAAACCATGGTGCACGCCTTCCGCGCGGCCGTCGGACGGGCCCCGGACCACACCGCGCTCGCCTACTTCGACGGGCGCCTCAGCTATCGCGAGACCGACGAGCTGTCCGACTCCGTGGCGGGGCACCTCGCGGCCGAGGGGCTACGGCGTGGCGACCGGGTCGCGATCATGCTCCAGAACACCCCGCACTTCGTGCTCGCGCTGCTCGGCGCCTGGAAGGCCGGCGCGACCGTCGTCCCGCTCAACCCGATGTACAAGTCCGGCGAGGTCGGGCACGTACTGAGCGACGCCGGCGTCACCGCGCTGATCTGCTCGGACCGGGCCTGGGAGTCGTACCTGCGGGCCACCGCCGAGGCGGCTCCGGACGTGCGGATCGCCGTCACGGCCTGCGAGCTCGACCTCCAGTCGACCGACGACCCGCGCGTGCTCGGCTTCGAGCGGCTCCCCGCGCCAGGACCTGACGACTGGGCCTCCGACCTGGTGGCCGTGGCCCGCCGTGGCCTCGCAGCCCCCGGGGACCGGGAGCTCACCGCCGCCGACACCGCCCTCATCAGCTACACCTCCGGGACCAGCGGCACCCCCAAGGGGGCCATGAACTCCCAGGGCAACATCATGATCAACGCCGAGCGGCAGCGGGTCGGCCACCCCATCGAGGAGGGCGCGTCCTACTTCGCACTCGCTCCGCTCTTCCACATCACTGGCATGGTGTGCCAGCTCGCCGCCTGCGTCGCCAACGCGGGCACCCTGGTCCTCGTCCACCGCTTCGAGACGAGCGTCGTCCTGGAAGCCTTCACGGAGCACCGCCCGGCCTACACCGTGGGCCCGTCGACCGCCTTCATGGCGCTCGCCGCGCACCCGGGGGTCACCCGGGAGCACTTCGCCTCCTTCAAGGTGATCTCCTCGGGCGGGGCGCCGCTGCCGCCCGCCCTGGTCGAGAAGTTCCGCGACGGCTTCGGCCCGTACATCCGCAACGGCTACGGACTCACCGAGTGCACCGCGCCCTGCGCCGCCGTGCCGCCGGAGCACGAGGCACCCGTCGATCCCGTCTCCGGGACCCTCTCCGTCGGAGTCCCCGGCCCCGACACCCTGGTGCGGATCATCGACGAGAGGGGCGACGACGTCCCCTTCGGCGAACAGGGCGAGATCGCCGTGCGTGGGCCGCAGGTCGTCTCCGGCTACTGGAACCTGCCCGAGGCCACCGAAGCCGCGTTCCCCGACGGGGAACTGCGCACCGGGGACATCGGCTTCATGGACACCGCCGGCTGGCTCTACGTCGTGGACCGCAAGAAGGACATGATCAATGCCTCCGGCTTCAAGGTCTGGCCCCGGGAGGTGGAGGACGTCCTCTACACCCACCCGGCGGTCCGCGAGGCGGCCGTCGTGGGCGTTCCCGACGCCTACCGGGGAGAGACCGTGCGGGCCTACGTCAGTCTGCGGCCGGGCGCCGGGACGGAACCCGGCGAGCTCAGCGCGTACTGCAAGGAACGGCTGGCCGCGTACAAGTACCCGCGCGAGGTCGAGATCCTGACGGAGCTCCCGAAGACGGCGAGTGGGAAGATCCTCAGGCGGGAACTGCGTTCCCCCCGTTAGAACAGTTCACGCGGTACGAGAGGGCAGGTGGCGGCAATGGCCAAGGCGACGGACGGGGACGGTACGCCCGTCCCCCAGAGGCTGCTGGCCGCCGCCACCCGGCTCTTCGCGGAGCAGGGCTACGACCGGACCTCCGTCCAGGAGATCGTCGAGGCGGCGGGCGTCACCAAGGGGGCGCTCTACCACTACTTCGGCTCCAAGGAAGACCTCCTGCACGAGGTCTACGCCCGGGTGCTGCGCCTCCAGCAGGAGCGGCTCGACGCCTACGCCGACGCCGAGGAGCCGATCGAGCGGCGCCTGCGTGACGCGGCGGCGGACGTGGTCGTCACCACCATCGACAACCTCGACGACGCCTCGATCTTCTTCCGCTCGATGCACCACCTGAGCCCGGAGAAGAACAAGCAGGTGCGGATCGAGCGCCGCCGGTATCACGAGCGTTTCCGTGCCCTGATCGAGGAGGGCCAGCGGGCCGGGGTGTTCTCCGCGGCCACCCCCGCCGACCTGGTCGTCGACTACCACTTCGGCTCGGTCCACCACCTGTCCACGTGGTACAGCCCGGACGGCCCGCTCAGTCAGCAGGAGGTCGCGGACCACCTGGCCGACCTGCTGCTGAGGGCTCTGCGCCCCTGACGGTCCGTCTCGGACGGTCAGTCCCGGTCCGGTATGCCCAGGGCGGCGAGCAGCAGCGACGAGAGCTCCTCGGCGAAGACCGCCGATCCGGTGAGGGCCTGACGCACGCGTTCCTCGTCGGGTGTCAGGCCGGCCGCCGCCGCCCAGGCCAGGGCCCCCGCACGGCGGGCTCGGCCGGGAAACGGTCCAGCGGTATGCCGTGGTCGCCGGCCACGGACCGGACCATCAGTGTTCCTCCGGAATTTCCCATGGTTCCCACGCCACGGACCGCCACTGACAGTCCCGTGGCACGTCCGGCGTGACCGATAAACGGACGACCTTGTCCGAATCCCACCCTTGACGGTACTCGGTCATCTCGCCGAGCATCGGGGGCGCGCTTCCAGCCCCACCGCTCAAGGTCCTACCGCTTCCCGCCCCACCGCTCCAGTCCCCGGGCCGTGCACGTCCCGGGGACCCCCGCACGTTCCGTCAGTCCCCGAACGGAATCCGGAGCCCCCGATGAGACCTGCCCGACTCGGAACCCTGTCCGCCGCCGCGCTCGCCGTCGCGGCCCTGCTGGCCACCGCCGCACCGGCCGTCCAGGCCGCGCCCGTAGCCGTCGCCGCGGCCCCCGACATCCCGCTCGCCAACGTCAAGGCGCACCTCACCCAGCTCCAGTCGATCGCCACCGCGAACGGCGGCAACCGCGCCCACGGCAGGCCCGGTTACAAGGCGTCCGTCGACCATGTGAGGGCCGAGCTCGACGCCGCCGGATTCACCACGGCACTCCAGCAGTTCACCTCCGGTGGAGCAACCGGCTACAACCTGATCGCCGACTGGCCGGGCGGCGATCCCGGTCAGGTCCTGATGGCAGGCGCCCATCTCGACTCGGTGGCGTCCGGCGCCGGCATCAACGACAACGGCTCCGGCTCGGCCGCCGTGCTGGAGACCGCCCTCGCGGTCTCCCGGGCGCAGCTCGCACCCGACAAGCACCTGCGCTTCGCCTGGTGGGGCGCCGAGGAACTGGGGCTCGTCGGATCGAAGTACTACGTCAACAGCCTGTCCACGGCCGAACGCGCCAAGCTCACCGGGTACCTGAACTTCGACATGATCGGCTCGCCCAACGCCGGTTACTTCGTCTACGACGACGACCCGGTCATCGAGCAGACCTTCAAGGACTACTTCGCGGGGCTGGCGGTACCCACCGAGATCGAGACCGAGGGTGACGGCCGCTCCGACCATGCCCCGTTCAAGAGCGCCGGCGTGCCCGTCGGAGGCCTGTTCACCGGGGCGAGCAACACCAAGACCAGTGCCCAGGCCCAGAAGTGGGGCGGTACGGCCGGTCAGTCCTTCGACCGCTGCTACCACTCCTCGTGCGACACGACGGCGAACATCGACGACACGGCCCTGGACCGCAACAGCGACGCGATCGCCCACGCCGTCTGGACCCTGTCGGCGGGCACGGTCACCCCGCCGGCCGGCACGGTGTTCAGCACCACCGTGGACGTCGCCGTGCCCGACAACGGGGGCGCCGTGACCTCGCCGCTCGCCGTCACCGGCCGTACGGGCAACGCCCCTTCGGCACTGAAGGTGGCCGTCGAGATCAAGCACACCTACCGCGGTGACCTGGTCGTCGACCTGCTCGCCCCGGACGGCACCGCGTACCGGCTGAAGAACTCCAGCAGCGGCGACTCGGCCGACGACGTCAGCGCGACGTACACCGTCAACGCCTCGGGCGAGGCCGCGAACGGCACCTGGAAGCTCCGGGTCCAGGACGTCGCCGCGCAGGACACGGGCTACGTCGACAGCTGGCAGCTCACCTTCTGACCCACCGGGGAGGCGGCCACCCGGGCGCCTCCCCGCACCGGTGACTCAGAGGTACTTCTTGATCTCGCGCCGCGCCAGCGACCGCTGGTGCACCTCGTCCGGTCCGTCGGCGAGCCGCAGCGTCCGTGCCGACGACCAGAGTTCGGCCAGCGGGTAGTCCTGGCTGACACCGCCGGCGCCGTACAGCTGCACCGCCTTGTCGAGGATGTCGACCACCGCGCGCGGGGTGGCGATCTTGATCGACTGGATCTCGGTGTGCGCCCCGCGGTTGCCCACCGTGTCCATCAGCCAGGCCGTCTTCAGCACCAGCAGCCGCAGTTGCTCCACCGTCACCCGGGCGTCCGCGATCCAGTTCTGCACGACGCCCTGCTGGGCCAGCGGCTTGCCGAACGCCGTGCGGGCCACGGCCCGCCTGCACATCAGCTCGATCGCGCGCTCGGCCATCCCGATCAGCCGCATGCAGTGGTGGATCCGGCCCGGCCCCAGCCGCGCCTGCGCGATGGCGAAGCCGCCGCCCTCCTCGCCGATCAGGTTCGATGCGGGCACGCGCACGTCGGTGAAGACGACCTCGGCATGGCCGCCGTGCGAGTGGTCCTCGTAGCCGTACACCTGCATCGCCCGGCGCACCTCCACGCCCGGGGTGTCGCGCGGGACCAGGATCATGGACTGCTGGCGGCGGATGTCCTCGTTGTCCGGATCCGTCTTCCCCATCACGATGAAGACCGCGCAGTCCGGGTTCATCGCCCCGGAGATGTACCACTTGCGCCCGTTGATGACGTACTGGTCGCCCTCGCGCGCGATCCTGGTCTCGATGTTCGTCGCGTCGGACGAGGCCACCTCGGGCTCCGTCATCGCGAACGCCGATCGGATCTCCCCGGCGAGCAGCGGCTCCAGCCACCGCTTCCTCTGTTCCTCGGAGCCGAACTGGGAGAGCACCTCCATGTTCCCGGTGTCCGGGGCCGCGCAGTTCAGCGCCGTGGGCGCCAGGTGCGGGCTGCGGCCGGTGATCTCCGCCAGCGGGGCGTACTGGAGGTTCGTCAGTCCGGCACCGTACTCCGCGTCGGGCAGGAAGACGTTCCACAGGCCCTGCCTGCGCGCCTCCGCCTTCAGGTCCTCCACGATCTGCGGGGTGTCCCATGGCGACGCCAGCCGCGCGCGCTGCTCCTCGGCGACCTCCTCGGCGGGGTACACGTGCTCGTCCATGAACGTGAGCAGCCTGGTGCGCAGCTCTTCGGTACGGGCGTCGAATGCGAAGTCCACGGGGTGATCAGCCTTCCTTGAGGGTGGTGAGGCCGTGCGCGATGAAGACCGGGACCAGGTCGCCGATGCGGTCGAAGCCGGCGCCGACGGTCTGGCCCAGGGTGTAGCGGTAGTGGATGCCCTCGAGGATCACGGCGAGCTTGAACCACGCGAAGGCCGTGTACCAGGAGATGGCGGAGGTGTCGCGGCCGGACCGGGCCGCGTAGCGCCCGATGAGCTCGGCGGGGGTGGGGTGGCCCGCGGCGCCGCTCGTCGTGGAGACCGGTGACTCGGGCAGGCCCAGGTCGGAGCTGTACATCACCAGCAGACCGAGGTCGGTGAGCGGGTCGCCGAGGGTGGACATCTCCCAGTCCAGCACGGCCTTGATCCGGTCGTCCCGGCCGATCAGCACGTTGTCCAGGCGGTAGTCGCCGTGCACGACGGTGGGCGCGGGGGAGGTGGGGAGCCGTCGGCCGAGCGCGGCGTGCAGCTCGTCGATGCCGGCGAGCTCGCGGTTGCGGGAGGCGTCCAGCTGCTTGCCCCAGCGCCGCAGCTGCCGGTCCAGGAAGCCGTCCGGGCGCCCGAAGTCGCCGAGGCCGACGGCCGCGGGGTCCACGGCGTGCAGGTCCACCAGTGTGTCCACGAGCCCGAGGACGACGGCCCGGGTGCGGTCGGCGCCGAGCGGGGCGAGCTGTTCGGCCGTGCGGTACGGGGTTCCCTCGACGTACTCCATGACGTAGAAGGGCGAGCCGACGACCGCGTCGTCCTCACAGAGCAGGAGCGTCTCCGGCACCGGGACCGCCGTGGTGTGCAGGGCGCTGATCACCCGGTGCTCGCGCTTCATGTCGTGCGCGGTGGCGAGCACATGGCCCAGCGGAGGCCTGCGCACGACCCACTGCCCGGAGCCGTCGGTGACGACGTAGGTGAGGTTCGACCGGCCACCCTCGACGACCCGGGCGTCGAGCGGTCCGTTCACCAGCCCCGGCCGCTCACGGTCGAGATGGCCGCGCAGCCGGTCGAGATCGAGACCTGGCGGGTGGACTGGGCTCATGGGGCGCACCTCCGGGGCGGTTGGACGGTCGGCACCATGATGCCGACCAGTCGGTATGTCGTCCAGTGCCTGCCCGGAAAAGGAGAGGTGATCTCCGGCTCCCCGGTCAGGGCCGCAGGGCTGATCTCACCGGGGCGGCGAGGCCCCGAGCGCGTACAGGTCCACCGGATCCCAGGTGCCGGGCGGTCACGGCCTGAGTTGCGGACACCTCCACCCGCCCCGATCGTCGGAACATGAAGGCGATCAGTTACAGCAGCTACGGCTCGGCCGACGTACTGGAGTACGGCGAGCGGCCCGACCCGAAGGTCGGGCCCGACGCGGTCCTGGTGAAGGTGCGGGCAGCCGCCGTGAACCCCGTCGACTGGAAGGCCCGCGAGGGGTATCTCCAGGCGGGGCTGGAAGCGGTGTTCCCCGTCATCCCCGGCTGGGACGTCTCCGGTGTCGTGGTCCAGCCGGGCGCGGCCGTGGACGAGTTCGCGGTGGGGGACGAGGTCATCGGCTACGTACGCGAGGACTTCCTCTCGCGCGGCACCTTCGCCGAGTACGTCGCCGCGCCCGTGCGCACCCTCGCGCGCAAGCCGCTGAGCATCGGCTTCGAGGAGGCGGCGGGCCTGCCGCTGTGCGGCCTCACCGCCCACCAGGTGCTGCACCGCACCCTGAAGGTCCAGGAGGGCGAGACCGTCCTCGTCCACGCGGCCGCCGGCGGCGTCGGGTCGCTCGCCGTCCAGCTCGCCCGGCACGCGGGCTGCCGGGTCGTCGGCACGGCAGGGCCCCACAACCACGACTACGTACGCCGGCTGGGCGGGGAACCCGTGGAGTACGGCGACGGGCTGGCCGCCCGGCTGAGGGAACTGGTCCCCGAAGGCTTCGACGCGGCGTTCGACACGGTCGGCGGCGAAGCGCTCCGGGTCTCCGCCGAGACCCTCGCGCCCGGCGGCCGGCTCGCGTCCATCGCGGACGCCGAGGTCTTCTCCTACGGCGGGCGCTACGCCTTCGTGCGGCCCGACGCGGCGGACCTCGCCCATCTCGCCGAACTCGCCGAGCAGGGCATCATCGCCGTCCACGTCGACCGGGTCTTCCCGCTGGAGCGGGCCGCCGACGCCTACCGGCTCAACGAGGAGGGCCGCACCCGGGGCAAGATCGTCGTCACCGTGGACTGGGAGGGCTGAGCGGGGCCCCGGTCAGAACAGCGTCACGACGGCGAGCACCGCGAGCGCGACCGTGCACGCGGCCGCCGTCAGCGCGTGGCGGGGCGACAGCGCGGCGGGCCGCGCGGTACCCATGCCCGTCACCCGGCGGTGGGCCACTCCGAGGAACCCCAGCCAGGCCAGCAGGCTCAGCGCCACCGCGAACACCCCGGCACCGGTCGCCCCGACGTGCAGTGCCTGCCGGACCGCGAGCAGCGCCACCACCGTGCACGTCAGAGTGGTGCGGCGCCAGGCCAGCCGGGTCCGCTCGGGCTGGAGACCGGGATCGCGCCCCTCGGTGGTCACCGGCCCTCCCAGCCGAACAGGACCACCACCACCATCGCGAGGGCCACCACGGCGACCACGAGGCCGAGCAGCGCGGGGAAGCGCGACACCGGCAGATCCTCCCCCCGCCGCATCGCGCGCTCGCACCGCACCCAGTGGTTGACGGACCGCAGCGCGCAGAGCACCCCGGCCGCCAGCAGCCCGAGCGCCAGGCCGGCGCGGACGCCCCAGGCCAGTGAGGGCAGGAACTGGTCGACGGCGAAACCGCCGCCGACGAGCGCGAGAGCCGTCCGGATCCAGGCCAGGAAGGTGCGCTCGTTGGCGAGGGAGAAGCGGTAGTCCGGGGTGTCGCCCTCCTCCCGGATCCGCTCCGGGGCGAACCACAGCCGCAGTCCCCGTACGAAATCGCTCACGCGGTGGCTCCCGCTCCGCGTCCGGCCCGGAACTCCCGCAGCCGGTGGTACGTCTCCAGCCCGTCGGGCACCCACGTCCAGTCACCGAGGCGCGCCTCCAGCTCGGCATCGGTCAGGAAGGTGTGCCAGGCGACCTCCTCGGCCTGCGGCCTGACCGGAAGTTCGCAGCGCACCTCGTAGACGGACGACCACCAGGTGTGCCGGGGGCTCTCGTAGAGGTACGTGAAGAGGTGCGTGGGGCGGGGGAGCCCGGAGACCCCCAGCTCCTCCTCGGCCTCCCGCAGTGCCGCCTCGTCGTACGACTCGCCCGCGCCGACGACACCGCCGACGAACATGTCGTGGTGCGAGGGGAAGACCAGCTTCGTGGCCGTCCTGCGGTGCACGAACAGCCGGCCCGCCGCGTCCCGGGCCTCGACGAAGACGCAACGGTGGCGCAGGCCGCGCGCCGTCGCCTCGCCCCTGGGCGCCTGCCCGACGACCTCGTCGTTCTCGTCGACAATGTCCAGTACCTCGTCAGCCGGAGTCATGGGGCCCATCCAACATCAGCCGGTCCGCCGCGGTGGATCCGTGTCTCCGCTTCCCCTCGGGCATCGCAGGATGCAGCCCCAGGAGCACGATCCCGGCCACGATCGCCGCAAGCCCCACGGCCTGCCAGGCAAGGGCGCCCGTGTCGGTGCGCACCCGGTCGCCGAGGAATCCGATGCCGCAGATGATCCCCGCCAGCGGCTGCGCGGCGGTCAGCGCCGGCAGGGACATCCGCAGCGGCCCGGCCTCGAACGCGCTCTGGACCAGGACCAGTCCGGTCACTCCGAGGACGAGGACGACGTACGGCTGCCAGGTGGTCAGCATCGCCGCCCAGCCGTCGTCGGCCAGCCGCTCCCCGCTGACCCTGGTCAGGGCGTCCTGCAGGCCGTAGAGCAGCCCCGCCGCCAGCCCGAGCAGCACAGGGGTCCCACGCGTACGCGGGTGCCTGGCGCTCGCGGTCAGGATCACGGCGACTCCCGCCACCACGCCGATCACCAGCCACTGCCGCAGCGACGCCGTGACCGCCTCGCCGCCGCGGGGCTCGCCGGCCAGCAGGAACGCGGTGACCCCGCCCGCCAGCAGGCAGAGGCCTCCCCAGCCCTGTTTCCCCAGCCGCTGGCCCGTGCGGTGCCGTGACAGTGCCATCGCGAAGAGCAGGTTGGTCGCCAGGAGAGGCTCCACGACCGACACCTCGCCCTGGCCGAGCGCCAGGGCGCCGAGGGCCATTCCGCAGACCATCAGGCCGAGCCCGGCCAGCCAGCTCGGCACCCGCATGAGGTCGAGCAGCAGCCTGGGGGAGAGGAAGTCGCTCAGGGGCGCGCGGCGGGCGGCGTCCTGCTGGAGGACGAATCCGAAGCCCAGGCAGCAGGCCGCGCCCACCGACAGCAGCAGTACCAGCACCGACACGGTCCGACGATAGCCCGACGACCCCGCCGGATCGGTGAGGGCGCCACCGGCAGGACGGTTGACGTGGACGTGGCCCGTACCGAAGATCTGACCCACAAGTAACTTCGCCCGCCCCGCCAGCCGGCTGCACCGCACCGCACCGCTCCGAAGGATGGAACCCATGCCGTACGACGCTGATGTGATCGTGATCGGGGCAGGACTCGCGGGGCTGGTGGCCACCGCCGAGCTCGTCGACGCGGGCCGCTCGGTGATCCTGCTCGACCAGGAACCCGAGCAGTCCATCGGTGGCCAGGCGCACTGGTCCTTCGGCGGCCTCTTCCTCGTCGACTCGCCCGAGCAGCGCCGGCTGCGGATCAAGGACAGCCGCGACCTGGCCCTCCAGGACTGGTACGGCACGGCCGGCTTCGACCGTGCGGAGGACCACTGGCCACGGCGGTGGGCCGAGGCGTACGTCGACTTCGCGGCAGGGGAGAAGCGGTCCTGGCTGCACGCCCAGGGGCTGCGGCTCTTCCCCGTCGTCGGCTGGGCCGAACGCGGCGGCTACGACGCGAACGGCCACGGCAACTCCGTCCCCCGCTTCCACATCACCTGGGGCACCGGCCCCGGCGTCGTCGCCCCCTTCGAGCGGCGGGTCCGCGAAGGCGTCGCGAAGGGTCTCGTCCACCCCCGCTTCCGCCACCGGGTGACCGGCCTCGGCCGCTCGGCCGGAGCGGTCGACACGGTCACCGGCGAGATCCTCGCGGAGAGCGGCGCCGAGCGGGGCACCGCGAGCAGCCGTGAGGTCACCGGCACCTTCGAGCTCAGGGCGCAGGCCGTGATCGTCACCTCCGGAGGCATCGGCGGCAACCACGACCTCGTGCGCGCGCAGTGGCCCGAGAGGCTGGGCACGCCGCCGGAGAAGATGCTCTCCGGTGTCCCCGCCCACGTCGACGGGCTGATGCTGGGCATCGCCGAGAAGGCCGGCGCCCACCACATCAACAAGGACCGGATGTGGCACTACACGGAGGGCATCGAGAACTGGAGTCCGATCTGGGACAAGCACGGCATCCGCATCCTGCCCGGCCCGTCCTCCCTCTGGCTGGACGCCCGCGGCAAGCGGCTCCCGGTCCCGCTCTTCCCGGGCTTCGACACGCTGGGCACCCTCGAACACATCATGCGGTCCGGCCACGGCTACACCTGGTTCGTCCTCGACCGGAGGATCATCGGCAGGGAGTTCGCGCTCTCCGGTTCCGAGCAGAACCCGGACCTGACCGGGAAGTCGGTGCGCGACGTGATCGGCAGGGCGCGCGCCGATGTCCCCGGCCCCGTGCAGGCGTTCATGGACAAGGGCGTGGACTTCGTCGTCGAGAAGGACCTCGGCGCGCTCGTACGGGGAATGAACGCCCTCACCGGTGAAGGGCTCATCGACGAGGAAGCCCTGCGCGGCGAGATCACGGCCCGCGACCGAGAGGTCGCCAATCCCTTCACCAAGGACCTCCAGATCACGGCGATCAACGGAGCCCGCGCCTATCTGGGCGACCGGCTGATCCGCACGGCGAAGCCGCACCGCATCCTCGACCCGGCGGCGGGCCCGCTCATCGCCGTACGGCTGAACATCCTCACCCGTAAGTCCCTCGGAGGGCTGGAGACCGACCTGTCCTCCCGCGTCCTGACCGGGGACGGTGCCCCGCTGCCCGGGGTGTACGCGGCGGGGGAGGCGGCGGGCTTCGGCGGCGGCGGGGTCCACGGGTACCGCTCCCTGGAGGGCACGTTCCTCGGCGGCTGCATCTTCTCGGGCCGGACCGCGGGCCGGGCGGCGGCGGAGGCCACGGGCTGACGGACGCCCCGGCGGTGACGGCTGACGGGGCGTCCGGCCCCGGTGGTGACGGGAGCTTCACGAGCTTGTCCCGATTGTGTGCCGTCACGGGGGGCGGCCGAAAAGCGACGGTAGCCTTGCGGCGCTCAGGACGTCCCGGGTCCTGGGACGTCGTACCAGGTGAACCGAAGCGGGGGACGGACATGGTCGGACGTGGCGGGAACGCGATGTCGCGCAGGCAGATACTCAGGCTGGCCGGGACGGGGCTCGGGCTGGCCGTGCTCGGGGCCGGGGCCGTGGGATGCGGTCCCGAGGAGGACGCTCCGGCCGGCGGCGCCACGCCGGGCGCGGAGAAGAACGGCGATGCCTTCACCACCCCGCCGCCCGGCACCGCGCCCGAGCCGCTGTGGCAGGCGGACACGGCGAACACCAGCCTCTCCGGGAGCGGCGCGCTCGCCGTGGCCGACGGCCTGGTCCTGGTGGCGGGCGACCCCCTCGTGGGACGGGACGCGGTGAGCGGCAAGGAGACGTGGTCACGCGCCGGCATCACCACGCCGGGCGCCCAGCTCGTCCTCGGCGGGGGCACGCTCCACCTCGCCAGTGCGGAGTACGACGGCGACGTGGTGGGGCTGGATCCGGCCACGGGCAAGGAGACCTGGCGCAGCCGCCTGGGCGACGAGTACCAGCAGCCGCGCCCCATGGCGGCCGACGAGAGCCGGGTCTACGTGCTGGCCGGCATCCTGGAGAAGGACTTCACCTCGCCGAACAACGTGATCGCCGCGATCGACACCGCCTCGGGCAAGGTCGCCTGGCGCGAGCAGCGCGACGCGGGGACCGAGGAGTACGGCATCAACGCCGCGGTCGTCGGCGAGCACCTCGTCTACACGGACTACCGCGAGAACGTGACCGTCCGGGACACCGCCACCGGTAGGCAGGTCTGGACGAAGAAGCTCGGCCGGTCCAACCACCGCCGGTTCGCCGTGCACGAGGAGCTGGTGGTCGTGGCGGACGGACAGCGGCTGCGGGCGTTCGAACTGTCCGGGGGCAAGGAGCGCTGGTCGCTCACCACGGAGGAGTTCAGCAGGTTCAACGACCCGCATCTGCTGGACGGCGTGCTCTACGCCTCCGACAGTGCGCGCGGCCTGTGGGCGGTGGACCCCGCCACGGGCAAGGAGATCTGGCACAACGAGGACCTGCGGGACACGGCGACGCAGGCGTGGCAGTTCGTCAAGGTGGGCGGCGTGCTGTACGGCGCCACCGAATTCGACAAGGACGGCGGGGTGCACGCCTTCGACGCGGCGACCGGGAAGCTGCGCTGGACCTACAACGACGGGACCGGCGACATCCAGCGTTGGTACGTGGCGGCGGCGGGCGAGCGGCTGGCCGTGATGCACGGGAAGCGGCTCTACGCGCTCCCCGCGGTCTGACCGGTCCCGTCCCGCGGTCCCGGCTGCCGCGAACCGTGCGCGGCGGCCGGGACGAGCCGTTCCACCACCCGGAAGCGCTCCGCCACGATCATCGTGTCGTCGTCCACGGTGAACAGCGGGTCACCGAGCGCCTCCCGCATCTCCTCGCCGTGCCAGAACGCCTCGTGTCCCGCGCGCCACTGGGCCACCGAGGTGTAACCCTCGCCCTCGTCCAGGGCGTGCCGCAGATCCACGGCCCCCAGCGGCAGCACCCGCACCTCCGTCAGCTCGACCACGGCGACCTCCCGGCCGTCGGAGTCGACCAGAGCGGACCGCTCGCCCACGGGAGGGAGCTCCTCCCGCTCCATCTCGTACTCCAGGAGCAGCCCGGAGGTGGAGACCTTCTCGCCCGACAGCACGGCCGCCACCAGCCGGTCGCGCAGGGGCCCGGGAAAGGCGAGGACGAGGGGTTTGAGCGCTTCACGGTTCTCCATCGCGGCAGTGTGGCACGTGTCACGCCCTCCTCGCCCGTCGGTGCCGCAGGCGGCGCGCGAACTGCGTGAATGGTTCAGTCCACTCCCCGGAACCGGTCAACTCCGGTGTGGATCAAGGTGGTTGGGGGCGGGTCGACCTTGACGCAGAGCATTGCCTACCGCTTTGCTGTGCGCGATCGCCTGCTCGCACACAGCATCGAAATGTGCTGGTGTCATGTCGAAGCCGAAAAGGAAACCCGCGGATGTCTCCGCCTCCGCCGCCCCTGGGCCGTGCCCGCCGTAAGGGCGGACGCCCGGACCACGCCTTCGACCCGGCGCTCGACGACAGCGAACTCATCGACGCACGCGGACAGTTCATCCAGGGGCGCTGGACCAGGGCCCGCGCCCTGCTCGTCGCGACCGGGAGGGACTGGGACCGCCGGGGCCATCGCGTGCTCTCCCTCGCCGCCGTCCCGTCCGCCACCGGCTGGGCGGATGACTGGCTGCTCGCCGAACCCGACAGCTCCGACGCCAGGACGCTGCTCGCCTGCGCCACCGTGATCCGCGCCCAGCGACCCGAGGCGACCGCCGCCGACGGCGACCGGGCCCGCGAAGCCTGCCGGGCCGCCGTCGAGAGCGACCCCGCCGACCCCACCCCCTGGCTCGGCCTGATGATGCTGGCGCGGACGCACGGCACCCACGGGGCTGCCGCCCGGCACTTCGAGGAGATCCGCGCCCGCCACCCCGAACACCACCACGCCCACCACCTCATGACGGCCGTCCTCGCCGAGGCGCACCCCGAGAGCGACCCGCTCCACGAGGTGTACGACTTCGCCGCGTGGGCCGCCGAACAGGCCCCGGCGGACTCGCCGCTCGCCGTGCTCCCCGTGGTCGCCCACGCCGAGCGCTACAGGGTGCTGGCCGCTGCCGGTGCCGTGTCCGACGAACCGGCGGCCTCGGGCCACTGGTCGGGACGCCGGGCCAGACAGGTGATGAAGGCGGCCTTCGACTGGTGGCTCGAGTGGGAGCGCGAGGACCACCCGCGCCACCGCGCCGACCTCAACTTCCTCGCCCACGCCAAGACCTGCGAGGGCCGCCCCGCCGAGGCCGCCGCGATCTTCCACCGCATCGGACCCCATGCGACCGAAGCCCCGTGGTCGTACGCCGGACGTGACCCGTATCCCGCATTCCTCGCCGCGCGCACCCGCGCGATCGGCGCCCCCTGACGCACAGTGATATCGACGAAGGGACCACCCCCGCCATGTCGACGGGCAGAACAGGTACGAGCGAGACCGGCACCACCGGCGACACCGGCGGGATCAACACCTACAAGGGCGAGGAACGCGCCCTGCGCGCCGACCGGCTCGGCACCCCCGGGTTACTCCTGTCCGTCCTCGCCGCCAGCGCCCCCCTGATGGTCGTCGCGGGGGTGATGCCGACCGTCTTCGGGGTGATGGGCATCGTCGGGCAGCCCCTGCTCTACGTCATCCTCGGCATCGTCCTGATGCTGTTCGGCGTCGGCTACGCGGAGATGAGCCGGCACGTCCACAACGCAGGCGCCTTCTACGCGTACATCGCCCGCGGCCTCGGTCCCACGGCCGGCGCGGGCGCCTCGCTCGTCGCCCTGGTCGCCTACAGCGCCATGCAGGTCGGCATCTACGGCATCCTCGGCTTCGAGGTCTCCGGCCTCTTCGCCACCTATCTCGACATCGAGCTCCGGTGGTGGATACCCGCCCTCGCGGCCGTGGCCGTCGTCGGCGCACTGGGCTGGCTGAAGATCGACCTCAACGCCAAGGTCCTCGGCGTACTGCTCGTCATCGAGTGCGCCCTCGTCGTGATCTTCGACATCGCCGCCGTCGGCGATCCCGGCCCCGAGGGACTCTCCCTGCACGCGTTCGACCCCGAGACCCTCACCGGCGCGGGCCTGGGCACCGCCCTCTGCTTCTGCATCGCCGCGTTCGTCGGCTTCGAGCAGGCCCCCGTGTACGCCGAGGAGACCAGCAGGCCACAGGTCGTCGTGTCCCGTGTGATGTTCCTGGCCGTCGGCTACGCAGCCCTGTTCCTCGCCGTCAGCTCCTGGGCCCTGACCGTCGCCGCGGGTCCCTCCTCCATCGCGGACACCTCCTTGGAGGAGGGCCCGGGGATGCTCTTCGGCCTCACCGAGGAGCGGCTCGGCGCCACCTTCACCGACGTCCTGCACGTCCTGTTCGTGACCGGCATGTTCGCCGCGCTGCTCAGCTTCCACAACGTGGTCGCCCGCTACGCGTTCGCCATGGGCCGGGAGGGGCTGCTGCCCGCCGGCTTCGGCCGCACCAACAAGTCGAGCGGGGCCCCTGCCACCGGCTCCGTGCTCCAGTCCGCGGTGTCCGTCGTGATCGTGCTGGCCTTCGCCCTCACCGACGACAAGCCGGCCGGGGACCCCACCGCGCCGGTCCTGCACCTGTTCACCTGGATGGGCAACGTCGGAGCGCTCGGCGTCATCGTGCTGATGGCGGCCGCGTCCTTCGCCGTCATCGCGTTCTTCGTACGGCGCGGTGCCGGCCGCGCCCAGGCGCCCCGGCTCGTCGCCTCCGCACTCGCGGGCCTCGCCCTGCTGGCCATCGCCGTGTTCACCGTCCGGGACTTCGACGTCCTGGTCGGCTCCGGCCCCGGCTCGACGCTGAACTGGCTGCTGCCCGGCGTCATCGTCCTGGCCCTCGTCGGCGGCCTGGCCTACGGGGCGCTGCTGCGCCGCACCAGGCCGGACGTCCACGCGAGGATCGGACTCGGCAACGAGGCCTTTCAACTGGAGAAGGCGGCCGAGAGCGGCCAGGGCCCGCGCTGACCCGCTTCCTTTCGGAAGTGTGACGCCCGCCCGCGGGCCCTGGTGGCGGACGGCCGCGGGTGGTCGACTGGGAGGGTGAACAATCATCCTCCTGCCGACGGCACACCCGTCGGCCGCCGTCTGGTGCTCACCATGCTCGGCCTCGGCGCCGCGGGGGTGGCGGCCGCCCCCGTGCTGCAGCGCACGCTGGAGAGCGGGCTGGGCGCGGTCGCGGACAAGGACCCCACCGGACTCACGGGCCTGCTGCCCAACGGCGGTGGGTTCCGCTACTACTCGGTCGTCACCTCCGTGCCCGAGAGGACCACCGCCGACTACCGGCTCACCGTGGACGGCATGGTCGACCGCCCGACGACGTACACGCTGGACTCGCTCAGGGCACTTCCGCAGACCCGGCTCGTGCGCGACGTCCAGTGCGTCACCGGCTGGCGGGTGCCCGAGACCCCGTTCGAGGGAGTCAGGCTCTCGGCGCTGCTGGACGCGGCAGGGGTACGGCCCGGTGCGAGCACGATCCGGTTCACCTGTTTCGACGGCGCCTACAGCGAGAGCCTCACCATCGGACAGGCCAGGCGCCCGGATGTCCTGGTCGCCCTGCGCATGCAGGACAAGCCGCTGGTCCACTCGCACGGCGGCCCGGTCAGGCTCTACGTGGCACCGATGTACTTCTACAAGTCGGCGAAATGGCTGTCCGGGATCACCGTCACCGACTCCGTGCGCCCCGGATACTGGGAGGAGCTCGGCTATGACGTCGACGCCTGGGTCGGCCGGTCCAACGGCCGCGAAGACGCCCCCACCGTCTGAGCCCTCGTCGAGGCTCCGGCGCTTCACCGTCGCGGAGCGCTGGGTGCACCGCACCACGGCGTGGCTGACGCTGCTCTGTGTCGCCACGGCCGCCTGTCTGTACATCCCCCAGCTCGCGGAACTCGTCGGCCGCCGGCGCCTCGTGGTCACCGTGCACGAGTGGTCCGGGCTGCTCGTCCCCGTGCCGCTGCTGGCCGGGCTGGTCTCCCGCGCCCTGCGCGCCGACCTCTCCCTGCTCAACCGGTTCGGACCGCACGACCGGCAGTGGCTGCGGGCCGCCCTGCGCCGCGACCGCACGCCCGGATCACGGCCGGCCGGGAAATTCAACGCGGGCCAGAAGCTCTACGCGGCCTGGATCGCGGGCGCCGTGCTCGTGATGCTGGGCACCGGGCTGCTGATGTGGTTCACCGATCTGGCCCCGCTGGTGTGGCGCACGGGGGCGACCTTCGTCCACGACTGGCTGGCGCTCGCGATCGGCATCGTCCTCGCCGCACACATGGCGAAGGCGCTCGCCGACCCGGAGGCACGCCGAGGCATGCGTACCGGGTCGGTCGAGCGCCACTGGGCCCGTTCCGAGCACCCGCTGTGGCGGGAGCCGGAGGAGTAGGACGGCCGGACCGCTACAACACCAGCGACAGCAGCATGATGAAGCCCAGCGAGACGACGGAGATGATCGTCTCCATCACCGACCAGGTCTTGATCGTCTGCGGGACGTCCATGCCGAAGTACTCCTTCACCAGCCAGAACCCCGCGTCGTTGACATGGCTGAAGAAGAGCGAGCCCGCACCGACCGCGAGGACGAGCAGCGCGACGTGCGACGTCGACAGGTCGGCGGCGAGCGGGGCGACCAGACCGGCCGCGGAGATGGTGGCCACGGTCGCCGAGCCCGTCGCCAGCCGGATCGCGACGGCGATCAGCCAGCCGAGCAGCAGGGCGGGGATCGACCAGTTCTCGGAGAACTCCAGGATCATCTGGCCGACACCGGCGTCGATCAGGGTCTGCTTGAACCCGCCGCCGGCGCCCACGATCAGGAGGATGCCCGCGATCGGGGCGAGCGACTTCTCGACGGTGCCGGAGAGACGGCCCTTGGTGAACCCGGCCGCACGGCCCAGGGTGAACATGCCGACGATCACGGCTGCGAGCAGCGCGATCAGCGGCGAACCGATGACGTCGGTGACCCGCTGGACGTGGTTCTCCGGGTCGTCCACCACGATGTCGACGAGTGCCTTGATCAGCATCAGCACGACGGGGAGCAGGATCGTCGCCAGGGTCGCGCCGAAGCTCGGCCGACGGTCCAGTTCCTCCGACGGGCGCTGCGGGATCATCTTCTCCGGCGGCTGGATGTCCACCCAGCGGGCGGCGTAGCGGGAGAAGACCGGACCCGCGATGATCACGGTGGGGATGGCCACCAGTACGCCGAGGGCCAGCGTGACACCCAGGTTGGCACCGAGGGCGTCGATCGCGACCAGCGGACCGGGGTGCGGGGGGATCAGCCCGTGCATCACGGAGAGACCGGCGAGCGCGGGGATCCCGATCCGCATCAGGGAGTAGTTGCCGCGCTTGGCGACCAGCAGCACCACCGGAATCATCAGGACGATTCCGACCTCGAAGAACAGCGGAAGTCCGATGATCGAGGCGATCAGGACCATCGCCCACGGCATGGCCCGGCCGCTCGCCCTCGCGAGGATCGTGTCGACGATCTGGTCGGCGCCGCCGGAATCGGCGAGCAGCTTGCCCAGGATGGCGCCGAGGGCGATGAGGACACCGACACCCGCGACGGTGGAACCGAGGCCCGCGGTGAAGCTCGCGATGGTCTTCGCCGGGTTGGCCCCGGCGAACGAGCCGAGCGCCAGCGAACCGATGGTCAACGCGAGGAACGCGTGCATCTTGAACTTGGTGATGAGCAGGACGATGACGGCGATACCCGCCAGGACTGCGATGCCCAGCTGTGCGTTGCCGGCCGAAGTGATCGGTTCGACGGCATCCGCTGCCAGCATCTCGACGCTGAGACTGGTCACGGTGGTGTTCCTTAGTTCGCGAGCTGCCGCAGCGCGGCGACGGCCCGGTCGGTGATTTCCTCAGGAGTGCCGGACACGTCGACGGAGACGCCCGCCTCGTCCTCCTGCAGGGGCTGCAGGGTGGCGAACTGGGAGTCGAGCAACGCGGTCGGCATGAAGTGGCCCTTGCGGTCCGCCATGCGGCGTTCGATGAGGGCCCGGTCTCCGGTCAGATGAAGGAAGACGGCATCAGGGGCCCCGGTCCGGAGCCGGTCGCGGTAGACGCGCTTGAGCGCCGAGCTGCTGACCACGCCGCCGAGCCCCGCCCGGCCGTGTGCCCACTTCCCGATCGCGTCCAGCCACGGCCACCTGTCGTCGTCGTCCAGCGGCGTGCCGGCGGTCATCTTGGCGATGTTGGCCGGCGGGTGGAAGTCGTCGCCCTCGGCATAGGGGACGCCGAGCGCGTCGGCGAGCAGAGGACCGATCGTGGTCTTGCCGGTGCCTGCTACGCCCATCACCACGACGACATGGGGGGTGCTCATTGGGTGCCTCGCTGTCTTCATCGACATTCGGTCCGTCGACGTCGGTCCGTCGCGCTACTGAAACCCATTACATACGACTTATTCAAGTAGCTGTGACATAAACGTCGTACTTTTTGTTCCCGCAGGCCGCCCCGTAGGCTTGTGGGCATGACCACACCTGCCCAGGGGCTCCATACGCATGTGCTGGACGCCCTGGGTCTGGAGATCGCGGCGGGTGACTGCCCGCCCGGCCGGGTGCTGCGCACCGATGAGCTCGCCCAGCGCTTCGACGTGTCGCGCACCGTCGTACGCGAAGTGATCCGCGTCCTGGAATCCATGCACCTGGTCGAGTCCCGGCGCAGGGTCGGAGTGACCGTGCGGCCCACCGACGAGTGGAACGTATACGACCCCCAGGTCATCCGCTGGCGCCTCGCCGGATCCGACCGGCCCCGGCAGCTGCGCTCCCTCACCGTGCTGCGGTCCGCCGTGGAACCCGTCGCAGCGGGCCTCGCGGCCCGGCACGCCAGCGCCGAGCAGTGCGCCGCCCTCACCGAATGCGCCCTCGGCATGGTCGCGACCTCGCGCGGCCAGCAGCTGGAGGGCTACCTCCGGCACGACATCGCCTTCCACCGCATCGTGCTCAACGCCTCCGGCAACGAGATGTTCGCGCGGCTGGGCGACGTCGTCGCGGAGGTCCTCGCGGGGCGTACCCACCACCAGGTGATGTTCGAGGACCCGGACCCGGCCGCCGTCACGCTCCACGTCCGGCTCGCCGAAGCGGTACGGGAGGGTGACTCGGCGGAGGCCGAACGGCTGACCAAGGAGATCGCCGTCGGCGCGCTCCACGAACTGGACGTCCTCGCCCCCTGAGCAGGGGGCCCGCCCCGGTACGGTGGTCGGTGAACGATCTTCAGCAGAAATCGGGACAGTCGGGATGGGAGACCACGGTATGGCGCAGCAGGTGAAAGGTGTCATCGCACCGGGGAAGAACGAGCCGGTACGGGTCGAGACGATCATCGTGCCCGACCCGGGACCCGGTGAGGCGGTCGTGAAGATCCAGGCGTGCGGCGTCTGCCACACCGACCTCCACTACAAGCAGGGCGGCATCAACGACGACTTCCCGTTCCTGCTCGGCCACGAGGCCGCGGGTGTCGTGGAGTCCGTCGGCGACGGCGTCACCGACGTCGAGCCCGGAGACTTCGTCGTCCTCAACTGGCGTGCGGTGTGCGGCCAGTGCCGCGCCTGTCTGCGCGGCCGCCCCTGGTACTGCTTCGACACCCACAACGCGAAGCAGAAGATGACCCTCCTGGACGGCACGGAGCTCTCCCCGGCGCTCGGCATCGGCGCGTTCGCGGAGAAGACCCTCGTCGCCGCGGGCCAGTGCACCAAGGTCGACCCCGGGGTCTCCCCGGCGGTCGCCGGACTGCTCGGCTGCGGCGTCATGGCCGGCATCGGCGCCGCCATCAACACCGGCCAGGTCGGCCGCGGCGACTCCGTCGCCGTCATCGGCTGCGGCGGTGTCGGCGACGCGGCGATCGCCGGAGCCAGGCTCGCGGGAGCGGCGAAGATCATCGCGGTCGACATCGACGACCGCAAGCTGGAGACGGCGAAGAAGATGGGCGCCACCCACACCGTCAACTCCCGCTCGGACGACCCCGTCGAGGCGATCCGCGCACTGACCGGCGGCAACGGCGCCGACGTCGTCATCGAGGCGGTCGGCCGCCCGGAGACGTACAAGCAGGCGTTCTACGCCCGGGACCTCGCCGGAACCGTCGTCCTCGTCGGCGTCCCCACCCCGGAGATGCAGGTCGAACTCCCGCTCCTCGACGTGTTCGGACGCGGCGGTTCGCTCAAGTCCTCCTGGTACGGCGACTGCCTGCCCTCGCGTGACTTCCCGATGCTCATCGACCTGCACCAGCAGGGACGCCTCGACCTGGGCGCCTTCGTCACCGAGACGATCCAGCTCGACGAGATCGAGCAGGCGTTCGCCCGGATGCACGACGGCGACGTCCTGCGCTCGGTGGTGATCCTCTGATGGCCGCCCGCATCGACCACCTGGTCACCTCCGGCACCTTCGCCCTCGACGGCGGGGAGTGGGACGTCGACAACAACGTCTGGATCGTCGGCGACGACACCGAGGCCGTCGTCATCGACGCCGCCCACGACGCCGCCGCGATCCAAGCGGCGCTCGGCGGCCGTACGCTGCGCGCGATCATCTGCACCCACGCGCACAACGACCACATCGACGCCGCTCCCGCCCTCGCCGACGCGACCGGGGCGCCGATCCTGCTGCACCCGGACGACCTGCCGCTCTGGAAGCAGACCCACCCGCACCGCGCCCCCGACGCCGAACTGGCCGACGGCCAGGAGCTGGAGGTCGCCGGGACGCGCCTCACGGTGCTGCACACCCCGGGCCACGCACCGGGCGCCGTCTGCCTCCACGCCCCGGGGCTGAACACCGTCTTCACCGGCGACACGCTCTTCCAGGGCGGGCCCGGCGCCACCGGGCGGTCCTTCTCGCACTTCCCGACGATCATCGACTCGATCAGGGACCGGCTGTTCGCCCTCCCGCCGGAGACCGCCGTCCGGACCGGACACGGTGACTCCACCACCATCGGCGCGGAGGCCCCGCAGCTGGAGGACTGGATCAACCGCGGGCACTGACCGCGGCGGGGCTCACCGGTCCGGCCACGCGGAGAGCCGCAGCCCGCTCTCGAAGCGGTGCGGCTCACCCGTGACCGGATCGGTGAACTCCAGCGTCTTCGCCAGCAGTTGCAGCGGGCGCGCGTAGTCCTCGTGCTCCGGCTCGGGCTCCACCACCGGATAGACCGGATCGTTCACCAGCGGCAGCCCCAGCGCGTTCATGTGCACCCGCAGCTGATGGGTGCGGCCCGTCGCCGGCAGCAGACGGTAGCGGCCCAGGGCGCCCCGGTGCTCCAGCAGCTCGACCCGGCTCTCACTGTTCGCAGGCCCCGGCTCCTCGCGCGCCGCGATGACCCCGCGCTCCTTGACGATCCGGCTCCGCACGGTACGGGGAAGCGCGAGCCGCGGATCGTACGGAGCCACCGCCTCGTACTCCTTGCGCACCAGCCGGTCCCGGAACAGCGTCTGGTAGGCGCCCCGGTCGTCCGGCCGTACGACGCAGAGCACCAGGCCCGCCGTCAGCCGGTCCAGCCGGTGGGCGGGCTGCAGTTCCGGCAGGTCCAGCTCCCTGCGCAGCCGGGCCACCACGGTCTGCGTGATGTGCCGGCCGCGCGGGGTCGTCGCGAGGAAGTGCGGCTTGTCGGCGACGACGAGACGCTCGTCCCGGTGGACCACGCCCACCGGGTACGGCACGGGCTCCTCCGGCGCGAAGTCCCGGTGGAACCAGAGACGGCGCCCGGCCGTGTACGGCTCGTCCGCACGCACCGCACCGCCGTCCTCCCCGACGAACCTGCCCTCCGCAAGCATGACGTCCACGCGCCCGGCGCCGATCGCCCCGGCGAACCGGTCCAGCAGATGCTCCCGGACGGTCGGCCAGGCGCCGTCCGGGTCCTCGGGGAGTCTGACCCGCACCGGATCGACACCGTCCCGCTGGGGGAGCGGGGCGGCGGGTGGCCTGGCCCGTCTTCGCATGGGTTCGTTCCTTGCCGCGGGGGCCGGAGAGGCCGACAACGACGAATCTCCGGAGAGTCGTACGACTCTCCGGAGATTCGGTAACACATCGGGACGATCCAATGAACGTCTCGCTGGTGTCCGAGGGGGGACTTGAACCCCCACGCCCGATAAAGGGCACTAGCACCTCAAGCTAGCGCGTCTGCCATTCCGCCACCCGGACCGGGTGTGTCTTCCGGGGCCCTGCCCGTTCCGACGTGGAAAACAATAGCAAACCTTCGGGGGTGCTCGATCACGCCCCGGGCATGCCCGGGGCGTGTGAACGACGCATGACGGGGGCCGGGCGGCCTTGGGTGTGCGGAGCCGGCGCGCGAGGATGAGGGGGAGCACCACCGCGACAGTGGAAGGAAGCAGCGTGAGCGAGACCAACACGGCCCGGGCCGGCATCGGCGAGACCGCCGAGAATGAGGTCGTGGACCTCTGTCGTGACCTGATCCGGATCGACACCAGCAATTACGGCGATCACTCGGGCCCCGGTGAGCGGGCCGCCGCCGAGTACATCGCCGAGAAGCTCGCCGAGGTCGGGCTGGAGCCGAAGATCATCGAGTCCCACAAGGGCCGTGCCTCGACCGTGGCCCGGATCGAGGGCGAGGACTCCTCCAGGCCGGCGCTCCTGATCCACGGCCACACCGACGTCGTGCCGGCCAACGCGGCGGACTGGACGCACGACCCGTTCTCCGGGGAGATCGCGGACGGGTGCGTCTGGGGCCGTGGCGCGGTCGACATGAAGGACATGGACGCGATGACCCTCGCGGTCGTACGGGACCGCATGCGCAGCGGCCGTAAGCCCCCGCGTGACATCGTGCTGGCTTTCCTCGCCGACGAGGAGGCCGGCGGCACGTACGGGGCCCGCCACCTCGTCGACAACCACCGGGACCTCTTCGACGGCGTCACCGAGGCGATCGGTGAGGTCGGCGGCTTCTCGTTCACCGTGAACGAGAACCTGCGGCTGTACCTCGTGGAGACCGCGCAGAAGGGCATGCACTGGATGCGGCTCACCGTGGACGGCACCGCCGGACACGGCTCGATGACCAACGACGACAACGCCATCACCGAGCTCTGCGAGGCCGTCGGCCGGCTCGGGCGGCACAAGTGGCCGGTCAGGGTGACCAAGACCGTGCGGTCCTTCCTGGACGAGCTGTCCGACGCGCTGGGCACTCCGCTCGACCCCGAGGACATGGAGGCCACGCTCGCCAAGCTCGGCGGGATCGCCAAGATGGTCGGAGCCACCCTGCGCAACTCCGCCGCCCCGACCATGCTCGGCGCCGGGTACAAGGTGAACGTGATCCCGGGACAGGCCACCGCGCACGTGGACGGACGCTTCCTGCCCGGTTACGAGGAGGAGTTCCTGGCCGACCTCGACCGGATCCTCGGGCCGCGGGTGAAGCGCGAGGACGTGCACGGCGACAAGGCGCTGGAGACCGGCTTCGACGGCTCCCTGGTGGACGCGATCCAGCTCGCGCTCAAGGCCGAGGACCCGATCGCCCGCGCCGTGCCGTACATGCTCTCGGGGGGCACCGACGCGAAGTCCTTCGACGACCTCGGCATCCGCTGCTTCGGCTTCGCCCCGCTGAAGCTCCCGCCGGAGCTGGACTTCGCCGGCATGTTCCACGGTGTGGACGAGAGGGTTCCGGTGGACGGCCTGAAGTTCGGCGCCCGGGTGCTCGACCGGTTCATCGGCCACTCCTGAATTCCCCGATGCGCCGCGACAGAATTCGCCTGTCTGTGCGTACTCATCAGAAAGGGTGAAAGGGGCCGCGTGCTCGTAGCCCCGTCACTCCCTCCTCGTTACATGTGATGCGGTCCGCGGCTGGGACCGCACTTGTCAACCAGGAGGAATAATGATCAAGAAGGTCGTCGCAATCGCGGCTGCTACCGGTGGTCTCGTGCTCGCGGGTGCGGGTATGGCTTCCGCCGACGCCGGTGCCCAGGGTGCCGCCATCGGCAGCCCCGGCGTGCTCTCGGGCAACGTCGTTCAGGTGCCGGTCCACGTTCCGGTGAACGTGTGCGGCAACACGATCAACGTGATCGGGCTGCTGAACCCCGCCTTCGGCAACACCTGCGTCAACGCGTGACGATGCGCGTCAACCCGTGAGGGTGTGAGTCCGGTCGGCCCCGGAGTGCGCTCCATGCACTCCGGGGCCGCTGGGCATTCGGTCCCGGCCACGACTGTGCCCGGGACATTTCGGTAGGCAGAAGGCAGGAAAGCAACCTATGCGACAGGTCACACGTAAAGGCCTGATCACCATGGCAGCGGCGGGCGGCGTGCTCGCGCTCGGCAGCGGTTACGCGCACGCCGACGCGGGTGCGGCGAGCGGCGCGTCGAATTCACCGGGAGTGCTCTCGGGGAATTCGATCCAGGTCCCGATCGATGTACCCGTCAACGTGTGCGGAAACTCCGTGGACGTCGGCGGTCTGCTCAATCCCACGAGCGGAAACGACTGCGGAAACGGATCTGCGGATCCAGGTCACGCGTACACCTCGGACGGCGGATCCTCGTCCGGACACGGGTCCGGAGGTCAGGCTTCCGGACACGGCTCCGGGAGCCAGGCGTCCGGTCACGAGAACGTCCAGGACAGTGGAGCGGGGACGGGCCGGCACCGTGCGTCCGGTACCTCGGCACAGGCGGAGACGACCGGTTCCCCGGGGATCCTCTCCGGCAACCAGGTGCAGGCACCGGTCGAGATCCCGGTGAACCTCTGCGGCAACAGCGTGACCATCGGCGGACTGCTCAACCCGGTCTTCGGCAACGACTGCGAGAACGACACGGAGACGGCCCCACCTCCCGTCGTGCCGCAGACACCGCAGACACCGCACACCCCGGAGCGGCCGGCCACGCCGGACGCGCCTCCGGCTCCCGAGACCCAGCTCGTGGCGGGCGAGCAGCTCGCGCACACCGGTGGCGGCGGGCTCGACCTGCTCGTCCCGGCGGGCGCCGGCCTGCTGCTCGCCGGTGCGGGCACGGTCCTGTACCGGCGTTCGCGGAGCGCCGCGTAGCGGTACGGAGACATCCGGTGTGACGAGCGGGTTCCGCATGGGCGGAGCCCGCTCCCTGCTACCAGGTGGGCCGGAGCTGGCGGATGATGCGGCGGCGCAGCCGCACCCGGCGGCTGCCGTCATGGCGCAGCGCAAGCCGGTCCAACTCCCAGTGCCCGTACTCGGCATGGTCGGTCAGCAGTCTGGCCGCTTCCTTGCGGGACACCCCGCGCGGCACGTACACGTCGATGAATTCGTATTCCGGCATCGCATCTATTGTGCGGGCAGGCCCCCGGTACGGATAGCGTCTGTCCCATGTCTGATGCTGCGCAGCCCACCGCTGCCGAGGTACGCGCCGCCGCCGATGCAGTCAAAACCGCGCTCGACCGCCACCTGCAGGCAGTCGAACGCCGTACCGGGGACGACGACCCCGCTGTGTACGACGCGTTCAACGCACTGGCCGCTGCGGCCGAGGTCTACGACGAACTGCTCTACGACCGCTACGACGAGGTCACCCCCTTCGAGATCCCCTCCGCCGAGGACTCCCTCCCGCCGTACGCGGGTCCGGAGGAACCGCACGCCGTCAGCGTCCTGATCAGGCGTGACTACGCGGTGGCGGAGCCGGCGCGGCTGCTCGCCCAGGCGGAGCGGCTCGCCGACCTCGATCCGGAGGGGCACGAGGGTGAGGCCCTGCCGACCGGGGGTGCCGGTGTGCACGCCGCGCTTGGGGTGGTGTTCGGCGAGTACGAGGCGGATGAAATCGCCTCCCGGCACCATGAGTTCGGCCTGGAGGAGGGGGACTCCACCCTCTGGGTCTCCGCCGCGGAGGAGCTCCCCGAGCCGGGGGAGTGGCTCCGGGCGCCGTTCGACGAGGTGGATCCCGCCATGGTGGTCTGCCGCTTCGACGTCAGCTCGGTCTTCGACGAGGACGACGACATGGCCGACGAGGCGGAAGAAGACGCGGAAGAAGACGCGGACGGGGCGGCCCCGGGCCGCGCCTGACCCCCCTGAGCACGGAGACGGCCCCGGTACCGCACCGGGGCCGTCTCCGTGCTCGGGTGACTGCCTACGAGGCGTCCGGAGCGGGCAGCGCCTCCAGCAGCGGGCGGAGCCGGGTCGTCCGCTCCTGCGCCGGGACCTCGGCCACCGCGCGTGGCAGGGCCTGGTCCACGCCGTGCACCACGGAGAGGTGCCGCTCGGCACGGCTGAACGCCGTGTACACCCAGGGCCTGCTGAGCGCCTGGGCGGCGTCCCCGGGCAGCACGACGACGACGGCGGGCCAGCGCATCCCGGCCGCCTGGTGGGCGCTGAGCGCCCAGCTGTGGCGCACCGAGGTCTCCACCCGGTCCTGCGGTACGACGACGGGGGTGCCCGCACAGTCCAGGTGCAGGCCCTCCTCGTCGGCCGACACGACCGAGCCGGGCACCGCCCTGCCGGGTGCGGGGACATGGACCACACGATCGCCGGGGTCGAAGCCGCCGAACCTGCCGGGTCCCGGATTGAGCCGCTGCTTGAGCGCCGCGTTCAGCGCCTTCGTGCCCGCCGAGCCGCCGTGCCCGACCGTGATCACCTGGGTGTCGGTGGAAGGTACGCCGATGGCACGCGGCACCGAGTCGGCCACCAGCTGCACCGTGCGGTGGACGGCCTCGCCCGCGTCCCGGACGGGAACGATCACCACTTCCCTGCCCGGCGCCTCGACCTGGGTGAGCTCTCCGATGCCGATGCCGGAGACCAGCTCGCCGATCGGCCCGGGGTCGGGAGTGCGCGAGATCACGTGCGGGCAGGAGCGCGCCGCGATCACATCGGCGAAGACCCGGCCGGCACCGGCCGAACCGAGCACTCCCGGGTCCCCGCTCAGGACGAGCCGTGTGCCGTCGGCGAGGGACTCCACCAGCATCGCGGCCGTCTCCACGTCGAGCTGCGGGGCGTCCAGCACCACCAGCACGTCGAGGGCGAACGCGCCGTCCGCGTCCCGGCCGGGCCCCTCCTCGCCGGAGAGCAGGGCGGAGAGCGTGACGGCGGCACCCGGATCACCGACCGCGTCCGCCAGCCTGCGCCGGCCGTCGGCGCTGTGGGTGGTGCCCAGGGCCCGGAGACCGAGGCCGTGCGCGGCGGCGAGGAGGGCGGCGGGTTCGGCGCGGGCGGCCTCGCCGCCGCTGTGGGCCACCAGGCCCGCGGTCGAGGCCGCCCGGATCAGTTCGCCGGCCGAGGGGGACGGGGCGGCGGCCGCCGCGTCCGTCCAGTCGGCGCTCCTGTCGCAGGAGTTGACCAGCCGGGCCAGACCGTCGGCGAGTGCCTCCTCGGCCAGGGCGTACCGGTCGAGCCCGAGCAGGACCCGCGCCGGTTCCGCGTCGGCCCGCGCCTCGCCCTCGGGCGCCTCGTCGGCCCCGTCCGCCGGCTCCGGCTCCATGGCGTCGGCACCGGCATCGGCTTCGTCGTCCTGGAAGACCAGCACCACGCCCTCGGCGACGGCGTGCTGGACCGCCTCCCCGGGATCGGCCACCGAGAAGGCGGCCAGTGCCGTGCGCACCTCGTCGGCGTCCTGCGCGGTGTGCCCCCGCAGAGCGGCCCGCTCCAGCAGCCAGGCCACCAAGGCCGCCGTACGCCGCTCGTCGTCGGGGCCGCACTCCGCGCCCAGCAGCGCACGCGCGAAGCCGTCCGCCTGCTCGGGCCGTACGCCGGGCAGGGCCAGCAGCTGCCACGGGTCCTCCCGGAGGACCTCGGCGGCGCCCTCGCCGAGCGTCGTCACCGCCGGCCGTGCCAGGACCTCGGGTGCCCCGCCCTCGGCGAGCACCGCCGCGACGGTGGCCGCGGCCTCGGGGGACGCGGCCCGCGGAGCCTGCTGCTCGGAGGGCCGTGAGGCGCGGTCGGGCGCGGCAGGAGCGGCAGGGGCCGCCCTGCGGGGTGCCGGCGGCGACGCGGGCGAGTCGAAGAAGGCGGTGCCCGGCCTCTCACCGCTCTCCACCGCACGGACCGCCGCGAGCAGATCCGCGGCCGGACCGCTCAGCTTCGTACCGGCCGGGATGGGGCCTTCCTTCTCGGCCTTGCGCTGCTCGATCCGCTCACGCAACTCGCGCTGTGCGGCCAGCTCGGCCTCGGCCTCCGACAGCGCGGGCGCCGCGGGGGCCTCGGGTGCCTGTCCCAGGTCCTGCGCGCCCTCCACGCCGTCGCCCGCCCCCTCCGCGCTCCCGGGAGCGCCCTCGTCGGGCGTGCCGGGCGTGTCAGCGGCCTGGGCGCCGGCGTCCTCGCCGGGCTCCTGGTCCTCGGCCGCGGGGTCCGGGGCTTCTTCCCGGGGGTGCGCAGTCACAGCGTGCTCCAGTCCTGATCGGGATAGCGGTGCACGGGCGCCGACACGTCGTCGAGCGCCTGGCAGATCTCGTCAGGAAGACTAAGCGCCTCCACCGACAACGCCTCGGTCAGCTGCTGCGCGTTGCGCGCCCCGATGACCGGAGCCACCACTCCCGGGCGGTCCCGGACCCAGGCGAGCGCGACGTGGAGGGGCGTCGTGGCGAGGCCGTCGGCAGCCGTGGCCACCGCGTCCACGATCCTGCTCGCCGCCTCGTCGAGGTACGGCTCGACGAACGGAGCCAGGTGCTCGGAGGCGGCCCGCGAGTCGGAGGGGGTGCCGGTGCGGTACTTGCCGGTCAGCACCCCGCGGCCGAGCGGCGACGACGGCAGCAGCCCCACCCCGAGGTCCAGCGCCGCCGGCAGCACCTCCCGCTCGATGCCGCGCTGCAGCAGCGAGTACTCCATCTGCGTACTGGCCAGCCGGGTGCGCCGGCCGGGCGCGGCGAGCTGCCACGTGGCCGCCTTGGCCAGTTGCCAGCCACTGAAGTTGGACACTCCGGCATATCTGACGCGCCCCGACGACACGGCCAGGTCCACCGCCTGAAGCGTCTCCTCCAGCGGTGTCACATGGTCGAAGGCGTGGATCTGCCAGAGATCGACGTAGTCCGTCCCCAGGCGCCGCAGGGACGCGTCGAGAGCGGCCAGCAGATGCCCGCGTGAACCGTCGAAGCGGCGAGAGGGATCGGGCACGCTGCCCGCCTTGGTCGCGACGACCAGATCCCGGCGCGGCACCAGGTTGCCCAGGAGGCGCCCCAGCAGGTGTTCGGCCTCCCCGCCGCCGTACACGTCGGCGGTGTCGACGAGGGTGCCGCCCACGTCCCAGAAGGCCTTGAGCTGGTCGGCGGCGTTGTGTTCGTCGGTGTCCCGGCCCCAGGTGAGGGTGCCCAGCCCGATCCGGGACACGCGAAGGCCGGTACGGCCGAGATGCCTCTGCTCCATGGGCGCTGAGGTTACTGGCCGAGCCCCCACGGGGTGGAGGCCTGTGGACGACCGCGGACCCCGGGCGAGCCTGCCGGACTCGGGCGCCCCGCGCTAGAGTCCCGCACGACAGGAACGTTACTGATCAGTAGAGGAGCGTGGGTATGCGGCTCGGCATCAATCTCGGTTACTGGGGTGCGGGGATGGACGACGACAACCTCGCCGTCGCCCAGGAGGCCGACCGGCTCGGCTACGACGTCTGCTGGGCGGCCGAGGCGTACGGCTCCGACGCGCCGACGGTGCTGGCCTGGGTCGCGGCCCGGACCGAGTCCATCGACGTGGGCTCCGCGATCATGCAGATCCCGGCCCGCCAGCCCGCCATGACGGCCATGACCGCCGCCACCCTCGACTCGCTCTCCGGAGGCCGCTTCCGCCTCGGACTCGGCGTCTCAGGACCGCAGGTCTCCGAGGGCTGGTACGGCGTGAAGTTCGACAGGCCGCTGGCCCGCACGCGCGAGTACGTCGAGATCGTGCGCAGGGCGATGTCCCGGGAGCGGCTGTCCTACGAGGGCGAGCACTGGACGCTGCCGCTGCCCGACGGCCCCGGCAAGCCCATCAAGCTGACGGTCCATCCGCAGCGCGAGCACATCCCGCTCTACATCGCCGCGATCGGGCCGAAGAACCTGGAGCAGACCGGCGAGATCGCCGACGGCGCCCTGCTGATCTTCCCGTCCGCCGAACACCTGGAGGAGACCGCGGTGCAGCACCTGCGGGCCGGGCGGGAGAAGGCCGGGAAGACGATGGAGGGCTTCGACGTCTGTCCGACCCTGCCGCTGGCGGTCGGCGACGACATCAACGGCCTCGCCGACATGTTCCGCCCGTACACCGCGCTCTACGTCGGCGGCATGGGCAGCCGCAAGCAGAACTTCTACAACCGGCTCGCCCAGCGCATGGGGTACGAGCAGGAAGCCGCCGAGATCCAGGACAAGTACCTGGCCGGTGACAAGGCCGGCGCCGCCGCCGCCGTACCGCACCGGCTCATCGACCAGACCACCCTGCTCGGCCCGGTGGACCGGATCGCCGACCGGATGCAGGCGTACGCGGCCGCGGGTGTCACGACGCTGACCCTCGCCCCGGCAGGCTTCACGCTCGACGAGCGGCTCGCCGCCCTGCGCGCGGGCACCGACGCCCTGGAGCGCTCCGGCCTCGCCGCGTAGCGTCCCCGGCGCAGCACCACGGCCGTGGTGGGGGCTCGGGGGCCTCCCCGCCACGGCCGTCTCCCGGAACAACGGGCGGGACGGGTCCCGGGTTACGCCCGGTACCCCTCCCGGCAGACCCGGGCAGGTCCGGCGGCCGCGAGGCGCCCGATCGGCCCTGCCCCGCCCTGCTCGTGTTGCCTACCGACGCGTACCGAATTTGACTGTGCCTCTGCGGACACCGGTGCGAAAGGTGGCAGTGATGCTCTCGGCAAAAGGCCTGTTCCAGGAGATCCTCGACGACGACGAGGCGTTCCGGCTGTTCTGCTCCATCGCCGCGGGCGGGGAGGCCCAGGGCGGTTGGGAGAACGGCCGCATCGCCGCGCTCGTCCCCTCGGGGCTACGTGAACTCGCGCCCAAGGTGGCCCGGCACGGCGCCGACGAGGACAAACACGGCCGGATCTTCAACGCGCTGCTGAAGCAGCGCGGACTCCAGCCGGTGGCGGTGCCCTACGAGACCGACTACACCCTCCTGCTGGAACGCCACGGCATCGGCCTGGCCCACGACCGGCTCGGCCGGGAGGAACCCCTCACCGAACGGGACATCATCGTCTACCTGGCCCACAGCAGGGTCACCGAACAACGCGCCTCCGAACAGATGCGGCTCCTGCTCAAGCACTTCGCCGAGCATCCCGTCCTCGGCCGCGCCGTGAAGATGATCTCGCGGGACGAGGACCACCACCTCGCCTACTGCCACGAGGAACTCCTCCGCTTCGCCCGCGCCGGACACGGCCGGACGATCCAGTCCGTGCTGCGGGAGTGCGCCAGGGCCGAGATCCGCGTGTACCGCGACGTCAGCCTCGCCGTGATGAACCACATGGGCTCCGTGCTGCGCTGGCCCCGCGCCAAGGCCGCCGTGCTCGCCGCGGGCATCCACGCGATGTACGCCTACGAGCGACTGGTGGGCTGGCGGCGCATGGTGAGCCTCGAACAGCCCGCCCTGCGCGACGCACTGGGCACACCGGCCGTACCCGAGACCGAATACGCCTGAGACGGGCCGCCGCCCCGGCTACAGCCAGCCGCGGCGCTTGAACAGGCGGTACAGCCCGACGACGGCGAAGCCCATCAGCGCGATGACCGCCGGGTAGGTCCACACCCAGCCGAGCTCCGGCATGTGCGTGAAGTTCATGCCGTAGATCCCCGCGACCATGGTCGGCACAGCGGCCATCGCGGCCCACGCCGAGATCTTCCGCATGTCGTCGTTCTGCCGGACACCCACCTGCGCCAGATGCGCGGACAGGATGTCCGAGAGCAGCCGGTCGAGTCCTTCCACGTGCTCGACGGCACGTGTCAGATGGTCGTTCACGTCCCGGAAGAACGGCTGCGAGTCCGTGTCGACGAACGGCACGCCCGCACTCGACAGCCTCGCCATCGGCGCGCCCAGCGGATTCGTCGCCCGCCGGAATTCGAGCACCTGACGCTTGAAGGTGTAGATGCTCGCGGCCGTGTTCTTGGAGTCCCCGGTTCCCGCCGGGGCGAAGACGTCGGCCTCCAGCTCCTCCAGGTCGATCTGGAGTTCCGCCGCGACCTCGATGTAGTGGTCCACCACGGCGTCGCTGACCGCGTAGAGCACGGACGTGGGCCCGTGCCTGAGGACCTCGGGCTCGGCCTCCAGCCGGCGGCGGACCGCCGCGAGCGGCGCACCCTCTCCGTGCCGCACGGTCACCACGAAGGAATCCCCTATGAACAGCATCAGCTCGCCGGCGCTCACGGTGTCGCTCTCCGGCTCGTAGACCACCGGTTTGATGACGACGAAGAGCGAGTCGTCGTAGATCTCCAGCTTCGGCCGCTGATGGGCCTGCAGGGCGTCCTCCACCGCCAGCGGGTGCAGCGAGAACTCGCTGCTGACCAGGTCGAACTCCTTCTCCGTCGGCTCGTGCAGCCCGATCCAGACGAAGGCGTCCCCGGCGGCACGTGCCTCGTCGAGGGCATCGGAGAAATCGGCGGGACCCTCGGTCCGGCGCCCGTCCCGGTAAATTCCGCAGTCGACGATCACCCGCGCATTGTTCCCTGCCGCACCGCGTTCACGCACCTCTAGGCTGGCAGGTATGCCCACGCTGCTTCTTGTACGTCACGGACGCTCGACCGCCAACACCTCCGGAGTGCTCGCGGGCCGGACCCCAGGTGTCTCCCTCGACGAACGCGGCGCCGAACAGGCCGCCGCACTGCCCGGCCGGCTGGCGGCGCTCCCGCTCGCGGCCGTGGTCAGCAGCCCGCTGCAGCGCTGCCGCGAGACGCTCCAGCCGCTGCTCGACGCCCGCCCGGACCTCACCCCGCACACCGAGGACCGGATCAGCGAGTGCGACTACGGGGACTGGTCGGGGCGCAAGCTCGCCGAGCTCTCCGACGAACCGCTGATGAAGGTCGTCCAGCAGCACCCCTCGGCCGCCGCCTTCCCCGGTGGGGAGTCCATGCGGGCCATGCAGGCGCGGGCCGTCGACGCGGTGCGGGACTGGAACGCCCGCATCGAGGCGGAACACGGCGAGGACGCCACGTATCTGATGTGCTCGCACGGCGACATCATCAAGTCGCTCGTCGCCGACGCGCTCGGCATGCACCTCGACCTCTTCCAGCGCGTCCAGGCCGACCCGTGCTCGGTCACCGCGATCCGCTACACACGGCTGCGCCCCTTCCTCCTCCGCCTCGGCGACACCGGCGACTTCGCGTCCCTGATGCCGCGGGAACAGGCCGTCGGGGCCGACGCGGCGGCGGACACGGCAACGGACGCGGCCGTCGGGGGCGGCGCTGGGGCACCGTGATCGCCGGGGGCAGTAGGGTGGACGCGCCGTAGAGGCCCTGTGGAAGATCCCGCGGGGCCCCAGGGCCCCGCCCCATCCGCCATCAGATTCTCAAGGGAGACAGGACGTGTCCCGTCAGGTGTTCCTCTACGACCCACCGGACCGTTTCGTGGCCGGTACGGTCGGGCTGCCTGGCCGCCGTACGTTTTTCCTCCAGGCATCCTCGCGGGGACGGGTCACGAGTGTGGCCCTGGAGAAGACCCAGGTCTCCGCGCTGGCCGAACGGATCGACGAACTCCTCGACGAGGTGGTCCGGCGGACCGGCGGCAACTCACCGGTGCCGGCCGTGGCACCCATGGACGTCACCGACACCGCACCGCTCGACGTCCCCGTCGAGGAGGAGTTCAGGGTCGGGACGATGGCACTCGCCTGGGACGGCGAGGAGCAGCGCATGATCGTCGAGGCGCAGGCTCTCGTCGAACTGGACGCCGACTCCGAGGACGACCTCGCGGAGGCGGAGGAGAAGCTCCTGCAGGACGAGGAGAACGGTCCGCCGATGCTGCGCGTCCGGCTGAGCGGTGCTCAGGCACGGGCGTTCGCCAAACGCGCGCTGGACGTCGTGAACGCGGGCCGGCCGCCCTGCCCGCTGTGCAGCCTCCCTCTCGATCCGGAAGGACACGTATGCCCGCGCCAGAACGGATACCGTCGCGGGGCCTGACGGAGGGCGGACTGCGCACCCTGCTGGCCGAGGGGGAGCTGACGGTCCTCGGCCAGGTCAGGGGCGCGTCGAACGCGGTGCTGTACTGCACGGTCGCCCACGAGGGCGAGGAACGCCCCTGTGTCTACAAGCCGGTCGCCGGCGAGCAGCCGCTGTGGGACTTCCCGGACGGCACGCTCGCCCGGCGCGAGGTCGCGGCGTACGAGATCTCCGAGGCCACCGGCTGGGGACTCGTACCGCCCACGGTCCTGCGGGAAGGCCCCTACGGCGAGGGGATGTGCCAGCTGTGGATCGAGGCGGAGCCCGACGACACCGCTGACGGTGACCGGTCGGCCGACGGTCTGCCGCCCCTGCTCGCGCTCGTCGAGGGCGACGAGCCGGGGGACGGCTGGAAGGCCGTCGGCCTCGCCGACGTGGGGGAGGGGAAGACGGCCCTGCTGGTGCACGCCGACGATCCCCGGCTGCGCAGGCTCGCGGTTCTGGACGCGGTGATCAACAACGGTGACCGCAAGGGGGGACACCTGCTCCCGGCACCCGGCGGGCGGCTGTACGGCATCGACCACGGCGTCACCTTCAACGCCGACGACAAGCTGCGGACGCTGCTCTGGGGGTGGGCCGGTGAGCCGCTGACGGCGGAGGCCGCAGAGGTCCTCGACCGGCTGTCCGCCGGGCTGGAACCGGGAGCGGCGCTCGCCACCCGGTTGGCGGAACTCATCACCGCGGCGGAGATGGATGCCCTGCGCGACCGGGTGGAGAGCCTCCGCGAGACCGGCCGCCATCCTCGGCCGAGCGGTGACTGGCCACCGATCCCCTGGCCGCCGGTGTAGCGGGACGGGGACCTGATCAAGTCTGTCCGGCGAGGAATGCACGCCGGCCGGAGACGCGCAAGAGCGCCTCTTCGGCCACGATCAGCCATCCGGTTCGTATCCGGAAGCAACGTCCGGTTACGCTCATGACATGCATGCCTGGCCCGCTTCTGAGGTCCCCGCCCTGCCTGGCAAGGGCCGCGACCTTCGGATCCACGACACCGCGACCGGCGGACGGATCACCCTTGACCCCGGTCCCGTCGCCCGCATCTACGTCTGCGGCATCACGCCGTACGACGCGACCCACATGGGTCATGCGGCGACCTACAACGCGTTCGACCTCGTCCAACGCGTGTGGCTCGACACCAAGCGGCAGGTTCACTACGTCCAGAACGTGACCGACGTGGATGATCCGCTGCTGGAGCGGGCCGTACGTGACGGCGAGGACTGGACCGAGCTCGCCGAGCGCGAGACGGCTCTCTTCCGGGAGGACATGACCGCCCTGCGCATGCTGCCCCCGAAGCACTACATCGGGGCCGTCGAGGCGATACCCGGCATCGTCCCGCTCGTGGAACGCCTCCGCGACGCGGGCGCGGCCTACGAACTCGACGGTGACGTGTACTTCTCCGTCGAGTGCGACCCGCACTTCGGCGAGGTCTCGGGCCTGGACGCCGAGGCCATGCGGCTGCTCTCCGCCGAGCGTGGCGGGGACCCGGAGCGCCTCGGCAAGAAGAACCCCCTCGACCCGATGCTCTGGATGGCCGCCCGCGAGGGCGAGCCGAGCTGGGACGGAGGCACCCTCGGGCGCGGCAGGCCCGGCTGGCACATCGAGTGCGTCGCCATCGCGCTGGACCACCTGGGCATGACCTTCGACGTCCAGGGCGGTGGCTCCGACCTCGCCTTCCCGCACCACGAGATGGGCGCCTCGCACGCCCAGGTGCTGACCGGCGAGCACCCCTTCGCCCGTGCCTACGTGCACGCCGGCATGGTCGCCCTGAACGGCGAGAAGATGTCCAAGTCCAAGGGCAACCTCGTCTTCGTGTCGGCACTGCGCCGGGACGACGTGGACCCCGCCGCGATCAGGCTCGCCCTGCTCGCCAACCACTACAGGTCCGACTGGGAGTGGACCGACCAGGTGCTCGACGACGCCGTCGAGCGACTCGCCCGCTGGCGTGCCGCGGTCTCCCGACCGGACGGGCTCTCCGCCGACGCCCTGGTCGAGGAGGTGCGGGAGGCGCTGGCCGACGACCTGGACTCCCCGGCCGCACTCGCCGCCGTGGACCGCTGGGCCGCCGCGCAGAGCGCGGACGGCGGCACGGACGAGGGCGCGCCCGGGCTCGTCTCACGGACCGTCGACGCCCTGCTGGGTGTCGCCCTGTAGTACTCCCGGACCGACGAACGGCCCCGGACCACGCGTCACGCGCGGTCCGGGGCCGTTTCACCGTCCGGAGGGGAGTCAGCCGAGGGGAGTCAGTCGTCCGAGGCGTCCTCGTCCGGCCCGGCCTGCGGCGGATCCTCGGGTGCGGGGCCCCCTTCGGCGTCCTGGGATTTGGCCCGGCCCTTGCCCGGCTCCGGGCCCTTCCCCTTGTCCGGGCGCGGCGGCTTCGGCGGTCTCGTGCGGCCGCCGGACGTGTCCCGCAGATACGGCACGTCACCGCTCTCCGTGGCGTGACCGCCCGGTGCCTGGCCCGGCCCGCCGATGTCCCTGCGCCGCAGATACCGCTCGAACTCACGGGCGATGGCCTCGCCGGACGCCTCGGGCAGCTCGGCGGTGTCCCGCGCTTCCTCCAGGGTCTGCACGTACTCCGCGACCTCACTGTCCTCGGCGGCCAGCTGGTCGACCCCGAGCTGCCATGCGCGGGCGTCCTCGGGCAGCTCGCCCAGCGGGATCCGCAGCCCGAGCAGATCCTCGAGACGGTTCAGGAGCGCCAGCGTCGCCTTCGGGTTGGGCGGCTGCGACACGTAGTGAGGCACCGCTGCCCAGAGGCTCACGGCGGGCACGCCCGCATGCGTGCAGGCCTCCTGGAGGATGCCCACGATGCCGGTCGGCCCCTCGTACCGGGTCTCCTCCAGATCCATGGTCCTGGCCAGGTCCGGATCCGAGGTGACCCCGCTGACGGGCACCGGCCTGGTGTGCGGGGTGTCGCCGAGCAGCGCCCCCAGGATGACGACCATCTCGACGCCCAGCTCATGGGCGAAGCCCAAGATCTCGTTGCAGTACGAGCGCCAGCGCATGGAGGGTTCGATGCCTCGGATCAGCACCAGGTCACGGGGCTTCTCGCCGCCGACCCGGACCACGGAGAGCCGCGTGGTGGGCCAGGTGATCTTCCGCGTGCCGCCGTCCAGCCACACCGTGGGCCGGTTGACCTGGAAGTCGTAGTAGTCCTCGGCGTCGAGCGCCGCGAAGACCTCGCCCTTCCACTCCCGGTCCAGATGCGCGACCGCTGTGGAGGCGGCGTCACCGGCGTCGTTCCAGCCCTCGAACGCGGCCACCATGACCGGGTCGACCAGCTCGGGTACCCCCTCGAGCTCGATCACCCAGGCCTCCTTCCGAAGTTCCCTTGTGTACGGACCAACCTTACGGCTTCCGTTCCCTTCCGCCCCAGGCCGTTTGCGTGCGGAGGTGAAGCGTGCCACCGCTTGATTCATCCGATCTGTCCCGAAGTCGAACTGATCAAACTTCGGACGGACCCTGGACTGCGAGGCCCGCAGCGGGCTATACATCGGATGACCAATGAGAGATCCGATGTTATTCCCCTGGGGGCGCACATGAGTCTGACCGTCATGGATTTCGAGGTCGACGACATCCGGTTTCCCACCTCGGAACAGCTGGACGGCTCGGACGCCATGAACCCCGACCCCGACTACTCCGCCGCCTACGTCGTCCTGCGCACGGACGGCGCGGGCGAGGAGGGGCACGGATTCTGCTTCACCATCGGCCGTGGCAACGATGTCATGGCCGCCGCGATCGAGAACCTCCGGCCCTACGTGGCCGGGCGTCCCGTCCCGCGCACCGCCGCGGACCTCGCCGCCCTGTACCGGACGCTCACGCACGATTCCCAGCTGCGCTGGCTCGGCCCCGAGAAGGGCGTGATGCACATGGCGGCCGGAGCGGTCGTCAACGCCGCCTGGGACCTCGCGGCGAAACTGGCAGGGAAGCCCGTCTGGCGGTTCCTCGCGGAGATGACCCCGGAGGAGCTCGTCTCCCTCGTCGATTTCCGCTACCTCACGGACGCCCTCACCCCGCAGGAGGCGCTCGGCATCCTCCGGGCCGCGGAGCCGGGCCGTGCCGAACGCACCGGGAGGCTGCTGGCCGAAGGCTATCCCGCGTACACCACGTCACCCGGCTGGCTGGGGTACGACGACGACAAGCTCGTACGCCTGGCCGAGGAGGCCGTCGCGGACGGCTTCACCCAGATCAAGCTGAAGGTCGGTGCCGACCTGGACGACGACGTCCGGAGGCTCGCGCTCGCGCGTGAGGCCGTCGGCCCCGGCGTCCGGATCGCCGTCGACGCCAACCAGCGCTGGGACGTGGCCGAGGCGGTGGAGTGGATGAACGCGCTCGCCCCGTACGACCCGTACTGGATCGAGGAACCGACCAGCCCCGACGACGTACTCGGCCACGCCGCCGTGCGCGCCGGGCAGCCGGTCAAGGTCGCCACCGGCGAACACATCGCCAACCGGGTCGTGTTCAAGCAGCTGCTGCAGGCCGAAGCCGTCGACTTCGTCCAGATCGACGCCGCACGCGTCGCCGGCGTCAACGAGAACCTCGCGGTCCTGCTGCTCGCCGCCAAGTACGGCGTCCCGGTGTGCCCCCACGCGGGGGGCGTCGGGCTGTGCGAACTGGTCCAGCACCTCTCGATGTTCGACTACGTCGCGGTCTCCGGCAGCCGTGAGGACCGCGTCATCGAATACGTCGACCACCTCCACGAGCACTTCGCCGACCCGGTCGTCATCGCGGACGGCCACTACGTCGCCCCGCGCGAACCGGGCTTCTCCGCCCGGATGCTCCCGGCCTCGATCGCCGCACACCGCTACCCGCAGGGCCCCGTCTGGCAGGCCCGCCGCACCCCCGAGGAGACCGGCTGATGGCCCGTACGCAGGATTTCGACGGACTGTCCGCCCTGGTGACGGGCGGCGCATCCGGTATCGGGGCCGCCGTGGCGACCCTGCTGCTCGCCCGCGGGGCGCGCGTCGCGGTCCTGGACCGCGACACCGAGGGGGCACCCGAGGGGGCGCTCGCCATCGAGGCCGACGTGACGGACGACGGCGCCGTACGGACCGCGGTCGACCGGGCTGCCGCCGAGCTGGGCGGGCTGCACACCGTGGTGTCCAACGCGGGAATCGGCTCGATCGGCACCGTCGAGGACAACCCCGACACGGAGTGGGTCCGCGTACTGGACATCAACGTGCTCGGTATGGTCCGCACCGCCCGCCATGCCCTGCCCCATCTGCGCCGCGCCGCCGCCGAGCGGCCCGGGGCCGTGTCGATCACCCAGACCTGCTCCATCGCCGCGACCGCGGGCATTCCGCAGCGCGCGCTCTACAGCGCGAGCAAGGGAGCGGTGCTCTCCCTCACCCTCGCGATGGCGGCCGACCACGTCCGTGAGGGCGTCAGGGTCAACTGCGTCAACCCGGGGACCGCGGACACGCCCTGGATCGGCCGTCTGCTCGGGCAGGCGGAGGACCCGGAGGCGGAGCGGGCCGCGCTCGACGCCCGCCAGCCGCTCGGACGCCTGGTGTCCGCCGACGAGGTGGCAGCCGCCGTCGTCTACCTGGCGAGCCCGGCGGCCGCGTCCGTCACCGGCACCGCGCTCGCCGTCGACGGCGGGATGCAGGGCCTGCGCCTGAGGCCGGCCTAGGTGTATTGACCCTCACAGGGTTGAGCGCAGCCACTGCTCCACGCTGGCCACGTGCACCGTCGCCCAGGACCGGGCCGCCTCGGCGTCCCGGTCCCGGAGTGCGGTGAGGATCGCCCGGTGCTCGCGCAGGGTGCGGCTGACCGCGTCCTCCTGCGTCAGCCCGCGCCACACCCTGGCCCTGGTGGTCGGGCCGGACAGGCCGTCCAGCAGGGAGCACAGCACGGAGTTGCCGCCGGCCTGGACGATGCTCCGGTGGAACTCCAGATCGCCCGCCACCAGCGCCTCCACCGAGGGATCGGGGCCCAGCGCGTCCAGCTGGGCGTCCAGGGCGTCGAGCTGTTCCTCCGTGATGCGCGACGCCGCCATCCCCGTGGCGGCCGGCTCCAGGATCCGGCGTACCGCGAAGAACTCCAGCACCGTGTCGTCGCGGTGGAAGTCCACCACGAAGCTGAGGGCCTCCAGGAGCAGTTGCGGGTCGAGGCTGGTGACGTAGGTGCCGTCGCCCTGACGCACGTCGAGGATCCGGATCAGTGACAGCGCGCGCACCGCCTCGCGCAACGAGTTGCGCGACAGGCCCAGTTCGGCCGCGAGCTCGCTCTCCTTGGGGAGCCGGTCGCCCGGGGCCAGGGCGCCTGAGACGATCATTCCCTTGATCTTCTCGATCGCTTCATCGGTGACGGCCATAAGGGGCCTCCTCGCACACAAGACATCCGATGTATGCCCCCATTATGCGGCCCGTGGCGGCTGCCGTGCCCCGCCCGTTCACAGACCCCGCGCACGCTCCACGAGGAGCCGGTGGAGGTCACGTGCCGCGCGGGGGACGGAGCCCGACCTGCGGCGCTGGAGCACCAGGAGAACGGCGGCGCCGACATCGTCGAGCGGCCGGCACACGATCGTGCCGCTGCGCTCCAAGGGATCGCCCACGACGCTGAAGTCGGGCAGCACCGTCGCGCCGAGCCCCTCCGCCACCATCAGTTTGCCCATCTCCGCGCCGTCCGTGGAGTACGAGAAGGCGGGGGAGCGTCCTGCGAGCAGCCGGTGCACGAACCGGTGCATGACGTAACCGGCGCGCATCACGATGAGGGGCTCCGCCAGGAGATCGCTCACCCGGACGGTCTCCCTGGCCGCCAGGGGGCTGTCGGGGCGCATGCAGACCACGGCCCGCCCGCGCAGCAGCTCCGTCGTGTGGAAGTCGGGCGGCATGTCGTCGCCCTGGAGGTAGTTGACGAGCCCGAGGTCGAACCCGCCTTCCAGGAGGGAGCGGTGGATCTCGGCCTGCTGCGCCCCGACGACCTCCACCTGGGTCATGGGATGGCTCGCACGGAACTCGCGCACCGCGGGCACGAGCAGGGGGACCGTCGCCGCGTTGACCGTCCCGAGCCGGATCATCCGGCTGATGTGGTGCTGGTCGTCGGCCGCCCTCCGCAGCCGGTCGACCGCGTCGATCACACCGATGATGTGCGGCAGCAGCTCCCGGCCCTCGTCGCTGATCTTCGCACCGGAGCGTCTGCGGTCCAGGAGATCCACCCCGAGCTCGCGTTCGAGGTTGCGCACGGTCTCGCTCAGCGCGGGCTGGGAGAGATGAAGCTCCTCGGCGGCCCGGCGCAGCGAACCCAGCCGTGTCACCGCCTCGATGTACTCGAGCTGTTCCACGCGCATGGCCACGCACCTCCGGGAGCGGGACGAGTGCACCGACACGGCCGGTTGAAGGGAAACCCTATCAACGGCTCGTGATTGCCTACTCGACTGCCGGCGCCGGAGATGGCTAGTGTGAGAGCCATGAAGGACCGACGGAATTTCACGCAGCGACGTCATATCGACCTCGCACGTGTCGCCAGTGCGTTCTGTTGTCGCGAAGTCTGAGGGACCCCTCCTTCGCGCACCGCTCCATCCTGTTCTGACCAGGACGGGCCCGCCCGTTTCCGGGATCTCCCCCCGCCGGTGACCCGGCACTCCTCGCCGACGCCCGTACCGCTTCGCGCCGCACCGCCGCCTCGCGCCGCTCCCCGCCGCCCAAGGCCGTCCGTGTCGCCGCGTGCCGGTCCGCGCGCCGTGCCGTGCGGCCCCGTGCCGTAACGCGCCGACCTGTACCGAGGACTGCCCGGCCACCCAGCCCTGCCCGCTCACCCCCGACTCCGGGAGTCCTCATGCCCATTTCGCAATCCGTCGACCCCTTGCGCTTCGCGTACTGGGTGCCCAACGTCAGCGGCGGCCTGGTCACCAGCCGGATCGAACAGCGCACCGACTGGGGCTACGACTACAACCGTGAGCTCGCCGTGCTCGCCGAGAACAACGGCTTCGACTACGCGCTCAGCCAGGTCCGTTACATGGCCAGTTACGGCGCCGAGTACCAGCACGAGTCGACCTCCTTCAGCCTCGCCCTGCTGCTGGCCACCGAGCGGCTCAAGGTCATCGCCGCCGTCCATCCGGGCCTGTGGCACCCGGGCGTACTCGCCAAGCTGGGCGCGACCGCCGACCACCTGTCCAAGGGGCGGTTCGCGGTCAATGTCGTCAGCGGATGGTTCAAGGACGAGTTCACCGCGCTCGGCGAACCCTGGCTGGAGCACGACGAGCGCTACCGCCGCTCGGAGGAGTTCATCCGGGCCCTGCGCTCCGTCTGGACCGAGGACCACGCCGAACTGGCCGGCGACTTCTACCGGATCCGGGACTTCTCGCTCAAGCCCAAGCCGCTCAACACCGCCGACCGCCCGCACCCGGAGATCTTCCAGGGCGGCAACTCCACGGCCGCCCGGGCCATGGCGGGCCGGGTCTCCGACTGGTACTTCAGCAACGGCAAGGACTTCGACGGCGTCACCGAACAGATCCAGGACGTGGCCAGGTCCGCCGCCGCAGCAGGCCGCACCGCCCCGAAATTCGGGCTCAACGGCTTCATCATCGCCCGTGACACCGAGGCGGAGGCCCGCGAGACCCTCCGGGAGATCGTCGCCAAGGCCGATTCCGAGGCCGTCGAGGGCTTCGGCTCCGCGGTCAAACAGGCCGGACGGTCCGCCGCCGACGGCAGGGGCATGTGGCAGGACTCCTCCTTCGAGGACCTCGTCCAGTACAACGACGGCTTCCGTACGGGCCTGATCGGCACCCCGGAACAGATCGCCGAGCGGATCGTCGCCTACAAGCGGCTCGGCGTCGACCTCCTCCTCCTGGGCTTCCTGCACTACCTCGAAGAGGTCGAGTACTTCGGCAGGAAGGTGCTGCCCCTCGTCCGCGAACTGGAGGCGCAGCAGCCCGAACCCGCCCGCTCCTGAACCACCCCGCACCCCACCACGAGAGGTCCACGATGAGCACCGTCGCACCCACCGACTGGCAGACCAGGCCCGCCCCCCAGGACGCCCAGGGCTGGACCGCCCGCGCCGCCGAGGTCGCCGCCGTCCTCGCCACCGACGCCGCAGCCCGTGACAAGGCCGGCGCCACGCCCCACGCCGAGGTCCGGCTCCTCAAGGACTCAGGCCTCGTCACCCTCCTCGGCCCCGCCACGCACGGCGGCGCCGGCCAGGACTGGACCACTGCCTACCGCGTCGTGCGCGAGGTCTCCAAGGCCGACGGTTCCATCGGCCAGCTCCTCGGCTACCACTACCTCTGGAACTGGGCCGCCCGTCTCGTCGGCACCAGGGAACAGTGGGAGCACGTCGAGGCCCAAGCCGCCCGCAACCAGTGGTTCTTCGGCGGCGCGGTCAACCCCCGCGACAACGACGTGACCGTCACCGAGGACGGTGACGACCTCCTCTTCACCGGCCGGAAGACCTTCTCCACCGGCAGCCGGGTCTCCGACGTCACCGTGCTGGAAGGTGTTCTGGAAGGCACCGACAAGCACGTCTTCGCCATCGTCCCCTCCGACAGCGAGGGACTGACCTTCCACGACGACTGGGACAACATCGGCCAGCGGCTCACCGAGAGCGGCGGCGTCACCCTCGACGGCGTACGCACCCCCTGGTCATCGGCCGCAGGATTCGTCGACAAGGAGTTCCTTCCCCGGACGTACAACACCCTCAACGTCCCCGTCATCCAGCTGGTCTTCGTCAGCTTCTACCTCGGCATCGCCGCCGGAGCCCTGGAGACCGCGGCCGGCTACACCCGCACCAAGTCACGCTCCTGGCTGCACGGCGGCTACGACAAGGCCGTCGACGAGCCCTACGTCATCGACATCTACGGCGACCTCACCGCGAAGCTCTGGGCCGTCGAGGCCCTGGCCGACGCCGTCGCCCTCGAAGGCCAGGCGCTGCACGAGGACCCCGACGCCGTCACCGAGCAGACCCGTGCCGCGTTCGAGGTCCGCGTAGCCGCAGCCAAGGCCCGCGCCACCGACGTCGCCCTGGAGGTCACCAGCAAGATCTTCGAGGTCACCGGCGCCCGCGCCACCGCGTCCGCCGAGGGCTTCGACCGCTTCTGGCGCAACGTCCGCACCCACACCCTGCACGATCCGGTCGCCTACAAGCGCCGCGAGGTCGGCCGGCACGTCCTCACCGGGGAACTGCCCGAGCCCACCTGGTACTCCTGACCGCCCCCGGCGTGCCCGTACCCGCACGGGCACGCCGGCCCCCGGGTGTCTTTCGACCACCACCACGAATAGAGGGCCCATGGCCACCGTCCTGTCCGTCTCGGGAAGCCCCTCCGCCACCTCCCGCACCGCCCGGCTGCTGCGCCACCTCGACACACAGCTCGCAGACCGGGGCCACACGGTCGTTCCGTTCGACGTCCGCACACTTCCCGCCGACGCCCTGCTGCGCGCCGACTTCGGCCATCCGGCCGTGGCCGGAGCCCTGGACCTGTTCGCGGCGGCCGACGGAGTCGTCATCGGCACACCCGTCTACAAGGCGGCCTACTCCGGCCTGCTCAAGTCCCTCCTCGACCTCCTGCCGCAGTACGCCCTCACCGGGAAGACCGTCCTGCCGCTGGCCACCGGCGGCAGCACCGCGCACGTCCTGGCCATCGACTACGCGCTGCGGCCCGTGCTCAGCTCGATGGGGGCCACCCACATCACCCAGGGCTGGTTCGTCCTGGACCGGCACATCTCGGTGTCCGCCGACGGAACCCTCACCGTCGAAACCGCCGACGCCGAGGCGCTCGGCGCGATCCTCGACGGGTTCGCCACCGCGCTGGAGAGCCGTGCACCGGTGGCCGTCCATGGCTGAGATCATCCGCGACGACGCCCAGGCACTGAAGAAGGCCGCCGAACTGGCCGCGGAATTCCGTACGGGAGCCCCGCGGCGCGACGCCGGACGCCTGCTGCCCCGCGCCGAACTGGACAAGCTCTCAGCGTCGGGTCTGCTGGCCGTCACCGTCCCGGCGGCTCACGGCGGCGCGGACGTAGGCGCGGTCACCCTCGCCCGGATCTTCCGGCTGCTGGCCTCGGCGGACGCCAGCATCGCGCAGATCCCGCAGAGCCACTTCGCGTACGTCAACGTGATCCGCAGGCAGGGCACACCGGAGCAACAGGCCTTCTTCTACGGCGAACTGCTGGCCGGCAAGCGGCTCGGCAACGCCCAGTCGGAGGCCGGGACCAAGCACGTCCAGGACATCCGCACCCGGCTGGAGCCCGCAGCCGACGGCTCGTACCTGCTGACCGGGGTGAAGAACTACGCGACCGGCGCGCTCTTCGCCGACTGGATCCCCGTGCTCGCCCTCGGCGCCGACGAGAAGCCGTACGTCGCCTACGTCCCGGCCGGCACCCCCGGCGTCACCGTCGTCGACGACTGGGACGGCATGGGCCAGCGCACCACCGCCAGCGGGACGGTGCGGCTGGAGGAGGTACCCGTGCCCGCCGACCGGGTGTTCGCCCACCATCTGACCTTCGAGGGCCCCCAGCTGCACGGCGCGGTCGCGCAGCTGCTGCACGCCGCGATCGACAGCGGGATCGCGGCCGGGGCGCTGGCCGAAGCGGCGGACTTCGTCCGGACGAAGAGCCGTCCCTGGTTCGAGAGCGGGTACGACACGGCGGCCGAGGATCCGCTGCTCATCCAGCGGTTCGGCGAACTCGACCTCCGGGTACGGGCCGCCGACGCGCTCCTGGACACGGCGGCCCGTGCGGTGGACACCGCCCAGGCCACCCTGACCGACGAGACCGCCGCGGCGGCGTCCCTCGCCGTCGCCGCCGCCAAGGTGTACGCGGCGGGCGCCGCCGTCGACGTGGCGGGAGCCCTCTTCGAGGTGGCCGGCACCCGCTCCGCCCTCGACTCGCTGAATCTGCACCGGCACTGGCGTGACGCCCGCACCCACACGCTCCACGACCCCGCCCGCTGGAAGATCCAGCACCTCGGCCGCCATGCCCTCAACGGCACCCGTCCACCCCGCCACGGCCTGCTGTGACGCCCCCGATCGGAGATCACCGGTGACTCTCACCTTCCACTGGTTCCTGCCCACCAACGGCGACAGCCGGCACGTCGTCGGAGGCGGCCACGGCACCCCCGTCACCGCGGCGGGCGGCGACCGCCCGCCCACCGTCCGCTACCTCGCCCAGATCGCGCGCGCCGCCGAGGACCTCGGCTTCGAGGGGGTCCTGACGCCCACCGGCGCCTGGTGCGAGGACGCCTGGCTGACCACCGCCATGGTCAGCCAGCACACCGAACGGCTGAAGTTCCTGGTCGCCTTCCGGCCCGGCTTCGTCTCGCCCACGCTCGCCGCGCAGATGGCCGCCACCTACCAGCGCCAGACCGGAGGACGGCTGCTGCTCAACGTGGTGACGGGCGGGGAGAGCCACGAGCAGCGCGCCTACGGCGACTTCCTCGACAAGGACGCGCGCTACGCCCGTACCGGCGAGTTTTTGGAGATCGTCCGGGACCTGTGGAACGGCAGGACGGTCGACCTGAAGGGGGAGCACCTCACCGTTGAGGACGCCCGGCTCACCCGGGTCCCCGACCCGGTGCCCGAGGTGTACTTCGGCGGCTCCTCGCCCGCCGCCGGCGTGGTCGCGGCCCGGCACGCGGACGTCTACCTCACCTGGGGCGAACCGCCCGCCCAGGTAGCCGGGAAGATCGCCTGGATACGGGGGCTCGCGGAGCGGGAGGGGCGCACCCCGCGCTTCGGGATCCGGCTCCACGTCATCGCCCGGGACACCTCCGAGCAGGCCTGGGCCGAGGCGGACCGCCTTCTGGCGGGCTTCGACCCCGCCACGGTGCGCTCCGTCCAGGAGGGCCTGGCCCGCAGTGAGTCCGACGGGCAGAAGCGGATGCTCGCCCTGCACGGCGGCGGTCGCGACGGCCTGGAGATCCACCCCAACCTGTGGGCGGGCATCGGTCTGGTCCGCGGTGGCGCGGGCACCGCCCTCGTGGGCAGCCACGAGGAGATCGCCGAACGTGTCGAGGAGTACCACCGTCTCGGCATCGACGAGTTCATCCTCTCCGGCTACCCGCACCTGGAGGAGGCGTACCGGTTCGGCGAGGGCGTCCTGCCCCGGCTCGCGGCCCGCGGACTCTGGGCCCACCCGGAAGGCCCGGCCGAGCCCGGGCCCGCCCAGGTTCCCTTCGCCGGGGCCCCGGCGGGGGCCTGAGCCCCGGGCCCCGGGCTCCGTGGGGCCCGGGGCCCCGGGATCACTCCCAGAGGGTGGTGGCCGCCTCGCGCCGGAGGACCGGGGCGATCTCCTCGGCGAACCGCTGGAGCGTCTCCAGCTGTTCGCCGAGGGACAGGCCGAAGCCGTCCACCGTGATCGACTGCAGGTCGTGCCGGTACACCGCGTGGTAGCCGAGGACCTTGTCGATGATCTGCTGAGGCGAGCCGATGAGCTGCGGCCCGTTCGCGATCGCGTCCTCGATCGTGCGGAACGGGGTGTTGTAGCCGGCCCTGCCTTCCAGGTGCGGCTTGAAGGTCTGGGCGACCCTGGCCTCGTACAGCTCCTTGTAGCGCTCGACCGCCTGCCGCGGGGTGTCCGCGATCAGCAGCCCGCCCGACCCCGCCGCCACCCGTGCTCCCGCCGGATCGTGCCCGTACGCCTCGAACCGCTCCCGGTAGTGGGCGATCAGCCTGGCGTACGCCTCACGCGGCTGGACCGCGTTGGCGGTGAAGAGCGGATCACCGTGCTTCGCCGCCAGTTCGGGGGAGTTGAGGCTGGTCGCCGAGCCGTGCCAGACGCGCGGCGCACCGGCGTACGGACGCGGCACGGTCGTCACGTTCTTCAGTGACGGACGGAACTCACCTTCCCAGTCCACTCCCTCCTCGGTCCACAGCCGCCGCAGCAGCTCGTACCTCTCCTTCTGCAGATCCCACTGCCGCTGCTCGTCGAGCCCGAACAGGTCGAAGTGGCCGGCCTCCGCGCCCTTGCCCACGACCAGCTCGATCCGGCCCCGGGCGATCTGGTCGAGTGTCGCGAAGTCCTCCGCCACCCGTACCGGATCGAGGATCGCGACCACCGTGACCCCCGTCAGCAGCCGGATGGTGCCGGTCCGGGCGGCCAGCGCACCCAGTACCACTCCGGGACTGGACGAGAGGAACGGCCCCGTGTGCCGCTCCCCGACCGCGTACGCGTCGAAGCCGAGGCGCTCCGCCGCCACCCCGGTCTCGATCACCTCGCGGAACCGTTCCGAGGCCGGGAGGAGTTCACCCGTCAACGGGTGCGGGGAGTGGCCGATGAGGGAGAGCACGGAGAACTTCACAGCAGTGGTTCCTTCCGTTCGTGCCCGGGGTGCGGGAGCGGCGGGACGAGATCCGGCACCGTTGAGCGCCGCCGACAGGTGTAATTCCCCTTGTGCGGTCACCCTTCCACTGTCCCCGCCTCATATTGCGCCCGTGTGGCCGCGATGTGGCACGGCACCGGCACACGCGGAGGGGCGGCTCCGGGAAGGATGCTGTTGGCGAATGCCCCTTCGTCGTGACGTCGGCCTGATCCATCTCGTTGGTGGGTCAGGCCGACGTTGTGTTTGGGGTGGGCAGATGTC
>NZ_JBEOVL010000038.1:0-61640 GCF_040295485.1 Streptomyces sp. NPDC002793 | reverse complement strand
CCCAGGCGCCGAGCAGCGTGCTGAGCAGCGTCTGCGCACGCGCCGGTGCCCGACTGCATGTGTGCCGCGGCACCCGCGCTCCCGATTCCGCGAGGATGTCCCCCATGCACCACTCCCCGACCGTTCCCGCTCCCGCCCCGTCGGACGGGACAGGCCCCGCACTCACCCAGGGGCTCAAGGGACGCCAGATCACGATGATCTCCATCGGAGGTGTGATCGGGGCCGGCCTCTTCGTCGGCTCCTCCACCGCCGTGGCGGCCGCCGGCCCCGCTGTCCTGATCTCCTTCCTCCTGGCCGCCGGCCTGGTGGTACTCGTCATGCAGATGCTCGGCGAGATGGCCGTCGCCCATCCCGACACGGGCTCCTTCTCCACGTACGCGGACCGTGCCCTGGGCCGCTGGGCGGGTTTCTCCATCGGGTGGCTGTACTGGTGGTTCTACATCCTCGTCATCCCCATCGAGGCGATCGCGGCCGGCGAGGTCATCGCGGGTCTGACCTCGGTCCCGAGCTGGATACCGGCCCTCGCCATGATCGCCCTGCTGGCCGGCAGCAATCTCCTCGCGGTGCGCAACTACGGGGAGTTCGAGTACTGGTTCGCGCTGCTGAAGGTCATCGCGATCGTGGCCTTCCTCGTTCTCGGCGGGCTGGCCGTCTTCGGGCTGCTGCCGGGGTCCGACGCCCACGGGGTGTCGAACCTGTGGAGCAACGGAGGGTTCGCCCCCAAGGGCGCGGTGGCCGTGCTCGCCGGCCTGCTCACGGCGATGTTCAGCTTCCAGGGCAGCGAGATCGTCACCATCGCCGCCGCCGAGTCCGAGGAGCCGAAGAAGAACATCAAGAAGGCGGTCCGAGCCGTCGTGTGGCGCCTCGGGCTGTTCTACATCGGCTCGATCTTCGTCGTGGTCAGCCTCGTGCCGTGGAACTCCGACAGCCTCGCGGCCGGTTCCTACCAGGCGGTCCTCGACCGCATGAACATCCCGGGCGCCGGACTGATCATGGACGTGGTTCTCGTCGTCGCCGTGAGCAGCTGTCTCAACTCCGCCATCTACACCGCCTCCCGGATGGCGTTCTCCCTCGCCCGCCGCAACGACGCTCCGGCCGCCCTCGCCGCGACCTCCGCGTCCGGTGTGCCGCGTAACGCGGTCGTCGCCTCGACGTTCATCGGCGTGGCAGCGGTGATCGCCAACTACCTGCTGCCGAGCGTCTTCACCTACCTCATCGCCTCCAGCGGCGCGATCGCCCTGATGATGTACATGGTCATCGCGATCACCCAGTACGCCACCCGGCGGAAGGAGACGGAACCGGGCGAGGTGCGCATGTGGGCGTTCCCCTACCTCACCCTGGCCACGATCGCCTTCATCGCCGGAGTACTGGTCCTGATGGCCGTGCTCCCCGGCCACCGTCTCGAACTGTGGCTGTCCCTCGCCCTGGCGGCGGTCCTCGTCGGCATCGGTGTCCATCGGCAGCGGCAGTACGGCGACCGGCCCGGCACCTGATCCGCCGGGCGCGGCACCGGGGCGTGTTCCGGAAGTCCTGGTGCCCCGTCAGGGGAGGCGGGCGTGGGTGGCGCGGGGTACGAATTCGGTCGGCAGGACGAGGCGTTCCCCGGTGGGATCGGCGTCACCGTCGATGCGCCGGACCAGCAGGCGCGCGGCCTGTCGCGAGAGCTCCCGCAGATCATGACGGACCGTGGTCAGCCGGAACACCTCCCAGGCCGCCATGGGGAGGTCGTCGAAGCCGATCACGGTCAGGTCGTCGGGAACCCTGAGTCCGGCGGCGAGGGCCGCGTTCAGGACGCCGATGGCGACCACGTCGTTGCCGCAGAAGACCGCCGTGGGTGTTTCGGCCGCGTCGAGCAGGAACGGCAGCGCCCGGTAACCGGTGTCGAACTCGAAGGCTCCCCGGGCCACCCGGTCCTCGGGGAGCCCGATGCCCGCGTCGGCCAGCGCCAGCCGGAAGCCGAGTTCACGTTCGCGGCCGGTCGTCGTGTTGGCCGCACCGAAGATGCCCGCGATCCGCCGGTGGCCGAGCTCCACGAGCACGTCGGCGACCAGGCGTCCGCCGCCCTCGTTGTCGACGACGGAGGCGTAGTCACCCCGGCCTCCGGTGTCACGGTTGAGGAAGACGTACGGCATGCCACGGCGGTCGAGCTGGGCCGGCAGGCGGGAATCGGTGGTGGCGGTCGCGAGGACCACGCCGTCCAGCGACTGGTCCAGGAGGTTCTCCTCGGCCACCGCTTCGTCGGAGCGTTCGGTGAGGAGCATCATGCGGTAGCCGAGGCGCTGTATCTCGTCGTGCAGAGGCGCGATGACATGGGGGTAGAAGGGGTTCGTCAGGTCGGTCACGATCACCCCGATGCGCCGGGTGGACCGGGTCGACAGGGTCCTGCCCGCCTCACTGGGCACGTAGTTCAGCGCCAGCGCGGCCCGCCTGACCTTCTCCCGGGTGGCCGCGGAGACGCGGGGGTCGTCCCGCAGTGCGCGCGAGACCGTGGGTTGCGAGACGCCTGCCAGCCTCGCGACGTCGTGACTCGTGATCGCCATCGGCCCTCTTCCCGTAGCGCGTACGCCGTCCCATCAGTATACGTATGTAGATCCTCGCCGGGGCCCGCGCACCACGGACCCCGGCCGGGATGCAGGCCCCCCCCGCTCCCCTCCGCCTGACCCAACTCCGCCTACGGTTCCGCTTCCGGTGTCGCGTGACATTCCGCGACGCCACGCCGAACCCCGCACACCTCCCACCGGCAACCGGCTCCGCACGACCCCTTGACATAGCCCGACAGAGCACCTGTCATGGAAATGCATACGTATTCCAAGCGTATTCCGAACCAAGGGAGCAGTCATGCCCGATGCCGTCGTGTCCACCGCCGAGCTGGGTCGCCGCACGATCCGCCGCAGTGACTTCGTCTCCTGCAACCAGGCCTTCATCGACTGCCGGACGCCTGGCTCCGACCGGAAGGAGAACTACGCCATGATCGGGCCCGGCGTCTCGCAGGCCGCCGGCCAGCACGTCAACCTCCGGCTGCCGCACGGCTACAACATCGGTGCGGCCGCCATGCCCCACGGCATCACCAACAACCTCCACCTCCACTACACGGCCGAGGTGTTCGTCTGCACCGGGGGCGAGTACCTGCTGCGCTGGGGCGCCGACGGCTCGGAGGGTGAGCTCCTGCTCAGGGCCGGGGACATCGCCTCCGTCCCCACCTGGATCTTCCGCGGCTTCACCAACACCGGCCCCGACGACGGCTGGATGTTCACCGTGCTCGGCATGGACCACACCGGCGGCATCATCTGGGGCCCCTCGGTCCTGCGGGAGGCGGAGGGCCACGGCCTGTACCTCAGCGCCGACAACGAACTGATCGACACGGTCGCCGGTGACGGCGTACCGCCCGGGACCGAGCTGACCGAACCGATGGCACAGGAGTACATCGACCGGCTGCGGCACTACGGCACCGACGAGATGAAGCGCCGCGTCGCGGCCTCGGACGAGCTGGTGTGGTCGGAGCGGCCGTTCCTCGACAGCACGCTGCCCGGCGGAGGCGCACGGCTGAGCTGCGTCATCGGGTACGGCATGACGGAGGACCTGCACCAGGAGCCGAGGATCTTCAACCCGCACGGGCACAACGTGGCCTGGCTGCGCGCCGATCCGGGTCAGGGGGTGTCCCTGCACCGGCAGCACGAGACCCAGACGCTGATCGTCAAGGACGGCCTGTGGGAGATCACCCTCAACCGCACCGATCCCGTGTCGGTCCGCCTGGGACCGCGCGACATGCTCTCCGTGCCGCAGGACGCCTGGCGCACCCTGCGCAACGTCGGCGACGGCCAGGGCGACCTGCTGGTCGTCAATTCCGGTGACGGCCGGGTCCGGCTCGACTGGGACGAGGAGGTCGCCAAGGGCGCGGCCGACGCGGGACTCGGGGTCGACCACAACGGCTACGTCGCGCCGTACGCCCTGCTGCCCCGCTCCGCGCGCCGCTGGTGACCGCCGAACCCGGCGGCGACCCGGCCGGTCCGCTGCCCCTGGTGGTCGTCCCCGGAATGCTGTGCGACGCGGATCTCTGGTCCGAGGTGGTGTTCCCCGAGGGCCACCCCGTCCGGCACGTCGAGCTGACGGAGCCGGACATCGGGGCCATGGCCGACGATCTCCTGTCCTCGGTGTCCGGCCCGTTCGTCGCGGTCGGCCTGAGCCTCGGGGCCATCGTCGCCTTCGAGGCCCTGCGCAGGTCGCCGGGGCGGTTCCGCGGGCTGTGCGTCATGTCGACGAACGCGGGCGCGCCCCGGTCCGAGCAGTACGCCGCCTGGCGCGCGCTGGACGGGCTGATCGCCGACGACCGGTTCGCGGACGTCGTCGAACAGACGCTGCCGGGCATGTTCCCCGTGCCCCGGCCGGCGGACGCGGCGGCGGAGCGCTACCGGCGCATGGCGTACGCCGTGGGTCCCCGGGCCGCCCGCGCCCAGCTCGCCGCCCAGGCCACCCGCCAGGACGCGACCGACGCGCTGCGCACCGCGCGATGCCCCGCCGTGGTCCTGTCCGGGGAGCGGGACGCGCTGTGCCCGCCGGAGTTCCACCGGACCATCGCGGGCGCCGTGGCGGGCGCGGAACTCCGCGAGGTGCCCGGCGCCGGCCACCTCCTGCCGTGGCAGAGCCCCTCCGCCGTCTCCACAGCGCTCCTGGACCTGCTGGCCCGGGCCCGCGAGACACCACGACCGGCGATCCCGACGCACACACGTCCCGAGCTCCCGATTTCCTGAACCCCCTTCCCCGTACCCCACCCAACCCTGAAGAAGGCCGTCATGCCCCGTTTCCTCAAGTCCCCCGTGCCCGCAGGTCAGGTGCGCGCCGCCCGCGCGGATGTCGCCGAGCGCGTCCGCACCATCCTCGACGACATCCGCGAACGGGGGGACGAGGCGGTCCGCCGGTACTCCGAGAAGTTCGACGACTGGAGCCCCGAGTCCTTCCGTCTCGGCCCGGAGGAGATCGAGAAGATCGTCGCCGGTGTGCCGGAGACGGTCCAGGAGGACATCCGATTCGTCCAGCGCCAGGTGCGCACCTTCGCCCAGGCGCAGCGTGACTCGCTGCACGACGTCGAGATCGAGACCCTGCCCGGTGTCCACCTCGGGCACCGGCACGTCCCCGTGGCCGGAGCGGGCGCCTACGTGCCCGGCGGGCGCTATCCGCTGACCGCGTCGGCGCACATGACGATCGTGACCGCCAAGGTGGCCGGGGTCCCGAGGGTCGCCGCCTGCACCCCGCCGATCCGGGGCGAGATCCCCGCCGCGACGGTCGCGGCCATGCACCTGGCGGGTGCTGACGAGATCTACCTGCTGGGCGGGGTCCAGGCCGTGGCGGCACTCGCCATCGGCACGGAGACGGTGAACCGGGTGCCGCTGATCGCGGGCCCCGGCAACGCCTACGTGGCCGAGGCCAAGCGCCAGCTGTTCGGCGAGGTCGGCATCGACCTGTTCGCGGGCCCGACGGAGATCCTGGTGATCGCCGACGAACACGCCGACCCGTTCGTGGTGGCAGTCGATCTCCTCTCGCAGGCAGAGCACGGCCCGGACTCCCCCGCCGTGCTCGTCACCACGTCCGAGGAACTGGGCCGTGAGGTCGAACTCCACATCGAGCGGCTGCTGCCCGGCATGCCGACGAAGGACTTCGCCGGACCGGCCTGGCGCGACCACGGCGAGATCGTCGTGGCCGGCTCCCTGGACGAGGCCTTCCGGATCGCGGACTCCTACGCCAGTGAGCACGTGGAGGTCCTGACCGAGAACCCGCGTCAGGCGCTCGACCGGATGACCGACTACGGCGCCCTCTTCCTCGGGGAAGGCACCTGCGTCTCGTACGGCGACAAGGTCATCGGCACCAACCACGTCCTGCCCACCCGGGGAGCCGCGCGCTACACCGGCGGTCTGTGGGTGGGGAAGTACCTGAAGACGGTGACCTATCAGGAGGTCACGGACACCGCCTCGTCGGCGCTGCTCGGCGAGGTGTGCGGACGGGCCGCGCGTGTCGAACTGTTCGAGGGGCACGCCCGCTCCGGTGACGTGCGGGCCGCCAAGTACGGCAACGGCACGCTGCCGTGGAACGTCGAGGCGGGCGCATGAGCGGCGGCACGCGGCCGCTGGCCGGGCGCACCGCACTCGTCAGCGGGGGCGGCAGCGGTCTCGGGGCGGCCGTCGCACGCTCGCTGGTGTCCGACGGAGCCCGCGTGGTGATCACCGGCCGCAGCGAACGCACCCTGGTGGAGACGGCCTCGCGCCTGGGCCCGGACGTCGTCCACCGCGTCTGCGACGTGTCCCGGCCGGAGGACGTCGCGAGGCTCGCCGAGAGCCTCGCCGACGAGGAGATCTCGGTGCTCGTCAACAACGCCGGGATCGCGGGGCCGGTGGCGCCGCTGACCGAGATCTCGGCCGAGGACTGGGACGAGGTCTTCGACGTGAACGTGCGCGGGGTGTTCCTGATGTGCCGGGCCTTCCTCCCCGCCATGACGGCGCGCGGCGCCGGGGACGTCGTGAACATCGCCTCCGTCTCGGGGAAGCGCCCGCTGCTCCGCCGCACGCCCTACTGCGCGTCGAAGATGGCGGTCATCGGCCTGACCGCCACCCTGGCGGGCGAGGTGGGCCCGCTGGGGGTCACGGTGAACTCCCTTTCCCCGGGTCCCGTCTCGGGCCCCCGGATGGAGCGGAACTTCCGTCTGGAGGCGGAGCGCACCGGCAGCAGTTACGCCGAGGCCGAGCAGGAGTTCGTGTCGCGGTCGGCCCTCGGCCGGATGGTCCGCGAGGAGGAGGTCGGGGCCGCCGTGAGTGCGATGCTGCGGATGCCCGGCCTCTGCGGCGCCGACATCGACCTCTCCGCGGGGATGGTGGCACGGTGACGGCGGCGCACGCGGGCCGCCGCTCGCTCAAGGCGCGGCTGGCGGCCGGTGAACGGCTGTACGGCGCCCTGCTGCGGCTGCCGTCGGAGACCCTCGTGGAGATGGCGGGGGTGGCCGGGCTGGACTACGTGGTCATCGACTGCGAGCACGGGCCGGCCGACACGGCCATGCTCCAGCACCATCTGACGGCCGCGGCGGCACGGGGCATCGACGTCCTCGTCCGTGTGGGCACGTCCGAACCGGCTCTCGCGCTGAGGTGCCTGGACCTGGGCGCGGCGGGACTCGTCCATCCGCACGTCGACTCCGCGCAGGACGCGCGACGGGCGGTGGCCTCGGCCCACTATCCCCCTCTGGGGACGCGGGGATTCGCGACGTACAGCAGAGCCGGCCGCTTCGGCACGGTCTCGGCGGCCGACCATCTGTCCGCCTCCCGGGAGACCCTGGTGGTGGCCATGATCGAGACGGAGCGGGCCTGTGCCGCCGCCGGGGACATCGCCGGCACACGAGGCGTGGACGCGGTCCTGGTGGGCCCGGCCGACCTCGCGGCGGACTGCTCCTTCCCCGGTCAGGAAGTGATCGACGCCCTGGTCGCCACGGCCCACCGGGCCACCCGTGAGGCGGGCCGGGCGGTCATGACGATCGTCCCCGGCGCCGAGGGCGCCAGGGCTGCCGAGCGCGCGGGAGCGCAACTGGTGCTCTACAACATGGCCCACGTCCTGATGGACACCTTCCGGTCCCTCGCCGGACCCGGGCCCGGCGACGGGACGGCGGGCCCCCGTGACACCGCGAGACCTCTTGACGGCCCCTGACGGGCTCCTTAGTGTTCAGCAGGCATTCATACGTATGCACGACCAGGCCAATGCGCGATCGGAGAAGCTATGTCCGCTGTAGCGCCGCCCACCGCCACCGCCGGCACCTCAGGGGTCGACGTCGAGAAGCGGAAGGCGATACGCCGAGCCATCGGCGCGGGAAGCATCGGAAACTTCGTCGAACAGTTCGACTACGGCCTCTACGGGTACATGGCGCCGGTCCTGGCCCCCGCCTTCTTCCCGGAGAGCGATCCGACGGTGGCGGTGCTGAGCACCTACGCGATCATCGCCATCGCCTGCCTGTTCCGCCCTCTGGGCGGGACGCTCGTCGGCCGCTGGGGCGACCGGGTGGGCCGCAAGAAGACTCTGCTGTGGACCATCATGTTCATGGGCGTCACCACCGCCCTGATCGGCGCCCTCCCGACCTACCACCAGATCGGGATCCTCGCCCCCCTGCTGCTCCTGCTGCTCCGCGTCGTCCAGGGCATGGTCTCGGGCGGTGAGTACGTCGGGGCCGTGGCCTTCATCGTGGAGTGGGCGGAGCCCGACCGACGCGGCTACTACGCCTCGTACGCCTCCAACAGCTGCTTCGTCGGCATCCTCGCCGGGGCAGGTACCGCCGCGCTCACCAGCTGGGTGTTCGAGGGGCCCGCACTGGACTCGTGGGGCTGGCGCATCCCGTTCCTCCTCGCACTGCCGCTGAGCGCGGTCGGGATCTGGCTGCGCAGGCACATCGACGAGTCCCCCGAGTTCGTCCGGGCCACGGACGGCGGCAAGGAGGTCGTCACGTCACCGATCCGGGAAGCGCTGCGCACGCAGTGGCGGCCGATACTCGTGCTCTGCGGCGTCTCCATCATGCTGGCGATCCTGTCCTACAGCTGGGTCACGTTCTATCCCGAGTACCTGACCGGCACACTGGGCCTGCCACGTTGGATGGCCCTCACGTCCAATGCGATCTCGGTCGCCGTGCTCATCCCGCTGCTCCCCCTGGCGGGTATCCTCTCGGACCGGATCGGCCGCAAGCCCATGCTGGTCGCCGGCGCCGTCGCCTGCATCGTCCTGGTGCCGCTGGCCTTCCGGGTCGGTGAGGGCGGCACCTTCGGCACAGCGGTCGCGAGCCAGCTGATCTACATCATCCCCGAGTTCTTCCTGACCGGCATCGTGACGGTCTGCACCGCCGAACTCTTCGCCACGCGGACCCGGTTCAGCGCGAGCGCCATCGCGTACAACAGTTCGTTCTCCATCTTCATGGGGATCACACCGTTCGTGGCGACGCTCCTCGTCAGCAGCTTCGACACGATCTACGCCGTGTGGGTCTACCTCGCGACAGCCGCGGTCATGGCGCTCGTCGTCGTGAGCGCCTTCATGACAGAGACGTACCGGAGTGAGCTGGGGGCGGACAAGTTCGCCAGGTGACCCGCACCCGGACCGCAGCACCGACCCCCCGCCCACCCCCTGGTACGACGGACCCCCTTCACTCCCCTGTACATACGCATACACAGCACTTCGAGAAAGGTCGGACTCATGCCGCTGGACCCCGCCGCCTACCTTCCCTACAAGGACCCGGACGATTTCATCCGTGAGGTCACCGACCGCATCTGGGTGGACCGCGACATCGCCCACATCGTCGAGAACTACGAGCCGGACTCGATCGTCCACACCAGTCTGGGCACCGTGGTGGGCCGCGACGGAGTCATCGAAGGCAGCACGATGCGCATGGGCAGCGCGCCCGGTCACATCGGCCAGGCCGAGGACGTGGTGTGGGAGGCGCGCGGGGACGACGCCTTCCTCAGCTCACACCTCGTCTTCTCCGCCGACGAACACCTGGTGGACGGCCGGAACATCCGCATCCGCAAGCGCACCGTCGCCAACTGCCTCTACCGCCGGGGCCGGATGGTCGAGGAGTGGGTGGTCCGCGACGAGCTGGCGGACTGTCTGCAGCGCGGCGAGGACCCGGACGAGGCGGCACGGGCGCTGCGGTTCCAGGGCTACTCCGGATCGATGACCGAGGAGCCGCCGAAGAACGTGCTGCTGGAGGGCGTCAGCGGACCACGTCCTGACGAGTTCCGGCCCGAGTGCGAGATGGTGCTGGAGTTCATCGAGGACGTGTGGTCGCAGCGAAGGCTGAACAGGGTCAACGACTTCATGGTGCGCGACCTGTTCCTGCACACGGTCGGCGACCGGACCGTCATCCGTCCCGAGCGCTACCAGAGCGACCTCCTGGCCATGGTCGGGGCCTTCCCCGACGCCAGGTTCGCGGTGCGGGACGTCCAGACCAACTACGCGCCCCGGTACGCCGGACTGCGCGTGGCCGTCACCTGGACCATGCACGGCACCTACCGGGGCACACCGGTGTTCGGCCGGCTGACCGACAAGCCCGTGACCGTCCTCGGGGTGTCGCAGTTCCTGATCCAGGAGGGGCGGATCGTCAAGGAGGTCCGCGTCTACGACGAGATCTCTCTGCGGGCCCAGATCAACAGCACCCGGGGCGACGGCCCGGCGGTGGAGGCCAACATCTACTGACCGCCGCCAGGGCCGCCGCACTCCTCGCCGGTGTGGCGGCCCTGGGTCAGACGGGCAGCCTCGGCACGCTCTCGATCAGCCGGCGGGTGTACCGGTGCTCCGGTGCGCCGAGCACCTGGGAGGTGGCTCCCTGCTCGACGACCAGGCCGCGCTCCAGCACGGCGGTGCGCTCGCACAGGGAGGCCACGACCGACAGGTCGTGGGAGACCATCACCAGTGTCAGGCCCCGCTCCTCCTTCAGTTCGGCCAGCAGGTCGACGACCTTCACCCGGGTGGTGACGTCCAGCGCGCTGACCGGCTCGTCGGCCAGCAGGACGCGTGGGTCGCAGACCGTGGCGCGGGCGATGGCGATGCGCTGGCGCTGCCCGCCGGAGAATTCGTGCGGGTAGCGGTCGACTGCGTCCGTCTGGAGGCCGACGCGCTCCAGCGCCGCGGCCACCTGGGGCGCCGCCGTGGAGCGGGTGGCGAGACCGAGGGAACGCAGCGGTTCAGCGACGATCGCGCCGACCTTCCGGCTGGGGTCGAGCGAGGAGTAGGGGTCCTGGAAGACGCACTGCACGCTGCGCCGGAACCGGCGCATCTGCGCGCGGTCACGCGTGTTCAGACCGGCCCCGTCGAACCGGACGGTACCGGCCGTGGGGCGGGCCAGGCCCAGCATGAGGCGCAGCAGCGTGGTCTTGCCCGCGCCGGACTCGCCGACCAGCGCGAGGCTCTCGCCCTCCTCGACGGCGAGGGAGACGTCCCGCACGACGTCGGCCGCCGTGCCCCGGTAGCGCACCGCGGCGTCCTTCAGCTCCAGCACGGGTGTCATCGCGGGCTCCTCAGGTCCAGGGCGGATTCCAGTCTCCGGGCGCTGGCGACCAGGGCCCTGGCGTACTCCTCGCGGGGCGCGCGCACGATGTCGTGGACCACGCCTTCCTCCACGGCACGCCCGTCCTTCATGACCAGCACCCGGTCGGTGACCCGGGACACGACGGCGAGGTCGTGGCTGACGAACAGCACGGCCATCCGCCGTTCCTGGACCAGACCGTCGATCAGTTCCAGCATCTCCGCCTGCACGGACACGTCCAGGGCCGTGGTGGGCTCGTCGGCGATGAGCAGCTTCGGCTCACAGGCCAGCGCCATCGCGAGGGCGACGCGCTGGCGCTGGCCGCCGGAGATCTCGTGCGCGAAGGCACGGGAGATACGGTCGGGTTCGGGCAGCCGTACCTGTTCGAGGGCGTCGCGCACGGCCTCACGCAGGGGTTTTCCCCTGAGGCCGGTGCGGCGGGCGAGCGGCTCGGCGATCTGGCGGCCCAACCGCATCAACGGGTCCAGCGCGGTCAGCGGCTCCTGGAAGACGACGGCCGCGTCCCGTCCGCGTACGGCGACGAGCCGCTTCTCTGCGGCCCCCACCGTCTGGGTCCCGGCCAGCTCCACGCTGCCCGTGGCGGTCATGCCGTCGGGCAGCAGCCCGAGGACCGCGAGCGTCGTCAGGGACTTGCCGGAGCCGGATTCGCCGATGAGGCCGAGCCGTTCACCCCCGGCCACCGAGAACGACAGGTCGTCGACCAGGGTCCGTCCGTCGGGGGCGCGGACGGTCAGTCCGCGTACGTCGAGGAGAGTCATGCGCGCCTCCGCCGGGTGGCCGGGTCGAGGGTGTCCCGCAGGCCGTCGGCGACGAGGTTCACTCCGATGACGAGGAGGACGAGGAGGATGCCGGGGGCGAGCGCTCCGGCCGGTGCCGTGGTGAAGGTGGCCTGCGCCTCCTGGAGCATGCGTCCCCAGGACGCGTTGGGCGGCGGCGCCCCTAGCCCCAGGTAGGACAGCCCGGCCTCGGCGAGCACGGCGAGCCCGAACTGCAGGGCGAGGTTGACCACCAGCGTGGGCCAGATGTTCGGCAGGACGTGGGAGAGGACCGTACGCGGCCAGGTAGTGCCGGAGGTACGGGCCGCGGTGATGTAGTCCTGTGCCAGCACCCTCTTGACCAGGATGCGCACCAGCCGCGCCACGACCGCGCTCTGCGCGAGACCGATCGCCAGGACCGCCGAGCCGAGCGTCGCCGAGCGTGCGGCGACGATGAGCATCGCCAGGAGGAGCGTCGGGAACGCGATGAGGATGTCCAGGAACGCGGAGAGCGTGTCGTCGATCCAGCCCTGTGCGAACGCCGCGAGCACCCCCAGGGTGACGCCGATCGCGGCGGCGATGGTCACCGACCCGAGCCCCGCCTCGACGGCGATGCGGGAGCCGGTCATCACCTGGGTGAACAGGTCCCGCCCGAGCTTGTCGGTTCCGAGCGGATGGCCGTCACCGGGTCCGGCGAGCCGCCCGCCGGAGGTGTCCTCGGTGTCGTAGGGGAGCCAGAAGAGGGACACCAGGGCGAGCAGCGCGATCAGACCGGCGAGCACGCAGCCGATGACGAGGGTGACGGAGCGCCGGGTGCGCCGCTTCGTGGGCGGCCCCGTGGAGGGCTTCGTGGGGGTGAGCAGGTCCGTCCCGGTCATCGGGCGCCTCCCGAGAGCCGTCCGCGCAGCCGCGGGTCGATGATCCGCTGGACCAGGTCGGCGACGAAGCCGATCAGCAGCACCGCGAGGGTGGAGGCGAACAGCACGCCCTGGATGACCGGGTAGTCGTGCTGCGCGATGCCGGTGGCGAGCAGGGAGCCGAGGCCCGGCAGGGCGTAGACGGACTCCACGACGACGGCGCCGAGCAGCGTCGAGGCCAGTTCGATGCCGAGGATGGAGATCACCGGCACGGAGGCGTTGCGCAGACCGTGCCGCCACATGGCCCGGCCGAAGGACGAGCCGAGGGCGCGGGCCGTGCGCAGGTAGTCGCTGCCGAGGACGTCGAGGGTGGCGGAGCGGACGTACCGGATCAGGGACGCGCTCATCACCAGCGCGATGGTCACGACCGGCAGGGCGAGGGAGCGGATCGCCTCTGCGGGGGCGGCCCAGCCGTCCTGCGGGAACCCGCCGGAGGGCAGCCAGCCCGCGTTCAGCGCGAAGACCGCGATGAGGATCATGCCGAGCCAGAACACGGGTATCGCGATGCCCAGTTGGGACACACCGCTGAGCAGCGCGCCGTACCAGGTGTGCCGCTTGTGCGCGGCCACGAACCCGGCGGGTACGGCGACCAGGACGGCGAGGACGAACGCGGCCAGGGTGAGCGGCACGGTGACGTCCAGCCGGGCGGTGACCTCGGGGCCCACGGGCAGCGAGCTGACGAACGAGGTGCCGAGGTCGCCGCCGGCCAGCTGCCCGATCCAGTGGGTGAACTGTTCGGGCAGCGGCCGGTCCGATCCGATGGAGTGGCGGGCCGCGGCTATCTGCTCGGGGCCGGCGCCGACCGCTGTGAGCGCGTTGGCCGGGTCTCCGGGAAGCATGCGCAGCAGCACGAACAGCACCACGCTCGCCAGGGCGAGCGAGACCGCGAGGAAGGCGAGCCTGCGCAGCAGGTAGCGCGCCATCAGCCCTTCTTCTTGATGTCGTAGGCGAAGAACTGGGAGTTCAGGCCGTTGAGCGGGTAACCGGAGAGCTTGTTGTTCGCGACGACGATCTGCGGATAGAGGTACAGCCAGTCGCTCGCGGCGTCCTCCGCGGTCTTCCGGTTGACCTTCTTCAGCAGCTCGGTCTGCTCGGCGGTGCTGGAGGCCGCCTCGGCCTGCTCCACCCACTCGGTGACCTGCGGGTCGTCGTAACCCCAGTAGAAGTCGGGGTTGCCGTACCAGACCAGGTCACGGTCGTTGACGTGCTCCTGGAGCGTGGCCGTGAAGTCGTGGTTCCTGTAGACCTTCGTGTACCACTCGTCAGGTGTGATCGTGTTGATCTCGACGGTGATGCCGACCTCGGCGAGCTGGGACTTGATGAAGGTCGCGGCCGTCGGGTGCGGGTCGTAGTTGGGGGTGTCGAGGGTGAAGCTGAAGCCCTTGGCGTAACCGGCCTCGGCGAGCAGCTTCCTGGCCTTCGTCACGTCGTGGGCGTCGATGTCGGTGAGGTCCTCGTACCACGGGTCCGTGGGCGGCACCATCGAGCCGATCGGCTTGCCGTAGCCGCCCCATACGGACTCCAGGAGCTTCTTGTCGTCGATGGCGGCGGACACGGCCTGGCGCACCTTGACGTCGGTGAAGGGCTTGGCCTTGTCGTTGAAGGCCAGCAGCAGCTTGGTGGTGGAGTCGCCGTCGTTGACCGTGTAGGTGCCGTTGTTCTTGAACTGCTCCAAGGCGTCGGGGGACTGCTCGCTGGTGACCACGTCGACGGCGTCGGTCAGCAGCGCGTTGTTCAGCGCCGTGGCGTCCTTGTAGTAGTGGAAGACGACCTGCTTGTTGGCGGGCGCGTCACCCCAGTACCCGGCGAAGCGGTTCAGGCTCAGCGCGGAACCGCGGGTCCACTTGTTCAGCGTGTACGGGCCCGTGCCGTCCTCGGCCGTCTTCAGGTCCTTCGCCTGGGAGTTGATGATCCAGACGTAGGAGAGGTTGTAGACGAAGGAGATCGACTTCTTGGACAGCGTGATCCTCACGGTCCGCGCGTCGGGGGTGGCGATGTCCTTGATGACTTCGAGGTTGCTCTTGCGTGCGGACTGGGAATCGTCCGCGATCACCTTCTCCAGGCTGTACTTGACGTCCTGGCTGGTGAGTTCCTTGCCGCTGTGGAACGTCACGCCGTCCCGCAGGGTGAAGGTGTGGGTGAGGCCGTCGGCGCTCGTCTTGTGGTCCTGGGCGAGGAGCTCGTCGACCTCGCCGTCGTCGGTGAGCCTGAACAGGCCCTCGTAGACGTTGCCGTTGAGCGCCTCGGTGACCCCCTGACCGCCGCCGGCGGTGTTGTCGAGGTTCTGCGGCTCGTAGAGGGAACCTATGTTGACGACCGCGTCCTTGTCCCAGGTACCGCCCGAGGCGCTGGAGCCGCCGGATCCGCCGCAGGCGGTCAGGGCCAGGGCGAGGGCGGCGACGGAGGCGGTGCCGTAGAGGGTGTTCTTCTTCGTGCTCATGGGGTGGGGGCTCTTTCGGTGCCGGAAGCTGCGGGGTGATCAGTGCTGGGCGTCGAAGCCGTCGCGGAAGACGGGGAGCTTCTCGCCTGCCTCGACGGGCAGGTGGAAGCGGTTCTGCCGCGGCGGCATCGGACAGTTGTACTGGTCGGAGAATCCGCAGGGCGGCACGAAGGCCCGGTTGAAGTCCAGGACCACCCGGCTCTCGTCGTCCGTGCGCCGCACGAAGAGGAACCGTCCCGCCCCGTAGGTGGTGTCACCGTTGGTCGGGTCGCCGAAGACGAGCAGCAGGGTGCCGTCGTCGTCGAAGGCGCTGAGCGTGTACGCGCGGCCGTCGACGGTGAGCGTGATGTCGCCGGGGACGACCAGGTCGCGACTGCCTCCGTTGTCCCGGATGTGCTCGAAGGCGATGCTCCGGGCGCCGGCGACGGGCGTGTAGGAGGCCTCAAGGACCCAGGCGGGGTCGTAGGCAAAGGCGTCGACGCCGTCGAAGTGGCGGACGGCGGGTGCATCCGCGTCCCAGAAGCGCAGGCCGTGCTCGGGCTCGCCGGTGACCCGGTCGGTGCGCCGGAGTGTGGTGACGGTCACGGTGTCCGGCGCCTGCTCGCGGGCCTCCGCCACGTCCGGGACCTCGCCCGCCGGGGCCCAGCGGGTCTCCACCAGGGCGAGATTGCCCGTGGGGGACGTGAGCGCCCGACGGCGCTCGGCGCACCAGGCTTTCCACTCCTCCGCCGGATCGACGGAAGGACGGGTGGGGGCGGAGTGGGACACGGCGTTACTCATTCGTCTAGGCGGAGCAGCCCTCACAGCCCCTGGGTAGCAGGACGTGAATAAATGGCCAAAGCACCACCTTTATTGTCCATAAGCCCATCTAATGTCAAACGGCTGTGCCACATGGCGAGACGGATCTCATGGGCAGTACCCACCGAAATGTGTTCGCTGCCACAGGCCGCACGGTGGCACCGGGTCCGGTGCCACCGTGCGGCCTCGTCAAGGAGAGTCGTGCGTCAGTAGAGGTACGCGAACGATCTCACCTGGGAGGGGGTGAGGGCTCCGTCGAAGACACGGACGGTGTCCGCACCTCCGTGGAAGTACTCGCCCCAGCCGCCGCCGTCGGTGTGGCCGCGGCCGATCTGAAGCGGGCCGGAGGCGCTCCAGGAGGCGTTGAACTCCGCGGTGGCCGCTGCTTCGCCGTTGACGTACAGGCTGATGCGCCCTTCCGAGTCGTCGTACACGACGACCACCGCGTCGGTGTGGGACGTGGGAGCGCCGGAAGCGGCGACGACGGTCTCCGCCGCCCCCGGTCCGCTGCCGTGGGTGACGGCCAGCTGCCACTGGGACACGGCCGGGTCGTAGCGGACCGCGAAGGCGTCGCTGTCGGCGTCGCCCTGGGACAGCACGGTCATCGGCCGGTCGGGCGTGGTGTCGGCGAATCGGACCCGCAGGCCGGCACTGAAGCTCTCGGCGGTGTCGACCACGGGGCCGCCGGTGGCGGCGTGGTCGTCCGTGCCGTCGAGTGCGAGGTGGTCGTTGCCGTCGAGGGCGTCCGCCGGGAACTCGACGCACTCCGGGTCCAGGAGGCAGCCCTCGATGTCCGGGGTGTAGAAGCCCGCACCGTTGTGCAGGGTGAGCGGCTCACCTCCGTCCCGGCCCGGTACGACACCGTCGTCGGTCCGCTCGATGTCCCAGGCCGCTGCCAGTTCTGCGGGACGGGAGCCCAGCGTCTCGATCTCTTCACGGGGCACCACCCGGTCCCAGACACGGACGTCACCGACCTCGCCCTTCCAGCCCGCGCCGGAATCACCGCGGTCGCGGCCGATCCGGAAGGCACCGGGGGCCTCCACCGGGGCGGCGTCCCTCTGGGAGGCGACCTCCTTGCCGTTGACGTAGAGGCGCAGGGTGCCGTCCTCGGCGTCGTACTGGCCGGTCAGATGGGCCCAGCCTCTGACGGAGGCGCTGCCGCCGGTCAACGTGGTGGCGCCGTAGCGAAAGGCCCAGGTGGCAGAGGTCTCGTCGGACGGGCGCAGACCGAGCGTGACGGCGGAGGTGCCGTCGGCGGCGTCCTGGCCGACCACCGTCATGGGTGCGCCGGTGGCGGCGGGACGGACCCAGGCGGAGAGGGCGAAGGTCTTGGTGGTGTCCGTCGCCGGGGCGTCCGGACTCAGATAGCTGTTGCCCCCGCCGTCCAGCGTGACCGTGGAGGTGAGACCGGTGCGGGAGGGGGCGGGTGCGCCGAAGACGACACCGTCCTCGGCGCGGGCCACGGGGCCGGCCTAGGCGGCCGCGCTGCCCGATCCGGCCGGATCGGCGAGTGTCCAGTGGGCCACGGGGGTGCGGCCTTCGGCGACCCGCATGTAGTGGGTCGTCCGGGAGCTGGACCGCCCGGCCCGGTCGACGGCGCGGACCTGGATGTAATAGGGACCGCTGCTCTCCGGCATCCACCGGACGGTGACCGCTCCACCCGGCTCCTCGGGCCGGACCCGCGTGGGTGCGGAGTCCTCGGACGGGGAGTCGAACGTGAAGCTGCCGTAGACGCCGACGCCGTCGTGCCATCCGCCGTCGTCGTCCGGGTACTGCTCGGAGACGACCGTCGCCGGTTCGGGGCTGACCGTGTCGATGATGAACCGGCAGGTGATGCCCGGGGTTTCGTCGCTCCAGGCGGAGGTGGCACCCTCGTCGTCGACGGCCCTGACGTGCCAGGAGACGGCCGTGTCCGCGGGGAGGTCGGTGGGGGTCCGCCACAGCTGGGTGGTAGGGGCGTGCACCACGCCCGAGGTGTGGGTCCGGCGCTGCTCGACTCCGTCGGCGTCGGTCCACCAGGCCTCGAACTCGGCACCGGCCGGATTGGCCTCCCACTCCTCGTTGTCCTCCGTCGGGTCCTCGACGACAGCTCGGAGTTCGGGCGCGCGGGCCACGTACACGGGCTCGTCGGAGCAGTCCTTGGTCGAGTCCACGGTGAGGGTGTCGGTGCGCGGCTGGAGCGGAGGCAGGTTCTCTCCGGCCGCCGTGGCGACGCCCGGGGTGGCGGCGAGCAGCACGACCGCCAGCCCTGTGGCCGCGGAGGCGATGGCGGAACGTCTGCCTGCATGCGTGGTCATTCGGTTGGGTCCCCCCGACTCGGGTTGTCCGGTTCTGCGCGGGGTGGATCGCCGGGGTCGGCTCGCGCAGGTGCCACGCGGAGACCAGCGGCTGTCATGCTCACCATCAGCCTCGGGGCTGCATGAATATAGAGCGATCTTCGACCACATTCACAACACTTTTACGATTCGGCTCCGAACCGTGGTGCCGCGGTGTCGTACCCCGTCCCGCCGCCGCGGTCCGGTCCCGAGTCACACCAGGGGTTCGGGCACGCCGTCCCCGTCACAGCCTCGCGGCAGGGGCGCCGGCCCCGTGCTGCCACGGGGCACGAACTCCACCGGCAGGACCACATGGCGCTCCCGGTGCGCTCCGGGATCGTGGATCACGCGATGGGCCAGGTCCGCCGCCGTCTCACCGAGGAGGCGGGCAGGCTGCGTCAGGGTGGACAGGTCCCACGGCTCCGCCATCGAGTGACCGTCGAAGCCGAGGACCGACATCCGCTGCGGCACCGGGACGTTGACTCCGCGCAACACCGTGAGCAGCCTGAAGGCTATGTCGTCGGTCTCGGCGAAGACCGCCGTGGGCGGTTCCGCGAGACTCAGCAGCCGCCCGACCGCCGCTTCCAGACTCGGTCCCTGCCAGTGGGCGACCTGGCGGACGAGTTCGTCGTCCTGGGCTACGCCCGCCTCCGCGAGGGCCGAGCGGTACCCGTCGAGGCGCGCCCTGCTGCTCCAGGCGAAACCGGAGGAGTCCGCGGGCTCGAGATAGGCGATGCGCCGATGGCCGAGGTTGAGCAGGTAGCGGGTACCGCGCCGGGCCGCCTCCACGTCGTCCACGTAGACGCTCGCCCGGCCCTCCTCGTGCTGGCTGACGAAGACCAGGGGCATGCCCAGGTCGTCGAGACGCGACCGCTCCTCCGGGGAGAGCGCGAAGCTGACGACGAGCAGGGCGTCGGCGTTGCGCCGGGCAGGCAGGTGGTCGAAGAACCGTGCGCGCTGCTCGGCGTCGATGACGCTGTAGACCAGCATGTCCAGACCGACCGCGGTGAGCGCCGGCGCCATACCGGCGAGGGCCGCGCCCAGGAACCACGAGTCGAGGTTGGGTACGAGCACGGCGACCCGGCCCGTGCGCCCCGTGACCAGACTGGACGCGCTGCGCGAGATCGCGAACGACAGCTCGCGCGCCGCCTTCTCCACGCGGACCCGGGTCTCGGGGGACACCGTCGACAGACCGCGCAGCGTGCGGGAGACCGTCGAGGGCGACACTCCGGCCCTCCGGGCCACGTCCGCCAACGTGGCGCCCTTTCCAGCGGTGTCAGCGGTTTCAGCGGCCATGCGCGGGACGCTAACACACGTGTCGCGGCTCCAGGACACCACGGGTGACAGCGCTGTCATTCAGATGCCCCCACATGAAGGTTCTGTCGTGACCGTTGACACTGCTGCGCGGGCGTCCGTACTTTGCTAGCGCTGTCATCGGACAGCCCGAGAGGGGAGGAGTACGCCATGTCCCTGCACCGCCGAGCACTGCTGACGGGCGCCGTGAGCACCGCCGCGGCGGGTCTGCTGTCCGGATGCGGAGGAAAAGACCTCGACGACCTGCTCGCACGGGCCGCGGCCGTCCCCGAGGGGCCCGCCCGGATCACCTGGTGGGTCTCCGAGATCCCCTCACGACGGGGCGCCGTCGTCGCCGATCTGATCATCCGTGCCTTCGAGCGGCGGCATCCCCGGATCCGCGTCTCGAAGATCAACGCGCTGTCCACCTCGGACGGCAACCGCAGTGCCATCGCCACCCAGCTCGCCGGAGGCTCCCCCCAGCCCGACGTGTACCTGGGCGACACGACGTGGCCCGCGCAGTTCGGTCACTCCTCGCTGGCGCTTCCGGTGGAGAAGCTGCTGCCGAACGGCTTCTGGGACGCCTATCCCGCGGCCCTGCGCAGCAGCTCCACCTATCGGGGCAAGGTCTACGCGGTGCCGTTCTTCATCGACAGCACCTACCTCTTCTACCGCAAGGACCTGCTCACCAAGCACGGGCTGCGTGTTCCCCGCAGCTGGGAGGAGTTGCTGCACACCTCCCGCACGGTGCAGACCGCCGGGGACGTGGAGGCGGGGTTCCTGTGGCAGGCGGCGGTGACCGAGTCACTCACCGCCAACGTCACCGAGTTCCTCGCCGACGCGGGCGCCACCGTGCTGGACGAGCGGGGCAGGGCCACGCTGGGCGGCCCGGAGGCGGAGCGGGCGTTCTCCCTGATGGCCGAGTTCACCGCCCGTGGGGTCACGCCCCGCACCGTGGCGACGTACGAGGAGTCGGACGCGCAGGACGCCTTCGTCTCCGGGCGCGGACTGTTCCTTCGGAACTGGTCGTACGCCTGGGTCAACGCGGGCACACCCGCGCTCTCCCGCGTCGCCGGGAAGGTCGGAGCGACACCGCGTCCGGGCTTCGAGGGCACCGGCCGCTCCGGCGTCTCCTGTGCCGGCGGCTGGAGCAACCTCGTCAACCCGAGCTCCCAGGAGCTGGGCGCCGCCATGGAGTTCGCCCGGTTCTGCGCCGGGGCCGAGGTGCAGCGCCTCCTCGCCAGGGAGGCCGGCGTCATCCCCGCGATGACCTCCGTGCTCGGCGGCCGGGAGGCACGTACCGCCGGCGACCCGACGGTCCTGCGCGCCGCCGATCTGCGACTCGTCGCCCGGCCCACGCAGACACCGTTCTACCCGCAGGTCAGCAAGGCGCTGTACACCCCGGCGAACGCGGTCGTGCGCGGCAGCCTCTCCCCCGCGGCCGGCGTCCGTGCCGCACGCGACGGGCTGCGCACGGCCCTGGAAGGAAGTGCGCTGTGAGTTCCCTTCACCGGATGAGGCAGGCGTGGACACCTCAGGAGGGCGAGAAGGATCCGGCACGTGCCGCCGAGGCACCGCGGCGGTCCCCTCGGAAGGCGCCCCCGGGCTTCACCACCCGCCACCGGGCCCGCACCGGTTGGTTCTTCGCATCCCCCGCGCTCCTCGTCGTCGCCGCGGTGACGGTCTTCCCCGTCGTCTTCTCGCTGGTGCTGTCGTTCTTCGAGGTCCGGCTCGAGTACGGCGGCCTGCGGCTCGGCTCTCCCACTCTCGCCCACTACGAGGCGCTGCTGACGCACTCCGAGTGGTACCGGGCACTCCTGTTCACCCTGGGCTTCACGATCGTCTCGGTCTTCGTCGAGCTGGTGCTCGGCACGCTCGTGGCGCTCGTCCTGGAACGGCTCGGAGCCGCCCGCGGCTGGATCCTCGCGCTGCTCCTGCTGCCCTGGGCGCTGATCAACGTGGTCGCCGCGCAGCTGTGGTCGTACCTGTTCAACGGCACCTACGGCGCGGTGAGCTGGCTCTGCGAGCAGGTGCTCGGGACCCGGCCGGACATCCTCGGGGAGCCGGTGCCCGCGATGGCGGCGATGGTGGCGGTCGACGTGTGGAAGACCACGCCGTTCGTCGCCATCGTCGTACTCGCCGGCCTGATGCTCATCCCGGCCGACGTCTACGAGGCCGCGGAGATCGACGGTGCCGACGCGTGGACCACCTTCTGGAAGGTCACACTGCCGCAGCTGCGGCCCGTCGTCGCCATCGCGGTCCTCTTCCGCATCCTCCAGGCGTTCGGAATCTTCGACCTGCCGTTCGTGCTCACCCAGGGCGGCCCGGGCACGGCCACCCAGTCGGTCGCCATGCTCGGCTACCGGATCCTCTTCCAGAACCTCGACTTCGGAGGCGGAGCCGCCGTCGCCGTCACCACCGCGGCGATGGTCCTGGGCTGCTGCCTGTTGTTCCTGCGCGTCTTCCGCACCCACGTCGACGAGGAGGGCCGGTCATGAGCCGCCACGTCCCGCGCACAGGCCTGCGCCGCTACGTCAATGTCGTCAACCTCGGCGGGCTGCTGATCGCCGCGTGTGCCCTGCTGCCCCTGATCTGGATGGCCTCCGCCTCCCTGAAGGGACCCGGTGAGATCAGCGCGACGCCGCCCTCGCTGCTGCCCGCGGACCCCACCCTCGGCAACTACGAGACCGCCTTCGTGCGCAACGGGATCGGCCACTACTTCCTCAACAGCGTGATCGTGGCCTGCGTTTCGACCGTGCTGATCCTGTCCCTGGCGTTCTTCGCCGGTTACGCGCTCGCCCGGCTGCCGCTGCGCGGGCGCGGGGCCGTCATGACCGTGCTGCTGATGCTGTCCGTCTTCCCGCCGATCGCCCTGCTCGTACCGCTGTTCCTGATGGAGCGGCAGGCCGGTCTGCTCAACAGCTACCCGGGCCTGATCATCCCGTACGTGGCGCTGAACCTGCCGTTCGCGATCTGGATCATGCGCAACTACCTCAGCGGCATTCCCGGCGAGTTGGAGGAGGCCGCCGTGGTCGACGGTGCCGGCCCGCTGCGCACCGCCCTCACGGTGATCCTGCCGCTGGCCCGGCCCGGGCTGTTCACGGCCGGCGTGTTCGCCTTCACCGCGACCTGGTCGGAGTTCCTGCTCGCGCTCACGTTCAACGGATCCGACGACCGCCGCACCGTCTCCGTCGGTATCGCGCTGTTCACCAGTCAGTACCAGGTCCCCTACGGTGTGATCTTCGCCGGCGCGATGGTGGCCACCGTGCCGATCGCGCTCCTGGTCCTGATCTTCCGCCGCTCGGTCGTCTCCGGTATGACCACCGGCGCCGTGAAGGGCTGAGCCGCTCGCACCGAGCCCCGGGCCCGCAGGCCCAGCCCTTGCCCTCCGTCCGCCAGTACCCCGTCTGGGCACCTGCCCGAGAGGTTCACATGCACCACCACTCCCCCGCCCCTTCCGCGCACGATGCGGACTGGTGGCGGCAGGCCGTCATCTACCAGATCTACCCGCGCAGTTTCGCCGACTCCGACGGCGACGGCATCGGTGACCTCCCCGGCGTCACCTCCCGCCTGCCCTACCTCGCCGACCTGGGGGTGGATGCCGTCTGGCTGAGCCCGTTCTATCCCTCTCAGCTCGCCGACGGCGGCTACGACGTCGCCGACCACCGCGACGTCGATCCCCGGCTCGGCACCCTGGACGACTTCGACGAGATGGTCGGCACGGCCCACCGGCTCGGGCTGAAAATCATGGTCGACATCGTCCCCAACCACTCCTCCGACCAGCACGTGTGGTTCCAGGAGGCCCTCGCGGCTGCGCCCGGATCGGCCGCGCGTGAGCGGTACGTCTTCCGTGAGGGCCGAGGGCACAACGGTGAACTCCCGCCCACCGACTGGCCGTCCAGCTTCGGCGGTCCCGCCTGGACCCGGGTGCCGGACGGGCAGTGGTACCTGCACCTCTACGCCCCCCAGCAGCCGGACTTCGACTGGGACAACCCCGAGGTCCGTGAGGACTTCCACGAGACCCTGCGCTTCTGGTCCGACCGGGGCGTCGCCGGATTCCGTGTCGACGTCGCCCACGGCCTCGCCAAGGACCTGCGCGAGCCGCTGCGCGACCTCGGGGAGCAGTTGAGCTACCAGCCCGGCGCGCTGCCGACCGACGGCAGTCATCCGCTGTGGGACCGCGACGCGGTGCACGAGATCTACCGCGGCTGGCGGCAGGTCTTCGACGCGTACGACCCGCCCCGTTTCGCCGTCGCCGAAGCATGGGTGCGCGCCTCACGCCGTACGGCCTACGCGTCCGGGGACGGGCTCGGGCAGGCGTTCAACTTCGATTTCCTCGGCGCACGGCTCGACGCGGCCGAGATGCGCACCGTCATCGGCTCCGCGCTCGCCGACGCCCAGGAAGCGGGGGCCACCAGCACCTGGGTGCTCTCCAACCACGATGTGGTGCGTCATGTCTCCCGCTACGCCCTGCCCGGCGACCACACGAAGCGCGACATCGAGGCGTGGCTGCTCACCGACGGGCGGGAACCCGCCCCGGACCTGCCCACAGGGGTGCGCAAGGCACGTGCGGCGGCGCTGTTGATGCTGGCGCTGCCCGGGTCCGCGTACGTCTACCAGGGTGAGGAGCTGGGTCTGCCCGAGGTCGCCGACCTGGCGCACGCCGATCTGCGGGACCCGATGTGGGTACGCGGCGGCGGGCGGGTCAAGGGCCGCGACGGCTGCCGGGTGCCGCTGCCGTGGACCCGCGAGGGCGAGAGCTTCGGGTTCGGCCCGGGCGGCTCCTGGCTGCCGCAGCCCGCCGACTGGGGCCGGTACGCGGCAGAGGCGCAGCGCGGTGACGAGGGTTCCTTCCTGGAGCTGTACCGCGAGGCCCTGCGGCTGCGCCGCGCGCTGGTCACGGACGAGGCCCTGGAGTGGGTCGGTTCGCGGGAGCGGTCCCGGCAGGGGGTGCTGCATTTCGCCCGCGCCGGAGGCTGGCACACCGTCAGCAATCTCTCCGGTGAGCCCGTCGCACTGCCGCAGGGGGACGTCGTCCTCGCCTCCGGACCGCTGACCGGTGACCGTCTCCCGCCGTGGACCACCGCATGGTTGCGGAGCGGATCCGGCAGCTGAGCCGCGGACGCCTCCGGCCCGCCTCGCGGCGCGAGGCGGGCCGGAGGCGTCTTCCGGGTGTTCACCCGCTGGGGCCGAGGCGCCAGAGTTCGGGGTCGATCCGGCCGCCGTACAGGGGGAGTTCGATCGGCTCCTGGTCGTCCGAGAACGGGTCCCACACCCGGGTGAGGCCCGCCGTCCCCCGCGCGCGCACCCGGCGGGCCTCGGCGAGGTCGAGCACGTCCGTCAGGACCTCCGCCGGGCCGGGTCCCGCCTCCGTGCGGATGTCGCCCTCGGGGCCCACGACGACACTGCGCCCGATGCCGTCCGGCGTCGCGGCGTTGAGGCTGGCCATGAACACCTGGTTCACGATCGCGTTGGCCTGTGCGAGCACGACCTCCTGCGCGCGGTCGACGGTGGGCGTGCGCACCAGGTTGAGTACGAGGTCGGCGCCCTGCCACGCCAGGTGGCGGGTGGTCTCGGGGAACCAGGCGTCGTAGCAGATCGTCAGGCCCACGCGTCCGTGGTCCTCCATGTCGAAGACCACGAAGGTGCTGCCGGACGCCGTGGTCTCGTAGGGCCGCCACGGGAAGATCTTGCGGTACGCCGCGACCCGTTCGCCCGTGGGCGAGTAGACCGGTGCCGTGTTGTGGATGCGGCCGTCCGCGCCCTGTTCGTAGACGGTGCCCGGCACGAGCCAGATGCCCAGCTCGCGGGCGAGGGCCGCGAGTCGGGTGCCCCGGGGCCCGTCCAGCGACTCGGCCGCCGCCGTCATGACCGTCTCCGGATCCTCGTCGGGACGGTGGCCGCACAGGTGCAGTTCCGGGTACGCGAGCAGCCGGACACCGGGGTGGGCGTCGACGACGCCCCGTACGTCAGCGGCGAACGCGTCCTGATCGTCGGCGGCGTGATGCCGCGCGGCCGTCTGGACGAGGCCGATCGACAAGGGGATCGTCATCGCTGGATCAACCTTCCGCGCAGTGTGTCCGGGGGTGCGCACGAGCCAATCATCGAGCCCGCCGCAGGACAAGATCCCTTCCTCCAGTGGCAGCCACAGGACGACCCAGTGGGTCGACGGCGCTCAGCCGCCCCCGCCGTCGGGCGGACGGCGGGGGCGGAAGAACTACTGCCGCCGGTGGAACCGCTGCGGAGCCCGTCCCCGGGCCCGGTCACCGACGCGCACCGGCCGTCACCAGCAGGGGCTGCCGTCGTCCTCACGCCAGGACACGTCCGTGACGGACATGGGCACGGTGAAGTAACTCCCGCTGCCCTTGTTGACACATGTCGTGTACGTGGGTCCCTGCCCCTCGTCCTGAGCGACGGAGTACGTCATCGTGACGTCCCGGTCCGTGTAGTTGTAGAAGATGTGGCCGGGAACGCTGCCGGACCACTCGCCCTCGGTCTCCAGCGACGGAGGTGTGTCGGTGTCCCCGTACCAGTAGTCGGCCCAGACACAGAACGTGTCCTGCGGGCAGTTGCCGGGGGACCACGCCGAAGCGCTGGGGGCGGAGACCATGACTCCGAGGAAGGCCGCGGGTACTGCTGCGAGGGCGATGGACCTGAAACGCATGGGGTATCCATTCGTGAGACGTCGAAGTCACGCTAGCGGTCCAAATGTTGAAAGATCAAGTGTCAGGTCTCCGACATTCCGTGAGGGAAGGGCGGAAGCCTGCGCCGGGTGATCACGATGACGTCGTCGTCCTCGCTCCAGCGCCGGACGTCGGCCTTGCGGGGGTTGACCCGCACCCCGTGGTCGGGGCCCGTCGTCGCACGGTCACGGCAGCGGTATCCGATGGCGCACTCCCCTCGGCGCGAAGCCGATTCGACGACGGTGGCGAAGGAGGTGCGGCACCCCGCTCTCACGTAGTGACCGGCCGGCTCGAGCTGGATCGTGCTGCCGCCGGGGGCGAGGAGTTCCTCGAACAGCTCGGCGAGGTGCCAGTTCTGCGAGATCTGAGACATCAGGAGGCCGACCAGCTTGCCGCTGACGACGAAATCGGCACCGGGTCCGACCGGAGCGATCGCCCTGTTGCGGTCATCGGTCATCTCGGTGACCACGGCGGTCCTGCTCCCCGATGTACGTTCCAGATCGCGCAGGAGCAGCAGGGTGACCAGAGCACGGTCGTCCGGCGCTCCGCCACAGGGAGCGCGGTCGGGGCCGAGGACGACGACGCCGTCGTACGCGGCGAGATCCAGGCCGTTCACCGTCTCCGGCAGGGTGGGGTCTCCGGTGTGGAGGACAACCGTGAGGCGGGCGGCGACCTCCACCTCCGCTCCGGTGAACTCCCCTTCTGCCGCCACGACATGAAGGGTGGAGCCGGGAGGGACGTGGTCGGCCAGATGGCCGACGATCCGGTGTGCGCGGCGGTTCCACCCCAGCAGGAGAAGCGTTTCGGGCCGCCCCTCCGCCGGCGGCCGGGACACGATCACCGACGCGTCGACGGCGGCGGGCTCGAGGTCCTCCACCGTGGTGCCGTCGTCCTCGGCGATCACGACGACCCGGTCGCCCGCGCGTACGGGCGAGTCGTGGGGCGGGGCGAGCCGCAGCACACCGTCCGCCCCCACGATGCCGACCACGCACGACGTCCGGCAGGCCCTCAGGACCTCGCCGAACGCACGGCCGGCCTGTGCCGGCGCGTCGACGACGTAGAACTCGTCACCGGCGAAGTCGAGCAACTCCTGGTACACGAGCGACAGTCCGGGCTGCCGAGCGCACTGCGCCACGAGCCGCGCGGTGATGTCGTCGATCTCCAGGACGACCGCGCCCGGGCCCGCGGCGAGCGTGGCGGCGAGCCGGTAGCGCCCGTCCCTGACCACCGCCAGGATCCGGGGGCGGCAGGCGTCGTCGATCGCCGCCCGGAGGGACAGCAGGTTCTTGACGATCTCGGCGTCCTCGTCGGGTTCGTCGCGCGGCAGCACCAGGACGGTGTCCGCCGTGTCCGGGCTGACCCGTTCGAGTGCGGCCGGGTCCGTGGGGCATCCGTTGCGGCAGATGATACGAGTGCCCCCGGTGTCGCCGACTTCGGAACGCAGCTCCTCCTCCATATCCGTCTTGTCCCGGTCCGCCAGGACGACGACGGCCCGCCGCCCCTGGTCGGTGTCGGCCTCCACGATCTCGGCCACCACCGTGAAGATCTGATCGGACCAGCCGAGGACCAGGGTGTGGCCGTCCTCCAGGACGGTGGAGTGGCCGCGCCGGAGTGCGAGGAGCTTCTCGGTGATGGCGGCGGTGATCAGGCTGACGAGGGTGGACACGTAGAAGAGGGCGACCAGGGCGAGGAGGACCGACAGAGCGACCCGCAGGGGCGAGCCGGCCTCTCCTCCCAGCCTGAGTGTCTGGCCGACACTCCGCCACACCGCCGCGGCCTTCGCCCACGGGTCGTCGGGGGTCCGGTCGTCCGTCCACACCAGGACGGCGCTCGCCGGGACGACGACGGCCAGGCACGCGACGGCGAGCCAGCCGATGAGGGCGGCGGCACCGCCCGCCAACGTGTTGTCGAACCGGTAACGTGCCCGCGTGCTCAGCGCTGCCCGGCGAGGCGCTCGCGCAGGAGGGACCGCCGTAGGGACCGCCGGGGCCGTGGCCTCGCCCTGCCCCCGCCGTTGCTTCCCCACACGGGCGGCCCCGGACCGCCGTCGTCCGTCCTGATCATTGCTCGTCTTGTGCACAGCAGCAGCGTGAGGAGTCGTTGACCTCGGCATACGGGGATCCGGCCGCGATTCATCCGTTAGGGGAGCAGCCGGATCCCGGCGTGGTCCCGGCCGCGCCTCAGCTGAGCCGGAACACCGGGCCGCGGGGCGTGAACGGCAGGGTGGCGCCCTGCGGGAGCAGGAAGGCGTGCTCGCGCCGGATCCGCAGCGTGTCGCACCGGCCGTCGGTGATGACCAGCACCGGCGCCGTCGGCGGGAAGCCGTCCGCCTTGTGCAACAGGTCGATGCCCGGCTGCAGTTCGGTACCGCCACGGCCACGCACGCGCACCCTGCCGGCGATCTCGGCAGGAGGGAGGTACCCCGCGTCGTACGCCGCCGCGTCGCAGAACACCACACGCGCCGCCGGTACGTCCCGGGCCTCGGCGTACGAGGCGATCGCCCCGAGGGCCTTGCCGAGCAGGGGGCCGCTCATCGAGCCGGAGGTGTCGAGCACGACACCGAACGTGCAGCGGGCCGTCTCCTCGGGAGGGAAGTACCGGCCGGCGCGCGGGATGTCCGGGGTCGACGCCTGCCGCCGGGCAGGCCGGGCGTACGTGCGCACGGGCTCCGGCCGGGGCACGAACTCGTCGAACCAGCGGGCGAGTCGCGCGTCCCACGGCACGGGCGGGTGGGCCAGTGCCCGGATCTCCTGGATCAGCCCGGCGGGGAGCAGTCCACGCTCGCCGTACCTGTGCAGGTCGAGCCCCTGGACGAGGCCGCGCCGGTAGAAGTCGTCCAGGTCCGTGTACGGGCGGGCGGTGGCGTGCGGCAGCGGCTCGCCCAGGATGTCACCGAGCCCCTTGCCCCGCAGCGTCGCGAGCCTCCGCCCGCGGCGCAGGTCGCCCGCGATACGGTCGTACACCTCCTCCGCGGACAGGTCCCGCAGCTCCGGGTCGTACAGCGCGCCGTCGGGCATGTCTCCGACGCGCATGCGCACGAGCCAGTCGTTGACGACGTAGTCGGCCGCGACGTTGAAGAGGAACGGGTCGCGGCCACCGCGGCGCTCTCCGTGCCGCAGCGCGGCGTGCAGCATCTCGTGGGCGAGGACGAACCGCCAATCCCCGTCGGTGAGCGTGCGCAGCGGGTTGACGTAGATCTCGCCGGCGGCGGAGCTCACCGCCGCTGTCGTGATGCCCTGCGCACGGGCCAGTTCAACATCGGCCACCACGGAGAGTCCTGCGGCGAGTCCGCCGAGCAGCGGGTACGAGGAGACGAACCAGTTCAGCGCGCGGTCCCAGGGCTGCTGCCGGACGCGCTCCCCGGTCTCCCGGTCGAGGCGCCCGCCGGCCGCGTCCATGGCGGTGGAGACGCTGCGGGTGAGCGCCCGGGCGAAGGCGGCCTCCCAGTCGGGTGCGGCGGTGTTCCACGCGTTCCAGGTCGTGAGGACCTGGTCCGGATGCCCGCCGGCGGTGCCGCACTGCTCGTAGGCTTCGGGGATGCCGTCGCGGCGCCAGCGGGCGGCCAGCCGGCCCTCGTCGCCGCCCGGGTAGACGGCGGGCAGGTGGTCGGGGGGACGGCCCACCGGGAAGGTGAGCAGGAAGCGGTTGACGACCGTACAGCGGGCCGCCAGCTCGTACCGGTCGGGCTGTGCACGAGGATCGTCCGTGGACGCCGGGACATGGCCGAAGCCGAGGTGCAGCGCGCAGTGGGCGAGGATCCAGGCCCACTCGGCGGGCTCCACCCGCGTCGTGGTACGGATGTGGACGACGCCGTCGGAGGTGACGACGGCCGGCCCCGCCGCCGGGGTCAGGGAGCACGTGGTCTGCCGGCAGACGGAGAACTCGACCGCGCGGAAGGCAGGGTTGCGGTTGAGCAGCGCGAGGCCCGCCGCGAAAGCCTCGGCCGCCGGGTCGGGTGTGTCGCCCTTCTTCTTCCCGGCGCCGTGTGCCGGGGCCCTCACCGCCGGGCCTCGACCAGTCGGGGCATGTCACGGGCGGCCTCGACGAGGAACCAGGCGGGCAGCACGGGCTGACCGTCGGCGTCGTCCGCGATGACGGTCTGCGCGACCTCGACCGAGATCTCGGCGAGCCGCACGAGCAGCGACTTGGCCCGGTAGGAGGTCTGCCGCACCGACGCGGAGACGTGCTCCTTCTGCCGGGGGAGTTCCTTCACCAGCCGTCCCCGGAACGCCTCGGCCAGGTAGTAGAGGAGGTCGCGGTCCTCCAGCCGGGCCGGCCATGTGGCGTCGCCCCTGAGGATCGCCTCGATGCCGAACGTGTGGCGCACGATCTTCGCGTAGCCGCAGAAGGAGACGGCGTGCGCGGGCGTCAGGGTGCCGTGCACGATCACCTTCAGTGTGTCCTCGCCGATGCCGGGCCCGAAGGAGTGCAGGGCGTCGGAGAGCATGTGCCAGGAACGGGGCGTGGAGAACGGTTCCTCGGTCTTGGGCGGCTGTGACCAGAGGTGGTCGGGGCGGTCGGTGACGTAGTCCGTCACCCAGGGGTGGATGCCGTTCTCCCCCGCCCACACCAGCCAGTCCGCGGCCGAGGCGCGCAGATGGACGTGGGTGAGCCGGTTGACCAGGGCGGAGGCGATGGGTCTGGCCAGGGCGTTGTCCGTGGCGCGATTGCCGGCCCCGATGACGATCGAGCCGGCCGGGAGCTCGTACGACCCGATGCGACGGTCCAGGATCAACGAGTAGAAGGCCTTCTGGACGTCAGGGGTGGCCGCGTTCAGCTCGTCGAGGAAGAGACAGTACGGTTCGTCACGCGCGATGCTCTCGGGCGGGCAGAACACGGACCGCCCGTCACGGATCTGCGGCACTCCGATCAGGTCCTCCGGCGCGAGCTGCGTCCCGAGGAGACTGACGCACTCCAGGCCCAGCGACTCGGCGAAGCCGCGCACGAGCGACGACTTACCGATGCCCGGCGCGCCCCAGAGGAAGACGGGCCGCACGGTGGCGAGCCCGAGCAGCAGGTCGGGGATCTGGGCGGGGGTGACGGTGACGGCAGCCTGCACGCGGAGGGATTCCTTCAGGACGCGGGAGATCGGGCCCGCTCAGTATGGGAGGACCCGCTGACCGCCGCAGCCGAATATCCGCCGACCGGAGCGGAGCCGGCCGTTCCGTACGACCCCGCCCGCCGCCCTACTCGAAGAACTTGAGGCTCCAGCCCGTGTCGGCGGTCGGGCCGGGGACATCGGCGCGACTGTAGGTGGTGTTGCCCCACCAGGCGAACGTTCCGGTGTACCAGTACCGGTTCTCCCACGCGTACGGCGTCCCCTTCGGCACCGCGTGGAACATCAGGGGGAACCTGGGGCCGGCGGGCGGACTGGTGCCGATGTCGCCGTCGAGCAGGACGAAGCTGTGGTGGCCGGGCCCGTTGACGTGCAGCGTCGGGTCCCAGCCGGACATCATCGTCGCGCGGTCGGAGCCGAACAGACAGCCGTTCGACTTGTACCAGTCCCAGACGTACGTCGGGTCGCCTCCGGCCCGCAGTCGCAGGTCGGCCAGGCAGTACTGATCGCTCCAGCTTCCGTTGGCGGAGTACACGATGTGGAGTTGGCCGTTCGGGTCCTTGACGGCCTCGGGGCTCTCGTTGATGAACGGGTTGCCGACCACCCGTTCCCATCTCTCCCGCGGCTGCGAGATGACGTACCGCGCACCTGTCGGCGTGGTGGGACTGCTCATCCGCGCGATGTAGAGGTTCTGCTCCACGTTCGTGTCGCCGGCCCAGCCGGACCAGACGAACCAGCGCTGGCCGTTGAAGGTGAACAGGGTCCCGTCGATGGCCCACTTGTCGTCCGGCAACGCCAGTCGGATCTCGCCCGTGTACCCGCGGTCGGGTTCGGCCGAGCTGATGACGTACATCCGGTGGGCCGACCCGCGGCCGGCCGTGAAGTAGATGTGGTAGCGGCCGCCGTCCCGCACGATCTCGGGGGCCCAGACCTCACCGCGTCCGGCCGCGTCCGACCACACCTGCCGGGCGGGCGCCGACGCCAGCGCGACCGTCGAGGAGGCCTGGCGTACGGCGATGCCCCCGCCGGTCGACTGCACCGATACGTAGGTGCCGCCGACCCGGATCACGCTCGGGTCCGCGGCCCTGATGGTCTGTTCCGCCCGAGCGTGCCCGTCGGACGTCAGTGACATGACTGCGGCGAGGACACCGGACAGCGCGGCTGCCGCGACGCCGGAGAGAAGGCGAGAGAGTCTCATGTTCCCGTTCCGTGGTCGGCCGCCGCCGCGGCATCCGCCGACGGGGGATTCGCATCGATGGAAGGCACTCCTCCAGCATCCGGTTTCGCCTTGGACATGTCAACGAGTCAGTCGTCCGGCCATGCGGCACCACAGGGCGAGGGAGGAACGTCAACGACCGATGGCCCGCAGGCCGGACGGAGCCCGCCGGAGCATGACCCACGTCGCACCGACATCTGATCGGGCCGTGGCGCGATCCGGACGTCGCGCCATGAGATCTACGGCGACGGCGGCGGGCCATCCAGCCACCCGACGTCGGGCATCAGCCCAAGAGCCGCTGATCACAGGGCACTTCGCGGCCCGCGAACCGTCGCCCCCGAGGCTCACCGTCCGCCCGGACGCCCATCGGCACACGCCGTCGGCACGGCTGAATCACACCGGTACATGGACAAACATCCTGCGGGCATGATCATCGTATCGAGTTAATGTCGGCGGCTTCCCTTGGTCCGGACGGCTGAGCGCCCCTTAGGGTTTTCCTTGATCTGGACGGGTTCCCGTTCATTCACCCCTGATTCCCCCTCTTTATTGCCCTATGGCACTGCTGTACGCGTGTCAGCGCCCTGCCCAAGGAGAGTTCGTCCGATGACTGTTGACTCGAACCCGGAAGTGCGACTGGAGCTGCCCCAGCAGTCCAGTCTGAGCACGGCGGCTGCCCGTAATCTCGCCAGCACGACCAAGTCCGCCCCGCAGATGCAGGAGATCAGCTCCCGCTGGCTGCTGCGCATGCTCCCCTGGGTGGAGACCAAGGGCGGGACCTACCGGGTGAACCGTCGCCTCGCTTACACCGTCGGGGACGGGAGCGTGGAGTTCGTCCAGGACGGCGCCGACGTCCGGGTGATCCCCCGTGAGCTCGGCGAACTGGCCCTGCTGCGCGGCTTCGAAGACGTGGAGGTGCTGACCGCCGTCGCCGACCGGTGCGTCCAGCGCGACTTCCGCGCCGGCGAGACGCTGGTCGAGCGTGGGGCGCCCGCGGACCAGCTGCACCTGATCGCCCACGGCCGCATCAGCCAGACCGCGGCCGGCAGTTACGGCGACGAGGTGACTCTTGACGTGCTCGCCGACGGCGACCGGTTCGGAGAGAACGCCCTCCTGGACGAGGACGCCCGGTGGGAGCAGACCGCCACCGCCGAGACCTCGGGCACGCTGCTCACCCTCTCGCGCTCCGACTTCGCGGCCGTACTGGCCACCGCGCCGAGCCTCCGCGCCCACCTGGACACGTTCTCGTCCCTCGCCCAGCAGCGTCAGAACCATCGCGGTGAGGCGGAGATCGCGATGTCGGCCGGCCACCTCGGCGAGCACGAACTGCCCGGCGCGTTCGTCGACTACGAACTTCACCCGCGCGAGTACGAACTCTCGGTCGCCCAGACCGTTCTGCGGATCCACACGAGGGTCGCCGACCTCTACAACGGGCCGATGAACCAGACCGAGGAACAGCTCAGGCTCACCATCGAGGCTCTGCGCGAGCGCCAGGAGCACGAGCTGGTCAACAACCGGGAGTTCGGCCTGCTGCACAACGCCGACTTCAAGCAGCGCATCCAGACGCACTCCGGCCCGCCGACCCCGGACGACCTGGACGAGCTGCTCAGCCGACGCCGCGGCACCAAGTTCTTCCTGGCCCACCCCCGGACGATCGCGGCGGTCGGGCGTGGATTCAACGCGCGCGGGCTCTATCCGGACCACGTCGACCTCGGCGGCCAGCAGGTCCCGGCCTGGCGCGGCGTCCCCATCCTCCCCTGCAACAAGATCCCCATCACGCCCGAGAAGACCAGCTCGATCCTCGCCATGCGTACCGGCGAGGAGAACCAAGGCGTCATCGGCCTGCGCCAGACCGGACTGCCGGACGAGTACGAACCGGGGCTGTCGGTGCGCTTCATGGGTCTCGACGAGAAGGCGATCATCTCCTACCTGGTCACCACCTACTACTCCGCCGCCATCCTCGTGCCGGACGCGGTCGGTGTCCTGGAGAACGTGCAGATCGCCCACTGGCCCAAGTAGCCGGACACCTGCCCGAGGGCCCGGTGCGGCGCCCAAAGCTCGCCGGGGCGCCGCACCGGGCCCTGAGGGGCTTTCGGGACAGCCACCCACCCCACCGAGGAGCCATGGATGCCCGCGCCTGAGCTGCCACCGCCACAGCCGAGCCGGCCGGCGGCCGATTCCCCCTTCGGGGCGCACGTACTCGCTTCCGCGGCGGCCCGCGCCCGCGACATCAGGACGGCCACCGGCTGTCCACCCTGTTCGCCCACCACACCCACGATCTCCGCACCCGTCCCCGCTCCCCTCGGGGCCCCGGCACCGGACACCGGCCTGGAGCGGATCCTGCGCGGCCCGAGCGGCCTGGGCACGGCGGACCTCCGCCTGGTCCTGCGGGAGGAGCCGCCGGCGTCTCCCGACCCGTCGGCCGGCACGGCACAGGGCAGGCCGGTCCCGGGCCTCTACCACCACCCGGTACCCGAACCCGACCCGGTGCGGGTCGAAGAGGTAGGCCGACGGATCAAGTCCTGGGCACTGGACGAGGTCAACCTGTATCCCGAGGACTGGGAGGAGGAGTTCGACGGCTTCTCCGTGGGCAGCTACATGGTCGGATGCCATCCGGACGCGCCCAGCGTCGACCACCTGATGCTCGCCACACGCTTGATGGTCGCCGAGAACGCGGTGGACGACTGCTACTGCGAGGACCACGGCGGATCGCCCGTGGGCCTCGGCGGGCGCCTCCTGCTGGCGCACACCGCCCTCGATCCCCTGCACACGACCGAGGAGTACCAACCTCGTTGGGCGAAGTCGCTCCACGCGGACGCGCCCCGACGCGCGTACCGCTCCGCCATGGAGTACTTCGTCCGTGCGGCGAGCCCCTCCCAGGCGGACCGGCTCCGGCACGACATGGCCCGGCTGCACATGGGGTACCTCGCCGAAGCCGCCTGGGCACAGCTGGAACACGTCCCGGAGGTCTGGGAGTACCTGGCGATGCGCCAGTTCAACAACTTCCGCCCCTGCCCCACCATCACCGACACCGTCGGCGGCTACGAACTTCCGGCGGACCTGCACGCCCGGGCCGCCATGCAGAAGGTCATCGCTCTCGCGGGGAACGCGACGACCATCGTGAACGACCTGTACTCGTACACCAAGGAACTCGACGCTCCCGGCCGGCACCTGAACCTGCCCGTCGTGATCGCCGAACATGAGGGCCTCTCCGACCGGGAGGCGTATCTGAAGTCGGTCGAGGTTCACAACGACCTCATGCACGCCTTCGAGAACGAAGCCGCGGCGCTGGCCGCGGAATGCCCCGCCCCTGACGTGCTGCGCTTCCTGCGGGGCGTGGCCGCATGGGTCGACGGCAACCACTACTGGCACCGCTCCAACACCTACCGCTACAGCCTGCCCGATTTCTGGTAAGAATGGACTCTTCTGTGACCGACACCGAACTCATGGCCACCTCCACTCCCCTGCGCATCCCCCGCCCCGCGACGCCGTACCAGGGGGACATCGCCCGCTACTGGGACGGGGAGGCCCGGCCGGTGAATCTGCGTCTCGGCGATGTCGACGGCCTCTACCACCACCACTACGGCATCGGCGAAGTGGACCATGCGGCACTCGGTGACACCGAGGACAGCGCGAGCGAGAAGAGGCTGATCGCCGAGCTCCACCGACTGGAGTCGGCGCAGGCCGATTTCCTCCTCGGTCACCTCGGCGACATCGGGCGTGACGACACCCTGGTGGACGCCGGCTGTGGCCGGGGCGGCTCGATGGTGATGGCGCACCAGCGCTTCGGTTGCAAGGTCGAAGGTGTCACGCTGTCGGCCAAGCAGGCCGACTTCGCCAACGGTCGTGCCCGCGAACTCCACTGCGAGGACCATGTCCGAGCCCACGTCTGCAACATGCTCGCCACACCTTTCGAGACCGGTTCGGCCGCGGCCTCGTGGAACAACGAGTCGAGCATGTACGTCGACCTCGACGACCTCTTCGCCGAACACTCCCGCATGCTGCGGGTCGGCGGTCGCTACGTGACCATCACGGGCTGCTGGAACCCTCGGTACGGCCAGCCCTCGAAGTGGGTCTCGCAGATCAACGCGCACTTCGAGTGCAACATCCACTCGCGCCGGGAGTACCTGCGCGCCATGGCCGACCATCGCCTCGTGCCCCAGGCCGTCATCGACCTCACCCCCGACACCCTGCCGTACTGGGAACTGCGGGCCACGTCGTCGCTGGTCACCGGGATCGAGGACGCGTTCATCAACTCCTACAAGGACGGGTCCTTCCAGTACCTCCTCATCGCGGCGGACCGCGTCTGACCACCCGGCGGCGACGTCAGCCGATGTCCCCGCCGTGCCGTGGCTCGGCGGCACCCGGTGGCACGAAGCAGGCGGTGACGGTCTTGCCCGACGCCTGTGGGCGGGTGGACCATCCGTCGGCGAGCGCGTCGACGATGGCCATTCCGCGCCCGCCTGTCGTCGTGTGGTCTTCGGGCTGCTTGGCCGGGGGCAGAGGGTCGGAGTCGTGGACGCTCACGTGCAGGCAGTGGCTGTCCCAGGTGAGGACCAGCTGAGCGTCGCTGTGAGCGTGAACGTGTGCGTTGGTGATCAGCTCGCTGACGCTGAGCAGTATCGCGTCCACCGTCTCGGGGGCCTCCTCGGTCCACTCCAGCGACGCCAGGTGCTCACGCGTCCACCGACGGCCGGCCCGCACACCCTGCGCCACCGGAAACGACTGCGCCCAGCCCATCGCGCGCAGCGACATGTCCTTCGCCATCGGGACTCCCTCGGTCGGCTCTCCCTCCTCCTACCCCCGACTTCGAGGCACACCGGCTTCGAGGCACACCGCGGCGATTCCCGCACCACGCAGGACTGGCGTCACGGCGTCGAGGCCGCCGGTTCGGCGTAGTTGTACTCCTCGATCCGGTCGATGAGACCGTCTTCGAACCGGAAGTACACCGCAGCGTGGACATCACTGTGGGTCCCGTCCCGCAGGACCAGGTGAAGTACGTGCTGCTGGAGCACCTCGTCCGTGTTCTGGAACTGCCGGATCACGTCGTAACGCATCGATTCGACGTCCGCGACAAAGGCCTTCAACCGCTCCAGGCTCTCTCCGATGGCCAGTTCGCCCTTGCCGTCGTTCTGCCGGACGGTGGCGGACCCGGTGCACGCGGTCCGGGCGCCGGAGAAGTCGAACGCCTCCAGCTTCCGCAGAAAGAGATTCACCTGATCACTGCGACCCTGTTCCATGTCGACTCCTTATTCTTCGCTGGATACGTGCGTGCGGAGCTGTCGGCGCCCCGTCCCGCCCGGCTCGTGGCCTCCCCGCGCGTGTTCCACGCCGCCGCGCGGGTGCCGCAGGTCAGGGAAGGAGACCGAGTCGGCGCAGGTCGGTGACGTACTTCCGGATGAGGGTCGGCGACACATGGGGAATGTCCTTCTCCGGGCCGGCCTCCGCCGCCCGTACGGCGGCGTGGAATCGCCGGGCGGGGAGCGTGGATCCCGCGGTGCCCTCCGCCGGTCGCCCGAAGGCGTGCAGCAGCGGGAGCAGCGAGCGCTGACGCTGCTTGTCCGGCAGGGCACGGAGCGCCGCGGTGAAGCGGGTGAGCCAGGCACCGTAGTCGTCGATCCGTCGGATCGGGTGACCGGCCTCGATGAGCCAGTCGACGAAGGTGTCCAGCGAGATGCCGTCGTCGTGCGGGTTCAGCACGTTGTAGGTCCGATGGCCGTCGGCGGCCCGTGCGCCCAGGGCGGCGATGGCCTCCGCGGTGAAGTCGACCGGCAGCCCGTCGTAGTGCGCACGGGCGCCGGGCCGGTAGAACGAGCCGGGCGCGAGTCCGGTGGCGACCAGGCTGAGCAGCAGCCGGGTGAACACGTCGGGCACGTTGACCTGTCCGGAGAACCCGCTGTGCGCCAGGATGATGTTGGACCGGAGGGTGGTGACCGGCAGACCGAACCGCTCGTGCGCATCACGGAGCAGGACCTCCCCGGCCCACTTGCTCGTCGCGTACCCGTCGGCGTAGCCCTCACCGATGCGGCGCACCGGGCAGGTGACGCGGATGTCGGCGTCCTCGTCGACCGCCGCACCGGCGGTTCCGATGCCCACGGCGACGGACGAGACGAAGGTGAAGGGCTTCATCCGTGCGGTGAGCGCCAGCCTGATCAGTTCGGCGGTGCCGATGACGTTCGGGCCGAACAACTGGCTGTAGGGCAGCATGTGGTTGACGAGGGCGGCCGGGTGGACTATCAGGTCCACCGTGTCGGCCAGCCTCTGCCAGGTGTCCTCCTCCAGTCCCAGCCGCACTTCGCCGATGTCCCCCGCGAGCACCTCCAGGACCCCGTCGGCCGCGTCCCGGTACCGCTGGAGCAGGGTGGCGTCACCGCTGTCGAAGGCCTGTTCCAGCCGCTGCGCCGCGGCGGCCTCGTCGGCGCCTCGGACGACGCAGATCAGCCGGCCGCCCGAGGACGCCAGCCGCTCCAGCCACTCCAGGCAGAGGAACCGGCCGAGATAACCGTTGGCCCCGGTCAGCAGGACGGTCCGTACGACGCCGTCGGAGCGGGGCGGCGCGGGAGCGGCGGCCCGCGTCGGAGGGTCGAAGAACGTGTCGAGAGTGAGGTCGACGGCGTGGACGTCGGTGCTGTGCTCGCCGTGCACGGAGGCGAACGTGGGCCGAGGTGACCCGGACCGCCGGCGTTCCGACTCGATGTGCCGCGCCACCTGGGCCAGGTCGTTGGCCGGGCTGATGACCACCCCGACCGGGACGTCGATGCGGAAGACCTCCTTCATCAGCTGGACGAAGGACAGTGCGGACAGGGAGTCCCCACCGAGGTCGGTGAAGTGCGCCTCGACGCTCAGATCGGCGTTCGAGCACCCCAGCAGTGCCTGGGCGGCCCGGGTGACCGTCTCCACCACCGGCCGATCCGCTCCCTCCTGCCGCAGCTCGCGCAGCTGCCGGGCCTGCCCGTCGGCGAGCTCGTCGTAAAGGCGTTCCAGCGCATCGCCGTACCGCTGCTTGAGCCGGGGGCGCAGCAGTTTGTGGCTCTCGGTGTAGAGGCCGTTCTCGGTGCTGAAGGGCTCCGTCTCGATCAGGAAGTCGCGCGGGATCTCGTACGAGTTGAGTTCGGCCTCCTTGGCGACCCGCTGGAGCGACTCCATGAGCAGCGGCCTCAGCGACTCGATGTCCCCTCCGCATCCGGCCTGCGCGGCCGGTGTGGGCACCAGCACCGCGAGCGGATAGGCGCGCTCGCTGTTGCCGTACACGTAGATGTCCCGGATGAGGGGGCTGGCGAGGAAGACGGTCTCCAGGCGGGATACGGCCACGAACTCACCCTGCGAAAGCTTCAGGGTGTCCTTGGTGCGGTCGACGTAGACCAGCCGGTCGGGCCCGGTCTCGGCGAACACGTCACCGGTCCGGTAGTAGCCGTCCGGGTCGAGCAGCGTTACGTTCAGCTCGGGACGCCCGTAGTAACCGGGGATGAGCGTCTGCGACTTCAGCAGGAGCTCCCCGCGCGGGTGGGGCATGTCGGTTCCGTAGTAGCCCAGTTCCGGGACGTCGACCAGCTTGTAGTCGATGACCGGCGGGCGCTGGACCACCGTGTCCAGCGTCACCCCGCCGGCTTCGGTGGAGCCGTACCCGGTGTACAGGTGGAACCCGAGGCAGGACTCGACGAAGGCCGCGAGCTCGGCGGAGAGCGGGGCGGTGCCGACGAACGCCTTGGCGACACGTCCGCCCAGGAAGTTCTCCCGCAGGTCCTTCTTGACCGCCTCCGAGATGTCGCCCGGCTCGTCGGCGCGGCGGTCCAGTTCGCTCCGGTACTGCTGGAGGAGCATGTCGCACAGGCGCGGGACCATGGTCAGCTCCGTAGGGCGGACCAGTGCGATGTCCTCGAACAGGGTGGACAGGTCGCTCCCGGCCGTGAAGTAGCCGACGCCCCCCTTCACGAGCGAACCCATCACCGCGTACCGGCCGGCGAGGTGGCTCTGCGGCATGTAGAGGACGCTGACCGCGGGTACGTCCGCCGCTCCGTAACTGAACCCGTACCACGCGGTGCCGAGGAGCCGCTGTGTGTACATGGCGCCCTTGGGGGCGCCGGTGCTGCCGGAGGTGTAGATGAGCAGCGACAGCGGATCCTCACCCGGGGCTGCGGTGAACAGCGGGGCGGGCGGCAGTTCGCCTCCCCTGTCGATCAGCGCGGCCAGCGTGTCGACGGCCACCTGGCACCCGGCACCTTCCAGGCGCCGACGGGCCGATTCCAGGGCGTCGCGCCTGCCGGTGATCTCCGGGTCGTAGTCGAACACGATCAGGCGCTGGATCGAGTCCGACCCCGCGATCACGTCGACGGCGGTGTCCAGGTGCTCGACGCTCGCGGCGAGGACGCGGGGCTCGGTCTCCGCCACGATCGGCCTCAGCCGGGACAGCGGGGCGCCGGACTGCAGGGGCACGGGTACGACCCCCTGGTGGATGCACGCCAGATCGAGCGTCGCGTAGTCGATGCTGGTGAAGCCCAGGGTGCAGAGCCGGTCACCGGGGCTCAGCGGGTACGCCGGGTCGTGGTGCCACACGCCGGCCACCGCGCGGACGCGTGCCCACAGTTCGCGGTAGCTGATGGTGTCGAAGCGTTGGAGGAGGCGTGCCGTCGCGGGATCCCTGGCCCGTTCGCCGAGGGCCGGCCGGTCCCCATGGCTCTCCATGATGGACGCCATGACCTCGGCGAGCGCCTCACCCGGATCGACGGACGCCAGCACCTCGGCCAGCCCCTTGCCCGGATCGTGCGCCGACGGGGTGGTCGGATCCAGCGGTTCGGCCATGGTGGGTCCTCCCGTGGCGTTCGGTGATGGGGGGTGGGTGGTCGCGTCGGCGCCGCGCGCGTGCGGCGGCCCCGACGGCGTGCCTGCCGACGCGGGCGTCACCAGGTGACCGGCAGCGCGGCCACTCCGCGGATGAGTCGCTCGGTCCGCCAGGACAACTGGTCGGCCGGAACGGCGAGCCGCAGACCGGGCAGGCGGGCTACGAGGGTTTCGAGGACGACGCACAGCTCGACCCTGGCCAGCTGTGCGCCGAGGCAGTGGTGGATGCCGTGCCCGAAGGTGAGGTGCGGGATCTGCCCGCGGTGGAAGTCGATCTCCTCGGGCCGTTCGAACACTTCGGAGTCGCGGTTGGCCATCCCCAGTTCGGCCACCACCGCGTCACCGGCGCGGATGAGCTGCCCATTCAGTTCCAGGTCCTCCGTGGCGATGCGGGTGAAGCCCGCGGTGGCGCTGATCGGAATGAACCGGGAGAGTTCCTCGACCGCGTCGGGGATGAGGGAGGGCTCGTCGACGAGCTGCTGCCAGAGTCCCGGCTGGGTCAGCAGTGTGTAGACGAAGTTGCCGATCTGGTTGGCGGTCGCCTCCTGGCCGGCGGACAACAGGCTGACGCCCAGGCTGACGAGTTCCTCGTCGCTGAGCGGGTCCTTCTCGTTGTCGGAGGCCAGTTCTCCCAGGAGGTCGTCGGTGGGAGCGGCGCGGCGCTGCGCGATCAGGTCCTCGAGGTAGTCGCCGAGCTGTTCGCGGGCCCACGCCGACTGCTCCGGGTCGTCGAGGATCAGCAGGCCGTCCACCCACTCGGTGAACCGGTCCTGGTCGGCCGGAGGCACGCCGAGCATTTCGCAGATCACCGTGATCGGCAGCGGCCACGTCAGGACCGCCGCCAGGTCGACGGGGCCGCCCGCCGCCGTCATGGTGTCGACCAGGCCGTTGACCGTCTCCCGGATGCGGGGGCGCAGCGCGTCGATGCTGCGCACGGTGAACGAGCGCATCACCCGGCGCCGCAGCCGGCTGTGGTCCGGCGGGTCCATGCCCATGATGGAGGTCAGCGGCGGGGGGACCGCGACGGTGCGGGGTACATGGGCGCCCGCGGCGGCGGCGCGGCTGAACCGGGGGTCCGACAGTACGGTTTTGACGTCGGCGTGCCGTGTGACCAGCCAGCCGTCGCCTCCGAAGGGCAGGCGCACCCGGAGCACGGGCCGTTCGCCGCAGACCTGGACCAGCGTGGGGTCCAGGTCCAGTCGGTCGACCGGACCGAACGGGTAGGCCCGCACCTCTTCTCCTGCCGCGGTCATCGTGTCAGTCCTTCCCGTGCTGCCGAGCGGTTGGCCAGGGATGTTCGGTGACTCGTCTTCCGGTCTCAGGTGTTCTCCGCGGGTGGGAGCGCGGCCGTGTCTCAGCACAGGCTCGCGGTCTTCCCGCCGTCGATGACGATGTTGCTCCCGGTGATCCACGACGCACGGGGGGAGACCAGGAAGCTCACCGCGTCGGCGACGTCCTGCGACGCGCCGAGGCGTCCGAGCGGGATCTCGGCGGCCCACTGCTCCGTGAGGTCGTCGGGGTCGCCGCCGAGGTGTTCGACGATCTGGGCGCGTGCGACGCCCGAGGCCGGTGTCTCCACGTTGCCCAGGCAGACGGAGACGACCCGGATCCCGTCGGACGCCAACTCCGCGGACAGACCTTTGCTGTAGGTCTCCAGGGCGGACTTGGCGGCGGCGTAGTGGATGAGGTTCGGGTACGCGGCGATGGTCGCGATGGACGACACGTGGACGATGGAGCCGCCGCTCTCCGGCATGGCGGGCACGAGGGCCGCGTTGAGCCGGACGGCGGCGAGGAAGTTGATGTCCATCGTGTACTGCCAGTCGTTCTCGAGGTCCAGCACGCTCTGGAACGAGCGGCATCCGCCGGCGTTGTTGACGATGATGTCCACACCCCCCAGCACCTCCAGCGCCGCGTCCGCGAGGCCGCGCACACCCTCGGGCGTACTGAGGTCCGCCTTGACGAACGTGGCGCCGGACGGCGTGTCCGCGGTCTCGCTGCGGGCGGAGGTGACGACGGTCGCACCGGCGTCGAGCAGGTTCCGCGTGATCGCGGCGCCGATCCCGCGACTGCCGCCGGTGACCACGGCCCGCCGCCCCGCCAACTCTTCGGAAGCTGCTGCCATGAGGCTGCTCTGCATTCCCACGGGGATCCACCTCTTTCCCTTTCAGGCCGCCGTCCGACGTGCGGTGAGAACTGCTGACGCATCCGGTCCGCCCCTACGATGCGGAACTTGTCGGCCCAAATATCCATGCTCCGTCCGACATGGTCAATCTCAATGTTCCGATGCATTGGATCGCCCTTTTCGATGCACCGTCAGCATGGTCAAGAAGGCCGATGATCGTGCACAATCGAAAGGCGACCGCACCATTTTCGGAATCGCCTTCGCGTTCTCCGCAGAACAGAACTCGGGAGGAAAAATGGCCAGTCTGGACGAACCGTTCACCGTGGGCGACCTCACGGTCCCGAACCGGATCGTGATGGCCCCGATGACCAGAACGGCGTCCCCTCTCGGGGTGCCCGGCCCCGATGTGGCGGAGTACTACGCCCGTCGGGCGGCCCACGACGTCGGACTGATCATCACCGAGGGCACCTACATCGGTCACCCGACCGCCGGCGCGTACGACGGCGTGCCGGAATTCCACGGCGAGGAGGCCCTCACCGGCTGGGCCCGTGTGGTACGCCGGGTGCACGAGGAGGACGGCCGGATCATTCCTCAGTTGTGGCACACCGGGGCCGCGCGCACCGCGACCGACCCGCCCGCCGACGGCCCGTCCGGGATCGGGCTGGACGGCGCCCCGGCCGGAAGAGCCATGTCCCCGGCGAGCATCGACGGCGCGGTGGCCGCCTTCGCGGAAGCCGCCGCGACAGCCGAGCGGCTCGGGTTCGACGGAGTCGAGTTGCACGGCGCGCACGGCTATCTGATCGACAACTTCCTGTGGACCGGCACCAACCGGCGCACCGACCGCTACGGCGGCGCCCCGGCCTCCCGCGCCCGCTTCGGCGTCGAGGTCGTGCAAGCGGTCCGCTCGGCCGTCAGCCCGGGGTTCCCGGTCTTCTTCCGGTTCTCCCAGTGGAAGCTCGGCGAGTACGGGGCGCGCACGGCGGAGAGCCCGGACGAACTGGGCCAGTTGCTGACACCCCTGGCCGAAGCCGGTGTCGACGTGTTCCACGCCTCGACCCGACGCTACTGGCTGCCGGAGTTCGAGGACGGTGCTCTCAATCTGGCCGGCTGGATACGCAAGCTCACCGGAAAGCCCACCATGACGGTCGGCTCGGTCGGCATGGACCAGCAGTACGGGGAGGGCGACTTCACCCAGGGCTTCACCGGTCCGTCCGGCGTGACCGGTATCGACGAGCTGGTGGACCGCCTGAAGCGCGACGAGTTCGACCTGGTCGCCGTGGGCCGGTCGCTGCTGGCCAACCCGGACTGGGCGACGTTGGCCCTCCGCGGTGAGCTCGACCGGGCTGTCCCCTACGACCCTTCCGTCCTGCGGGCCCTGGTCTGACCGCCCCCTCGGCGACGTCCCGGTGGAACGGGTCCACCGGGACCGCCGTCACCGCACACCGAGCGGGAGAGCGCTACCGGACACGTCCCTCGGGGTTCCCTCGGGCCACGTTCCGGATGACCGTCTTCCACGCGTCCATCATGTGCAACGCCGTGGCCCTTTCGAATACATTCGTGTCGTACTTGAGAAATACCTTGTATCCTTCACCCTCGCGATAGATCTCCCCGGAGAGCACGAACTCCCCGGCGTACGGCAGGTCGTCGAACGGCCGCAGGTCCAACTCACCCCGACCGGCCGGTGCGTCATAGGTGAGCAGTTCGGAACCTTCGAAGTTCTGGAACAGGAAATTCGTCCGCACAAGCGGTTCACCACCCGTTCCCAGCGCCCGGCCGATCTCCAGCAGGGGATACGCGCCGTGCTCGATTCCCGCGACCATTCCGCGCCGTACCGACCTGAGCAATTCGGGGAAGTCACCGGCAGGCCCGCAGCGGAGCGGCAGACAGTTCGCGAACTGGCCGACCACGTCGTGGAACCGCTGTTCGTAGCGGGCGGCCGTGGTCATTCCGAGGATCAGGTCGTCCTGTCCGGTCAGCCGCCGCAGGAACTGCGCGTACGTCGCGAAGAACACAGCGGCGACACTGACCCGGTGCTCCTTCGCCGTGCCGACCAGAGCGGTGGCCTGTGCCGGTGACAGCATCAGCCTCACCGCCTCGACACGGGGCATCCGCTCCGGGTCGGGCCGTCGGTCGTAGGGCAGCGCGAGCGCGGCGCGCGGTCCTTCCAGCTCCTGGAGCCAGTGATCCCGGTGGCGTCGTGCCTGCGGACCTGAGAGAAGCGCCTCCTCCCATGCCACGAAGTCACCGTAGGCGGCCGGCCGCGGACCCCCGTGGACGCCGCGATAGGCCTCCTTGAGCGTGCGGATCAGGACCGCGGTCGACGTGCCGTCCAGCAGGATGTGGTGCGCGGTGATCAGCAGCAGACATCGTCCGGCGAGGTGGACCAGGTGCACCCGGACCAGAGGGCCCCTCGTCAGGTCGAAGGGGGTGTCGACCAGTTCCCGCAGCGCGGCCAGTCGCGCCTCGCGCGAGGTGGCCACGATGTCGATCCGATGGAACGACGGGGCCCTGGCCGGATCGATGTCCATGTACGGCACGGTGCCCCGCTCCCGCACGACCGCGCTCAGTACCGGGTGTATCTCCGTCTGCGCACGGACAGCCCGTTCCAGGGCCGGCTCGTCCAGGTCGCCGTGGATCTCGAAGAGGAGCGGCAGGTTGTAGGCCCCCGACTCCGACCATCGCCGCTCGTCCCGGTACATGGCGAGCTGACCGCACGAGAGGTTCCAGCGTCGACCCGCCGTGCCCTCGGAGCGGGGGACCGGCCCGCCGACGGGTCCGACGGCCGGAGCGGTGGCGACGCCCGGCAGCGGCACCACCCGGCGCGGCGCCCCTCGGTGCAGTCCTTCCCAGGGCACGTCGACGCCCGCCGCCCACAGGGTCGCGAGCCGGGACAGCTTGCCGGCGGCGATCCACCGTCGTACCAGCAGTTCCCTCAGTTCCAGGTCTCCGGTGACCTCCGCGAGCGGACCGGATGCCAGGACGGTGTCCTGGCGTCCCCGGTCGGCCCGCAGTCTGGTCCCGAGCTCCGGGACCGACGTCACCACCACGGCGTACCGCACGGGCATCGCCTCCCGTCCGACCTGCAGGGTGAAGGCCAGGTCGGCGAGGTCGACGTCCGGATCGCGGTCGAGGAACCCGGCCAGCGTGCCGGCGGACTCGGTGAGCTGCCGGGGCGTCATCGCCGAGAGGACGACGATCTGCTCGGCACCGTCCGTCTCTCGGTGGGCGGGCTGCACGGCACTCTCCTCGACGGTCACGGGCCGGTCCGGGTCACGGTGGGGCCGAGCCGTTCGGTGTTCCGGCTCCGGACCGCTACCGCCGATCTGAGCACCTCCAGGAACGCCATACCGCGGCTGCTCATGGTCAGGCCGGGCATCGTGGCCACGCCGAGGGACGAACGAGGCAGGTCTCCGGCGATCTCGACCGCTCTGACCCTTCCCCCGTCGAGAGTCGTCGTGGGCGAAGCGCGCTGATACATCAGGGCGAACCCGTGGCCGGCGGCCACGAGACCACGGACCGTCTCCAGACTCGCCGCCTTGATCACGCGCGACAGGGGGAAGCCCGCCTCGGCGAACAGCTTCTCCTCATGACGGATGATGTCGGGAGAGTTCAGGGTGACCAGCGGTCGGGTGGCCAGCTCGTCCAGTCCGATCGAGCCGGTCCCGCCCATCGGATCGCCGTCGGCCAGCACGGCGTGGACGGGCAGGTCGGCCAGCGGACGGAATCGGTGATCTGCCGCGAGGAAGTCGTAGGTGACCACCAGTTCGCACCGGCCTTCCCTCAGGGACTCCGAAAGGCGGTCGGCGGAGTCCTCGTGGACGTTCAGCCGCAGTGCCGCATAACGCTCTTCGGCCAACCCGTGGACCGAGGGCAGCAGGAACGGGGCGATCGAGGAGAGGAATCCGACGTCGAGGTGACCAGCGGCGTCACCCGCCAGGGCGTCACCCTGCGCCTTGAGGTTCCGGGCCTGCCCCAACAGGGCCCGCGCGTCCCGCAGCAGGTGCCGGCCACTCGGAGTGAGGGTGACTCCCCGGGCATGATGCCTGAGAAGCAGTTGTACGCCGAGTTGGCGTTCCAGCCTCATCACAGCCGACGAGACCGTCGACTGGGAGGCGCACAGCCTCTCCGCTGCCTCCGATATGTTGCCCAGCTCGGCGGACACGACGAAGTACCGCAGCTGTGCGAGGCTGAATCCCAGGGCATCACTCATCGCTCGCCCCCGGGGATGCGGGACCGTGTTCGGAGAGCCACCGGTCGACCGCGAGCGCCGTCGACTCGGCATGTTCCTCCAGCAGCGAGAAGTGGTCTCCCGCCACCTCCGTCCGGAGATGCTCCAGCGGCCATCCGGCCCGTGTCTCCTCACCGAGCAGGTCGAGCAGGGCCCCGTCGTCCGCGGCCCCTGCCAGCAGCGTCGGGGTGCTCACCGGCAGTGGACGCCAGCCGTCGAGCAACTCCGCGTACCAGGCCATCGCCGTGAACTGCTCGTCGGTGACGGGCAGTCGCGGGAAACGGTCGAGCAGCCGTCGCGTGATCACGGACATGCCCCGCACCATCGCCGCGCCGGTCGACCGCGGCGTGTCGAGCAGCACGAGCCCGGCGGGCGGAGCGCCGGCCGCCTCCAGCCGGCGCACCACCTCGTGGGCCAGCCAGCCACCGGAGGAGTAGCCCGCGAGCGCGAGCGTCCCGCCCTCGAACCGTCGGAGCAGTGTCACGGCCAGTCGGTCCGCGGCCGCCTCCAGGTCGGCCGGCAACGGCTCTCCCTCCCCGTATCCGGGGAGGGAGACCGCCCAGACCCGGCGACGGCCACGGAGCGCGGCGGCGAACTGCACGTACTGGTGCGCTCCGGTGGGGGCGATGAGTGAGGGCAGGCAGACGAGGTCCGTCTCCTCCTCCCCCTCCGACAGCCGGAAGGTCTCCGGTTCGGATCCACCTCCGGTCGCGAAGGTCGGCCGCGACCGGGCGGCGATCGACAGCAGGTCACCGGCCTGCTGGGGGGTACCGGTCTCCACCACCGTGCGGAACAGGGCGGCGACGGAGCTCGTGGAGCGTGCCGACGACCGCGGCGCGGGCCCGGAGACGGACCGCTCCTCCGGCGCGGGGTCCAGGCGCGCCACGAGGGCGTCCACATGGGAGCCGCCGGTCTCCACGAAATGGTCCGCGAGTTCCTCGATGGACTCGGCGTCGAAGAGCAGGGTGGACGAGACCTCACCGAGGTCCTCACGCAGCGCGTTCGTGAGCTGGAGCACGAGGATGGAGTCCATGCCGTAGTCGCTGAGCGGTGCGGAGAGGGCGATCCTGTCCGCCGGAACGCCGAGAGTCCGCGCGGCCCGGTCACGGAGGTACCCGGCCAGGATCCGGGCCCGGCCTCCCGGCTCGGTTGCCGTATCCCCGTCCTCCGGGGTCTGTGCCGGGACACGTACGGGGGCGGGCACAGGGAGCGCCTGGACGGCGGCGCCCACCTGCGGGGGCTTCGCGGGTGTTCGCGGGGCCCGTGGTTTCCTGCGTGCCGACGGGGACACCGCCTGCCGTGCGATCCCGTCGCTCTCGGCGGCGATGATCTGCTGCCCGAGTTCAAGTGCCTCGGGCAGTACGGGGACGACCGCCGGGAAGCCCTCGCTCTCCAGCACCGTCCGCCAGCCGGCGGGAGACAGCGCGGGCGAACCCGGCACGCGCAGCGAGTCGTCCTCGAAGAGCCACCATCCCTCCAGCAGTCCGAAGGTGAGGTGGCTGGAGAGGTCGAAGGTCGCCAGTTCGTTCAGCAGGAGCCACCCGCCGTCGCGCAGGGCCGCCTTCGCGTTGCGGATCGTGTTCCGGGTGTCCCGCGTCGCGTGCAGCACGTTGGCGGCGACGACCAGGTCGTAGCTCCCGCTCTCCACGCCCTGCCCGGCCAGCGGCCGCTCGGCGTCGAAGCGCTCGTACGTGAGATACGGCACCTCCGGTCCGTACTCGGTCCGGGCGTGGTTGAGGAACGCCTTCGAGAGATCGGTGTACGTGTAGGTCTCGATGTGTTCCTGGAAGGGGCGCAGCGCGGCGAACATGCCGACGCTGGTGCCGCCCGTTCCGGCGCCGATCTCCAGGATGCGAAGGCGTGCCGACGGGTCCAGGCGCAGCCGTTCCCCGACGACGGCGACCGCGGCGTCGGCCATGGCCCGGTTGTACATGTCGGCCACGCGGTTGTCGCGGTACGTGCCCTCGACGAGCTCGACGGAGCCCCGCGGGAACAGGATGTCGGTCGGCCTGGTCCTGCCGGTGAGGATGTCGGGCAGCGCCCGGAGCGTGGCGTCGAGCAGGGTGAGCTCGGCCGCCTTGTCGGGGTCGGTGGACCACTGGGCGCGTAGCTTGTCCCACTCGTGGACGAGTACGTCCAGCGACGGCGCGGACTCGGGCACGATGCGGAGCGCGTGCTCCAGCCACGTGTCGTACCTGTCCAGGATTCCGGCGCGTCGGCGGAGCTGGGATACGGCGCCGGGGGACGAGGGGGTGCCGGGGTCACGCAGACCGCCGAGCGCTTCGAGGTGTCCGCGGACCATCCTCGCGAGGAGCGGATCGCGTTCGTCCCTGCGCCACGCGGCGATCGCGCGCAACTCCTTCCACTCGGCGGGGGCGGTGGCGGCGGACCCGACGAGGGCCGGGGCGACGCGGGACCGTGCCCTGGCGTGGACCGTGAGCCGTGTCGCCGGGTCGAGCGCCTCGACGGATTCGAGGTCCTTCACCTTGATGAAGCTCAGCTGGCGCTGCGGGCCGCCGAGAAGCGTGTCGAGCGCCTCCATCGCCTCCGGCGGTTCGATCGAGAGGAGCCCCCAACGCGCCATGTGCTCCCTGTGCCGTTCGGTGGCGACGCTGCCGACGCTCCCCCACCACCCCCAGTTCATCACCTTCACCGGGCATTCCAGATGGCGGCCGAGGAAGTGGGCGTAGGCGTCGCTGAAGGTGCACCCCGCCGCGTAGTTGCTCTGACCGGCGGCCGTCGTGAACGACTGGACCGACGAGAAGAACAGGGCGAAGTCCAGTGCTTCGTCGGCGAAGACCTCTGCCATGGCCACGCCGGTGTCGGCCTTTGCGGCGAGGCTCGCTCGGAGCGACGCCTCGTCCATCCGCGCCAGGGTCTGGTCCCGAAGGACGAGCGCCGCCTGGATGACGCCGTGGATCCGCGGGTGATGCCGTTTGACCTCCTCGTGCGCCCTGCGCAGCGCCGCCGGGTCGGCGGCGTCGGCGGACACGTAGCGCACATCGCCGCCGACGTCCTCCAGCTTCGCCTCGATCGAGGCGTCCCGCGGTCGCCGTCCGATCCAGATCACGTGGGCGCCGTAGTGCCGCACGACGTGCCGGGTCCATTCGGTGCCGAGCCCTCCGGCGCCTCCGATCACGACGTAGACGCCGCCCTGGCGGTACGCCGCCCGCAGTGCGTCACCGGGCTCGTTCGGCGCCCAGCGGCGGACCATCCACTGGCCGGCGCGGCGCACCAGGGGATCGCTCCCGGAGTGGCCGGGAAGCGCCAGGAGGTCGTCGGGCAGTTCGGCGGTGTCGAGGTCCGCCCGGCGGACGGACCAGTTCGCGTACTCCTGACCGAGCGACCCGAAGAGGCCGTGCAGCCCGGCGTGGGCAGGTGCTGTCAGCTCGATGTCGTGCGTGGCCAGAGTGCGTCGTGTGACCAGGGTGATGCCGAGCTGACGCGCGTCGTGTCCGGTGCGGATGAGTGCCTTGACGAAGCGGAAGGCCGCGACCACGCCGTCGTCCCGGGCCGCTGCGAAGCCGGCGACGTCCGTCGGCGGGAGCGCCGTCCGGTCCTGCCGCTCCATGTCGGGTGCGATCCAGACGAGGTGGTCGACGGGCCCCGTGGACCGGAGTCCGGAAACGGCTTCGTCGATCGACGCGCCCGGGGCGAGGTCCCAGGTCGCGGCACCCGGGTACCGGCGGGTGAGCGCGGCCCGCTGTTCGGCTGTTCCCCCCACCACGAGTACGCGGTCCGTGTGATGCGGGGCGCGTTCGCCCGGCGTGTACGCGGACACGGGTTCCCAGACGGGTGCGAACAGGGAGGGGGCCGGCTCCTTCGGACGGCGTGAGGTGTAGCCGGTCATCCGGACACAGACCTGGCCGTCGGCGTCGGTGATGTCGACATCGAGACGGCTCAGCTCGGTCGCCTCCCCCGCCTCTCCCGCCACACGGACCACAGCGAACATCGAGGCCCGGCACGGGGCGAGGAGTTCGAATCGGTCGAGCGCGAACGGCACCGCGGTCTCCGCGGCGGCCGGGCCGTCGGTGAGGTGCAGGGCCATCGAGGACTGGATGGCCGAGTCCAGCAACGCGGGGGGCAGGGTGTACGCGCCGTCGGCGGGGTCCGCCTCGGCCGGCAGGGCGAGCTCCGCCAGGACGGTCCCGGTGGCGGTGTCGACGTGTGCCTCGCGGATGGCTCGGAGCGACGGCCCGTGGACGATGCCCATCGACGCGAGCCCTGCACGGACACGGTCGGCGGACACGGTCGTCGCGCACCTCGCACGGAGCGACGCGAGGTCGACCCGGTCGGGACGGAGCGTGCCGGAGCGGGACACGCGCCCGGTGGAGAGGACGACCGGTTCGCCGCCCCCGTCGTTCCCCGACGCGATCTCGAAGGTGAGCTCGTCACCGTTGCCCGGCTTCACCAGGACGTCGACGCTCAGAGGCGCGCCGTCGACGGCGGCCGGCCGTACCCAGGTGATGTCGCGCATCAGCAGGGGACTCGTCGCGTCCGCGCCCCACGCCAGGGCCGCGGTCTCCCGTGCCATCTCGAGGTGCGCGACGCCGGGCAGGACGCGCCGTCCGCGCACCGTGTGGTCCCGGAGGAGGGGTTCGTCGCCGGTGAACACCGTCGAGGCGCACAGTGCGCCGGGAGCGTCCGTCACCGCCGAGAACCGGTGGATCAGCGGGTGGCTCGCCCTCTGCCGCTGTGTCACCCCGGTGTCCGCCCCGGGAGACGGGGCCAGGGGGCGCGGCGGGACGGGCGGCGGACCCGTCCAGTGGCTCTCCTCGGCGAACGGGTAGGTGGGCAGGGGGATCCTGAGGTGGGTTCCCGCAGGGTAGAGGGCACCGTAGTCGAGGTCGACCCCCTGCGCGAAGTACCCGGCGAGGGCGGTGAGGTCCGCGCGGTACGCCTCGCCGTCAGCGTCGGAGCCCGTGAACTCCGAGCAGCGGCCCAGGCACGCCTCGCCGAGCTCCTTCCGGGCACCCGGCGCTCCCTTGCCCTCGGGCGCCGGCACGCCGGTGTACGCCTCCGCTCCGTCGAGCCCTCCGTCGAGGATCCTGAGCAGCTCGGCGCGGTCCGCCGCCACACAGGCGAACCGGTGGGCGAACCGGTCCCTTCCGACGGTGAGCGTGTACGCGAGGTCGCCCAGGTCCGTGGAGTCCTCGCGGCGCGTGTGCTCGGCCAGCCGGGCTGTCTGCAGGGCCAGTTGTTCACGTGAGTGCGCCGAGAGGACCACGAGATACGCGGGCCTCGGCACCCGGACTCGGGCACGCGCCGTGGACGGTGCCTCCTCGATGACGAGATGGGCGTTGGTGCCGCTCGCGCCGAAGGAGCTGACGGCGCCGCGGCGCGGCCCGCCGTCGTCCGGTGCCTCCCAGCGGTGGCTGCGGGTGCTCAGGTAGAAGGGGCTGTCGTCGAGGTCGATGGCGCTGTTGGGCTTCTCGAAATGGAGTGAGGCCGGGATCTGTTCGTGCCTCATCGCGAGGAGGATCTTGAACACACCCGCGATGCCCGCGGCGAACTGGGTGTGGCCGAGGTTCGACTTGATCGAGCCCAGGGCGCAGGAAGCGGGTGTCGCCGTGCCGGCCCGGAACACCCGGCTGAGCGCCGAGAACTCGATGGGATCACCGAGCGGGGTGCCTGTTCCGTGCGCCTCGACGAGCTGGATGGACGCGGCGTCGATGCCGGAGGATTCGTGGACCTCGCGGAGCAGGGCCTCCTGCGACACCGAGCTGGGCGCGGTGATGCCGTTGGTCGCACCGTCGTGGTTGCTGCCCGTGGCGCGGATCACGCCGTGGATGTGGTCCCCGGCGGCGATGGCGTCGTCCAGCCGCTTGAGCACGAGGACTCCGACGCCCTCCCCGGGAACGAAGCCGTCGGCACGGTGGTCGAAGCTGTGGCAGTGGCCCGTCGCCGACAGCATTCCGGCCCGTCCGGCCAGCTCGTAGAGGCGCGGTGTCGACTGGACGAAGACACCGCCGGCCAGCGCCGTGTCCGTCTCGCCCGACCGGAGCCCCTGGCAGGCGAGGTCGATCGCGATGAGCGAACTGGAGCACGCGGTGTCGACCGCCAGCGCGGGGCCCTTCAGATCGAGGACGTAGGAGATGCGTGCCGGGATGAGCGAGGCCATGTTTCCCCAGAAGGCCTGGGCCGGGCCGCCCTCCCCCACGAGCTCCTGGTAGTCGCCGTTCCAGCAGCCCACGTACACGCCGCAGCGGGTTTCGCTCAGTTGACGTCCCGCGTATCCCGCGTTTTCCAGTGCTTTCCACGCCTCTTCGAGGAGCAGGCGCTGCTGAGGATCCATGGCGGCGGCCTCGACGCCCGAGATGCCGAAGAACAGCGGATCGAATCGATCGATGTCGTGGAGGAATCCCCCCTTCGTGCAGCGCGCCGATCCGTCGGGCCCGGTGTCCGGGAGATCCCAGCGGCTCGCTTCGGTGACGAGGTCGTCACCGTTCACGAGATGGGTCCACAGCTCCTCGAGGTTCTCGGAGCCGGCGAACCGTCCGCTCATTCCCACCACGGCGATCGGTGCGGGGGCGGTGGACGGTCCACCGGGCGGAGAGGTGGGAGCGTTCCGCGGACGCGTCCGCGCACCGGCGGCCGGCGCCCGGGCCGGGACGGGCGCCGGTGCGTCGACGCTCTCGTACTCCGCGAGCAGATGCGCGGCGAGGCGGTCGGCGGAGCTGTGGTCGAAGACGACGCCGGTCGACAGGTCGAGTCCCAGTGTCTCGTTGAGCACGTGGACGAGGCGGACAGCGAGGATCGAGTCGAGTCCGTAGTCGGCGAACGCGAGCCCGCCCTCGACCTCGTCCGGCGACATGACCATCACTTCCGCGATCTTCGCGCGCACGACGTGCGCGACGCGTTCGCCGCGCGCGGTGCCGGACGTGTCCTCCGGGACCGGCTCGGGTGTGGCGTGCGCCGCGCCCGCGCCGGGCACCGGCTCCGCGGCGGGGTGCGCACCGGTGGGAAGGGCGCCTCCGGCCGGCTCCAGGTCTCCGATCCAGAACCGGTCCCGCGCGAACGGGTAGGTCGGCAGGGATATCCGGCGGGCCGGCACCGCTCCGGGAAGCCCTCGCCAGTCCAGGTCCGTCCCGTCGGCCCACAGCGCGGCCAGCTTGTCGCGCTTGCCCGCTCGGCCCCACCGTTCGACCAGGAGCTCCCGGAGGTCGTCGTCGGCCGAGATCTCGGCGACGGGTCCCGGCGTCTGCCCGGTCCTGCCCCGGTGCAGGCCCGGGATCGGCGTCCCGTCACCGGCCTCCGCATACGCCCGCAGCACCCGCAGGACCTCGGGCAGCGAGACCGCGGTCACAGCCAGGCGTTCCTTCATCGCCTCACGTCCGGACCGCAGGGTGAAGGCGAGGTCCGCCAGGCGGACCGTTCGTCCCTCCGCCTCCTCCTGGTCGAGGAACGCGACCAGACGCGCGGCGGAGTGCCGCAGCCGCTCCGGCGTCCGCGCCGAGACCACGACGACCTGCTCGCCCTCGTCGGCCGGGGTCCGCTCCGGAACGGCGTCCTCCACGTACTCCTGGAGGATCACATGCGCGTTCGACCCACCCGCCCCGAACGACGAGACGGCCGTGATCCGCGGTTGTGCGGACTCCCAGTGCGCGAGAGTCCGCTGGACGTGGAACGGCGTCTCCTCGAACCTGATGCCGGGGTTCAGCTCCTCGGCGTGGAGGCTCGGGACGAGCGTGCGGTGCCGGAGCTGGAGCACCGCCTTGGTGACTCCGGCGATGCCCGCGGCGGCCTCCAGATGCCCTATCGCCGACTTCACGGACCCGATCGCGCAGAACTGCTTGTCCTGCGTGGACTTCTCGAAGGCCAGCGACAGCCCCTTCACCTCGATCGGATCGCCCAGCTCCGTGCCTGTGCCGTGCGCCTCGACGTAGCCCACCTCCCGTGCCGAGACTCCGGCCCGCCGCAGCGCGTCGCCGATCAGGTCGGCCTGGGCTGTCGGGTTGGGGACGGTATAGCCGTTGGACCGCCCACCGTGATTGATGCTCGTCCCACGGACCACGGCGAGAATCCGGTCGCCGTCCGCGAGGGCGCGTGCAAGGGGCTTCAGCAGCACCGCGCCGACGCCCTCCCCGGGTACGAACCCGTCGGCGCCGCTGCCGAAGCTCCGTACGCGGTCCTGCGAGGACAGCATCGTGGAACGGCAGAGTTCGACGTAGTCGGAGGGATGCAGATAGAGGTTCACCCCGCCGGCGACGGCGAGGTCGCAGGAGCCCTGGCGCAGGTGTTCGCAGGCTTCGTGGATCGCTGTGAGCGAGGACGAGCACATCGTGTCGATCGTCAGGCTGGGGCCGTGGAGGTCGAGGACGTACGAGGTACGTGCGCTGAGCGACGCGAAGGAGAGCGAGGGCACGACGCGCTCGCCGGACGGCAGCAGGGCCTCACCGTGCCGTGCGTGGCCGGACTTGGTCACACCGGCGAAGACACCGACGCGCCGCTGATGGCGACGGGCCAGCTCCTCGCGGGTGTAGCCCGCGTCCTCGATCACCTCCCAGGCGGCCTGGAGGAAGAGGCGCTCCTGCGGATCCATGGCGTAGGCGTCGCGTGGTGCGATCCGGAAGAAGTGCGGATCGAAGGCGTCGAAGTCCTCAAGGAATCCGCCCCACTTGCTGTAGCTGCGCCCCGTGGCGACGGCGGTGGCGCGGTCCGGCTCGTAGAAGCCGTCCAGCGGCCAGCGGTCCGGGGGGATCTCGGTGACGGAGTCGCGTCCCGCGGTGAGGTTCCGCCAGAACTCACCGATGTCACGGGCCCCCGGATAGCGTCCGCTCATCCCGATGATCGCGATGCCGTCCTCCGGGGCGAGCGGGCCGGAGGCTGCGGACGTCCCGGGGGTGGGCCGCTCCGCGGGTGAGCGGAGCACGCCCGTCGGTCCGCCGGTCCGCGTGCCGGGAGCAGGCGGGCTCTGTTTCCGCGGCACGAGGTGTGCGGCCACAGCGCGCAGGGTGGGGCATTCGTAGAAGAGCGTCGTCGAGGTCTCCCCGTACGCGGAGGACAGTTCCCTGTTGAGCTGGATGACCATGACCGAGTCGAGTGCCAGCTCGTCGAGCGGCCGGTCGGGGTCGACGTCGTGGAGCGGAAGCTTCGTGACGCGGGAGAAGAGCTCCAGGACCGACCTGAGCGTCTCCCGGTCCGGGGCCGCGCCCACCGCGCTCGGTGTGGGTGAGGCCGCGGGCGGCACGGTCTCCGCCGTGTCGCCGTGGTGCACCCATATCCGGTCCTCGCCGGCCTCGCCGAGCCGCCAGGCTCCCAGGAGGGCGTCGATCCCTTCTTCCGACCCCATCGGCACGAGGCCTCGGTGGCGCCGGAGGTAGGCACGGGTCGTGTCGTCCACGGTCATCCCGCCGTCCTCCCAGAGCGGCCAGGCGATCGAGATGGTACGCCCCGACCGCTCGCCCGCCACGACGTGCGCGTTGCGGCGGGCAGCGTACGCCGCGAGATACGCGTTGGCCGTGGCGTAGTCGGACTGGCCGGGGTTTCCCGTGACGGCCGCGCCGGACGAGAAGACAAGGAAGGATTCGAGTGGCATGTCCGCCGTGGCCCGGTCCAGGTGCACCACGCCGTCCACCTTGGGAGCGAGGACCCGCTCCCACTCCTCCGTGGTCTTGGCGGAGACGTACGCGTCATGGATCACGCCCGCGGCGTGGATGATCCCATGGATCGTTCCCGTCTCCTCGCGCACCCCTGAGACGAGATGGCGTACCTCCTCCCAGCGGGACACGTCCGCGACGGCGTACCGGGCGACCGCCCCCGCCTCCCGCAGGTCGGTGAGGAGCTGTTCGATCCGGGCGTCCGGCGCCGACCGTCCGACGAGGACGAGCGTCGGACGGTCGGTGTCGCGTGCGATCCGCCGGGCGACGATCGCGCCGATGCCGCCGGCGCCTCCAGTGATCAGGTACACGCCTCCCGAGCGCCACGGCTTGCCCGTGCCGACGGCCGTCGCGGTCGTCCAGGTCCGCACGTGGCGTCCGCCGGTCCGGTGCAGGACGAGTCCGTCCTCGGTGTGCGGCGCGCTCTCCAGGACGGCGGTGGCGATGCTGTCGACGTCGTACTCGCCGTCGAAGGCGAGAACCTGACCGGCGATGCGCGGCTTCTCCAGCGTCATGGTGCGCAGGAGTCCCGCGAGTGCCTGCCCGGCCTCTTCCTCGTCGGCGGTCGCTGTCACCACCTGCACGAGGGTGGCTCCGTCGTGCGCCTCCCCGGCGAGAAGTCGGACGATCTCGAAGACCTGCCGTGACAGGTCGGTGAAGCGGGCCTCCGGACGCTGCTTGGCGGTGGTGACGGCGAAGCAGCGCGTGTCCGGCAGCCGACGCCCGACGCCGTCCCGCAGGGCCGCCGGTGTTCCGTACAGGACCACCGCGTGGCGCGTGTGCGGGGCCCCGGTGGCGGTCCCCGATGTCGCCGGCTTCGGCGTCCAGCGGGGCACGAACAGCGTGGTCCCGGCAGCGCCGGGGGCGGGATCCGGGCCGGCCTTCTCTCCGCTCCCGGGGATCCAGTACCTGTCGCGTGCGAACGGATAGGCGGGGAGGTGCGCGCGCCTCGGCGGACGGGAACCGGCGGACCCGTACAGCTGCCGCCAGTCGATCTCGGCTCCGTCGCTCCAACGGGCGACCACGTCGGCGAGACCGTCGGGATCCGGGCCGGTTCCGTGCAGCGGCCCGGTCGCCGTGCCGTTGACGAACTCCCGCAGCCTCGCCGTCAGTTCACGGCGGGAGGTGACGACCCAGCCGACGCGTTCGGCCATGGCCTCCCGTCCGGCCTGGAGCGTCCATCCGATCGAACGGAGCGATCCGGGGCTCGGGGCGTTCTCCAGGTGGGTGAGCAGATCGCGTGCCCGCTCGCGGAGTTCCCGCTGCGTACGCGCCGAGAGGGGGACGGCGACCGGGCCCTCCTGGCCGTCCCGGTCCCGTGCCGTGCTCGTCCCCGGGTCCCTCCGGGCGTACTCCTCGATGACGACGTGGCAGTTCGCGCCCCCGAATCCGAAGCTGCTGACCCCGGCCCGTCGCAGAACAGGCGTTCCCTGCCGGTCGCGGAGCCGCTCCCAGGGTTCACTCGCGCGCACGATGCGGAACGGGCTGTCGTCGAGCTGTATGTAGGGGTTGACCTCGTCGCAGTTCCGGGTGGGCGGCAGGGTGCCGTGTTCCATCGCCAGGATCACCTTGAGCAGCCCCGCGATGCCGGCGGCGGCCTCCAGGTGTCCGATGTTGGCCTTCACCGAACCGAGACCGCAGGTTCCGGTGCCGTCGCTTCCCAACCGCCGGAAGGCGGTCTGGAGAGCGCGCACCTCGACGGGGTCGCCCAGGGCCGTACCGGTGCCGTGAGCCTCCACGTAACCGATGGAGCGGGGGTCGATGCCGCCCATCGCCCGCACCACGAGATCCGACTGCGCGGCCCCGTTCGGTGCGGTGAGGGAGTTCGCCCGCCCGCCGTGGTTCTCGGCGTTCCCGACGATCACGGCGAGAATCGCGTCCCCGTCGCGCTCGGCGTCGGCGAGGGGCTTCAGCACGACGGCGCCTACGCCCTCGCCGCGTACGTATCCGTTCGCGTCGCTCGCGAAGGTCTTGCACCGTCCGTCCGGGCTCAGCATGCCTGCCCGGTCGGCGCTGACGAACGTGTCGACGCTGAGGAGGAGGTTCACCCCGCCCGCTATCGCGGCGTCGCACGCCCCGGAGCGGATGGCTTCGACCGCCCGGTGGACGGCGACGAGCGAGCTGGAGCAGGCCGTGTCGACCGGCTCGCTCGGGCCGTGGATGTCGAGTACGTACGAGATGCGGTTGGCGAGCACGGAGTGGGCGTTGCCCGTGGCGGTGAAGGCGTCCGGCGGGGTGCCGTGGGCCGCGAGGAGGGTCGCGTAGTCGGTCCCCGAGACACCGAAGAACAGCCCGGTGCTCCCCGGCAGGCCGGAGGGGGCGTACCCGCTGTGCTCCACCGCGTTCCAGACCGTCTGGAGCGCCAACCGGTGCTGTGGGTCCATCAGTTCGGCCTCGCGCGGCAGGATGCGGAAGAAGGCCGCGTCGAAGGCGTCCACGTCGTCGATGAGACCCGCGTGGCGCGGGAACTCCGACGCCTCCACGATGCGCGCGTAAGCCGTGTCGTACCGGTCGAGGGGGAACGCCGTGACGTGGTCGGTCCCGTCGGCCAGATTCGCCCAGTAGGTGTCCAGATCGGGTGCGCCGGGGAATCGGCCCGCGGCTCCGATGACGGCGATCGGCGAGGCGGGGTGCTCCGGCACCGGGCGCCGGGGGGCGGGCGATGCGGGCTCGGGCTCCTCGGCCGTCTCCCCGTGGACCCGGTTGCCGCTGTCCGGAGCGGGCTGCTCGGTGGCGGTCTCGGCACGGTCCGACGGGAGGGACCTCTCGTACGCCGCGCGCAGGGGGGTCTCGTGCTCGGTGACGAGGTACCGGCCCAGCGATGCGAAGGTACTGCGGTCGAAGAAGACGGCAGGGGTCAGAGCGATACCGAGCCGCTCACTCGCCTGCTCGGACAGGGCGACGAGCGAGATCGAGTCGAATCCGAAGGCGTCGAAGCCGGTGCCCGGGTCGAGTTCGTCACGCTCGAACTTGAGGATGCCGGACGCCAGGCCCCGCAGCTCGTCCACCGCGAAGGAGAGGAGCGCTTCGCCGTTCTCGCCGTTCTCGCCGGGCGCCATCCCACCGCTGCCTCCGGCACCGTCCACTTCGCGTGCGCTCACGTCCAGGTCCTCCCGCGGTCCTTCGTCGTCACCGCACCACAGGTCGGCGAGCACGCCGACCACCTCTCCGTCGGGGCCGAGCAGTCCGACCGACCCCCCGATCCCCGCTCCGTCGGCCGTCACGTCGAAGACGGCGTAGGCCACGGGCACACAGGTGTCGCTCCCCTCCGTGAAGAGCCTGACCTCGTCGATCCGGTGCGGGGCCGTCCGTTCCCACTGCGGGACGCCCTGCCGCTTCGCCTCGAAGAGGAGGCCCTGCGCGACGGCGGCGAGTACGTGGGGAGCGAGCGTGACGTGCGGCTTCACATGGTCACGCTGGAGCTCGGGGGTGCCGACCTCGATCACCAGTCGCCCGTCCCGCAGGCGGTACGCGCCCTCGACACCGGTGAGTCCGGGCGCGTATCCCACGCCTCCCCCGGCGAGTTCCGCGAGGAAGCCGGCCGGGGAGAGCGGGTCCGCCCGGTCCGGTGCGAGCGCCCCTGGAAGCAGGCCCACGAACGGCTTCGCCCGTGGGTGGCCGGACGGCGGCGTCCGGCCGTCCTCGTCCGCTCGTACGTCGAACGCGGCCACGGCCGTGCGCTTCCCCGAGGAGTCCTCCGTGGACACGACCCCTGCCGCCGTCCGCCCTCCGTCGGTGTGGAGGACCGTCACCAGGCGTGCGGCGGTCGTCCAGGTGACCGGGGCCAGGAGGCGGAGGCCGCGCACGACCGACCCGCCCGAGAATCCGGAGACCTTCGCCGCCGCGATCGCCAGGTCGACGGCGAAGGTGGGAACGATGCCGCGTGTCCTGTCCTGCCGCTCCCCGGAGGTGCAGCCGTAGTCCAGGAGATCGTCCAGGTGCACGTCGAGCCCGTACCGAAGTCCGTTGACGTCCGACTCGTTCCTGCCGAGGAACGGGTGGAGCTTCTCGCGCAGTGCGAGCGGCGCGATCACGGACGGCGCGCCTTCCTCCTGGGCGACCCAGCAGCGCACCCGCTCGAAGGGGTAGGCGGGGAGGGAGACCCTCCGGGGGGTGCGCGGCCCGCGCGTGGCCACGCGCCAGTCGACGCTCTTGCCGCCCACCCATGTGGTCGCGAGATTCCGCAGCTCCAGCGTCCGCGTCCCACCGCTCGCGAGCGCGGCGTCGAGGTCCCGGTAGGGCTTGGTCAGGTCGATGTTGGCGCGGGTATGTCGCGGTGACAGGTGGGGCAGGCGCCGGCCCATGTCGCGAGGATGGTCTGTAGCTCGCG
>NZ_JBEOVL010000037.1:0-64626 GCF_040295485.1 Streptomyces sp. NPDC002793 | reverse complement strand
GGCCGGGGCCGACCGGCCCCGGCCCGCGCCGGTCCTGCTCCCGCCCCCCCGTCTCACTGGGCGCCGGGACGCACCAGCCCGCTCTCGTAGGCGTAGACGGCTGCCTGTACGCGGTCCCGCAGGCCCAGCTTCGTCAGCACATGGCCCACATGCGTCTTCACCGTGGTCTCGCTCACGAACAGGTCGGCAGCGATCTCCGCGTTGGACAGGCCGCGTGCCACCAGTTTCAGCACCTCGACCTCACGATCGGTGAGGGTGTGCAGGGCGTCAGGGACGGGGTCCTCGCCCGAGGGCAGGTGGTCGGCGTACTTGTCGAGCAGGCGACGCGTGATACTGGGTGCCAGCATCGCCTCTCCCGAGGCCACCACCCGGATGGCCTGCACCAGTTCGTTGGCGGGGGCGTCCTTCAGCAGGAAGCCGCTGGCCCCTGCGCGCAGCGCCTCCACCACGTACTCGTCGAGATCGAACGTCGTCAGCACCAGGACCTTCGCCGGGCCGTCCCGGCCCGGACCCGTGATCTGACGGGTCGCCTCGACGCCGTCCATCCGCGGCATCCGGATGTCCATGAGCACGACATCGGGCTGCAGCGCCCGCACCTGGTCGATGGCCTGCAGGCCGTCACCCGCCTCTCCGACCACGGCGAGATCGCCTTCCGCCTCCAGGATCATCCGGAAGCCGGTGCGCAGCAGGGGCTGATCGTCGACGAGCAGGACGCGGATAGCCACGTAATCTCCTTAAGGGCCTTCGGGAAGGCCCTCCGAGTCAAGGGCCTTCGAGGGCCACCGGTCGCCCGGCCTCGGACCGGACCGGCTCCATTCTGCCCTGCACGGCCTCCACCGGTCCGGCCGGGCGTACGGGCAGCGGATAGACCGGGGGAGTCCCGCCGAACTCGGGACAGACCGCCCGGTGGTCGCACCAGCCGCACAGCTTCGTCGGCCTCGGCCGCCACTCGCCCGTCTCGGTCGCCAGCCGGATCGCTTCCCACAGCGCCAGCAGCTTGCGTTCCACCCGCTCGAGGTCGGCCGGGACGGGGTCGTACGTCAGCACGTCCCCGCTGCCGAGATAGACCAGCTGGAGACGGCGCGGCACCACCTGCTTCAGACGCCACACCACCAGGGCGTAGAACTTCATCTGGAAGAGCGCGCCCTCCGCGTACTCCGGCCGGGGCGCCTTTCCGGTCTTGTAGTCCACGATGCGGACCTCACCCGTGGGGGCGACGTCGACGCGGTCGATCACCCCGCGCAGCCGCAGTCCCGAATCCAGCTCCGTCTCGACGAACAGCTCCCGCTCGGCCGGTTCCAGGCGGGTCGGGTCCTCCAGCGAGAACCACCGCTCCACGAGCCGCTCCGCCTCGCCCAGCCATCCCGCGAGCCGCTCTCCCGCGGGGTCCTCCTCGAACAGCTCGGTCAGCTCGGGCTTGGACTCCAGCAGCCGGTCCCACTGGCCGGGGATCAGCGCCCTCGCCTTCGGAGCCGTACGCTCCGCCGCCGGGGCGTCGAACAGCCGCTCAAGCACCGCATGCACCAGCGTGCCCCGGGTAGCAGCCTCACTGGGCTTCTCGGGCAGCTTGTCGATGACCCGGAAGCGGTACAGCAGGGGACACTGCATGAAATCGTTCGCGCGCGACGGCGACAGGGACGAGGGTGGCCGGGGCGGGCGCGGTACGGACGTCATGCCGAAGACCCTACGGCCCGCCACCGACACCCAGCGGCATACCATCGACGACAGAGTTCGCACACAGCATGATCGTGGCACCAGCACCGACCGAAGGGACTCCGTGGACGAGAGCGGCGACAGCGGGCGCCCGCAGCCCGGCGCAGGGGGCCCGCCCCCCGGCACCGGGCCGGACAAGGGCAAGCCGCAACGCCCGGCTGACCCGGGCGGCGGCCTCCTCATGGGCCGCCCCTTCGGCGTGCCCGTGTACGTGGCCCCCAGCTGGTTCGTCGTCGCGGCCCTGATCACCTGGGTCTTCGGCGGTCAGCTGGACCGTGTCCTGCCGGAACTCGGCGGGGCCCGCTATCTGGTCGCGCTCTTCTTCGCGATCGCCTTCTACGCGTCGGTGCTCGTGCACGAGCTCGCGCACACCGTCGCCGCCCTGCGCTACAAACTGCCGGTGCGCCGCATCCAGCTCCAGTTCTTCGGAGGCGTCTCCGAGATCGAGAAGGAGACCGAGACCCCGGGCCGCGAGTTCGTCCTGGCCTTCGTGGGGCCCCTGCTCTCTCTCGTCCTCGGCGGCGTCTTCTACATCCCGCTCCAGTTCGTCGAGGCGGGCACCGTCCCCGGCGTGCTCCTCGCCGGGCTGATGGTCTCCAACCTCATCGTCGCCGCCTTCAACCTGCTGCCCGGCCTGCCCCTGGACGGCGGACGCATGCTGCGCGCCGTCGTGTGGAAGATCACCGGCAAGCCGATGAGCGGCACCGTCGCCGCCGCGTGGGTCGGCCGGGGCCTGGCCATCACCGTCTTCGTCGGCCTCCCGCTGCTCACCCACACCGGCGCCCTCGGCAGCGCCACCGGCGAGATCAGCGGTTTCGAGACCGTCACCGACGCCCTCCTCGCGGCCATCCTCGCCGCGATCATCTGGACCGGGGCGGGGAACAGCCTGCGGACGGCCCGGCTCCGCGAGCACCTCCCCGAACTGCGCGCCCGCACCCTCACCCGGCGCGCCGTGCCCGTCGAGGCGGCCACCCCGCTCTCCGAAGCGCTCCGCCGGGCCAACGAGGCGGGTGCCCGGGCCCTCGTCGTCGTCGACGGACAGGGCAGCCCGACAGCCGTCGTCCGGGAGGCGGCCATCGTCGGAGTTCCCGAGCACCGCCGCCCCTGGGTGGCCGTCAGCGGTCTCGCCCAGGACCTCACCGACGGCATGAAGGTGCCCGCCGAACTGGCCGGCGAGGCACTCCTGGACCGGCTGAAGGCCACCCCGGCCACCGAGTACCTGGTGGTCGAGGAGACCGGCGAGATCTACGGCGTCCTCTCCACCGCCGACGTCGAGCGCGCCTTCATCAAGGCCATGGCCCGTCCGTCGGTCTGACGCCCGGGAAGTGGCCCCCGAAATACCGGTAGGCTGTTCACATGTCCGAACCGACCGGTGCCGCCCGCCGTCGCGGCCCATTCAAAGTCGGGGACCAGGTCCAGCTCACCGACCCCAAGGGACGCCACTACACCTTCACGCTCGAGGCCGGAAAGAACTTCCACACCCACAAGGGTTCTTTCCCGCACGACGAGCTGATCGGTGCTCCCGAGGGCAGTGTTGTCCGTACCACGGGAAACGTCGCCTATCTCGCGCTGCGCCCCCTGCTCCCCGACTACGTCCTGTCCATGCCCCGCGGTGCCGCCGTGGTCTACCCGAAGGACGCGGGCCAGATCCTGGCCTTCGGTGACATCTTCCCCGGTGCGCGCGTCGTCGAAGCCGGCGTCGGCTCCGGTGCGCTCAGCACCTTCCTGCTGCGTGCCATCGGCGAGCAGGGCATGCTGCACTCCTACGAGCGCCGCGAGGACTTCGCCGAGATCGCCCAGCAGAACGTCGAGCGCTACTTCGGCTCGCCGCACCCCGCCTGGCAGCTCACCGTCGGCGACCTCCAGGACAACCTCTCGGACACCGACGTCGACCGGGTCGTCCTCGACATGCTCGCCCCGTGGGAGTGCCTCGAGGCCGTGTCCAAGGCCCTGGTGCCCGGCGGCATCCTCTGCGCGTACGTCGCGACCACGACCCAGCTCTCACGGACCGTCGAGTCCATCCGTGAGATCGGCTGCTTCGCCGAACCGCAGCCCTGGGAGTCGATGATCCGCAACTGGCACGTGGAAGGCCTGGCCGTCCGGCCGGACCACCGCATGATCGGCCACACCGGCTTCCTCGTCACCGCCCGCCGGCTCGCGGACGGCGTCGAGCCGCCGGTGCGCCGCCGCCGCCCGTCCAAGGGCGCCTACGGCGAGGACTACAAGGGTCCCGGCAGCCGGAGCGGCTCCGCCGACACCAGCGACTGACCCCGTACAACGCGCAGGCGTCGCCGCCGAGTTCCCCGACCCGGGAACCCGGCGGCGGCGCCTTTCGTCGCCCCGGACGCCCCCGGCGTTCCCCTCGGGTGTGAGGTGTGGCACGATGCTGGCCACCCCCGCTCGCCGACATCCGTTCGGCACCGCCTACCCAGGCCCCCAGGAACCACAGGAGACATACCGCGTGCAGACCTCCGCGCTCCCGGACCTCGCGCACACCGCCGCCAAGCCGGTGCACTGGCTCGCCACGGCCGCGGCCATGGCAGCCGTCGTCGCACTCGCGGGGCTGCTCCAGCCCGACGCGGCCACCGCAACGGCCTCGGCGTCCGAGCACGGCGGCACCGCACAGCACGGCGGTGCCCCCGCGGCGACGGCCCCCGACCCGGCCGGCGTCGCCTATCCGTTCGACTGCGGCGCCGCCGGCCGGACCGTGGCCGACAGCGCCCCCGGTGACCTCGACGGCGACGGCGGGCCCGAGACCGTGGCCGTCGTCCGCTGCGCCGCGGGATCCGGCACCCCGCCCAGCGGCATCTACGTCGTGACACAGCGGAGCGGGGCCGCACCCCGGGTCGTGGCGACCCTGGTGGACCCCGCTCAGAAACTCGCGGTCACCGACTTCACCGTCCGTGACGGCAGGGTCTCGGCGACCCTGCTCGGCTACTCCTCGGCCGATGTTCCGCGCTGCTGCCCCGACGAGCGTGAGAGCGCCTCGTGGGAGTGGAAGGGCAACGCGTTCGTCAAGTCCGCCGGCCCCGCCGGGGACACCGCGCGGAGCGTCTGAGGCCCTTACTCGGCATCCGGCCCGAAGACTTCCACGTTGTCCGAAACGCGACGCACGTGAATGCAGTCGCCCGGACATTCCTTGGCCGAATCCACCACGTCCTGGAGGAGGGGAAGCGGCACCGGCGTGGTGGCGCCCTTCTCCTGGAGGAGCTCGTCCTCGTCGCTCTTCACGTAGGCCAGGCCGTCGATGTCCAGCTCGAACACCTCGGGTGCGTACTGCACGCAGATGCCGTCGCCCGTACAGAGGTCCTGGTCGATCCAGACCTCGAGATCCTGCGTGTCACGGTCGCCCGGAGCGTCCTGCTGCACGGTCATGTGTCCTGCCGTTCCCTGCGTATCTGCACCAATTGAAGCCAGCCCTGACGGGTGTTGAACACTTCGACGATACAACCGCCTGCTTTCCGATGCCGAAGGGTGGGTATTCCCTTGGCGTGAGGGAGAGCGCAAGGGTGAAGATCGGACACACTCCCGGGTCTTTGTGATCTAGGGGTTTCAATCACCACCCACCCAGGTAGGGTCAGGAAGCGTCCAGCTCCCCTTGGAGGAGGTGAGGACCGTGGCAGCCCACGACGACGACATCAACCGCGGCATCCGGCCCGGGCGGGGGTCAGAAGACCCAGCCGGCCAGGTCGCCTATCTCGAGCAGGAAATCGCCGTCCTGCGACGTAAGCTCGCCGACTCTCCGCGTCATACGAGGATTCTCGAAGAGCGGATCGTCGAGTTGCAGACCAGCCTTGCGGGCGTGTCCGCGCAGAACGAGCGGCTCGCCGGCACGCTCCGGGAGGCCCGCGACCAGATCGTGGCCCTCAAGGAGGAGGTCGACCGGCTCGCACAGCCGCCGGCCGGCTTCGGTGTCTTCCTGCAGGCCAACGAGGACGACACCTGCGACATCTTCACCGGGGGCCGCAAGCTCCGGGTGAACGTCAGCCCCGGTGTCGAGCTCGAGGGCCTCCGGCGAGGCCAGGAAGTCATGCTCAACGAAGCGCTCAACGTGGTCGAGGCCATGGAATTCGAGCGGGCCGGGGACATCGTCACCCTCAAGGAGATCCTTGAGGACGGCGAGCGCGCCCTGGTGGTCGGGCACACCGACGAGGAGCGGGTGGTGAGGCTCGCCGAGCCCCTGCTGGACATCACCATCCGTCCCGGCGACGCCCTCCTGCTCGAACCCAGGTCCGGTTACGTCTACGAAGTGGTCCCCAAGAGCGAGGTCGAGGAGCTCGTTCTCGAAGAGGTCCCGGACATCGACTACAACAAGATCGGCGGTCTGGGCGACCAGATCGAACTGATCCGCGACGCGGTCGAGCTCCCGTACCTCCACCCGGACCTCTTCAAGGAACACGAACTCCGTCCGCCGAAGGGCATCCTGCTCTACGGCCCTCCGGGCTGCGGCAAGACACTCATTGCCAAGGCCGTCGCCAACTCGCTGGCCAAGAAGGTCGCCGAGGTCACCGGACAGCCCGCGGGGAAGAGCTACTTCCTCAACATCAAGGGCCCTGAGCTCCTCAACAAGTACGTCGGCGAGACCGAGCGGCACATCCGCCTCGTCTTCCAGCGCGCCCGGGAGAAGGCGAGCGAGGGCACCCCGGTCATCGTCTTCTTCGACGAGATGGAATCCCTCTTCCGCACCCGTGGTTCCGGTGTCAGCTCGGACGTGGAGAACACCATCGTCCCCCAGCTGCTCGCCGAGATCGACGGTGTGGAGGGCCTGGAGAACGTCATCGTCATCGGCGCCTCCAACCGCGAGGACATGATCGACCCCGCGATCCTGCGGCCCGGCCGTCTCGATGTGAAGATCAAGATCGAACGTCCGGACGCGGAGGCCGCGAAGGACATCTTCGCGAAGTACCTCACGCCTTCGCTGCCGCTGCACTCGGACGACCTGGCCGAGCACACCGGCTCGCGGGAGGCCGCCGCCCACGCGATGATCCAGTCCGTCGTGGAGCGGATGTACACGGAATCCGAGGAGAACCGCTTCCTCGAGGTCACCTACGCGAACGGCGACAAGGAAGTCCTGTACTTCAAGGACTTCAACTCCGGAGCGATGATTCAGAACATCGTGGACCGGGCGAAGAAAATGGCCATCAAGGCATTTCTCGAAGAAGGCCAGAAGGGCCTACGCGTCTCCCATCTCCTCCAGGCGTGCGTGGACGAGTTCAAGGAGAACGAGGACCTGCCCAACACCACCAACCCGGACGACTGGGCCAGGATTTCCGGAAAGAAGGGCGAGCGGATCGTGTTCATCCGCACACTCGTCACAGGAAAGCAGGGCGCAGACACCGGTCGTTCCATCGACACGGTGGCGAATACCGGACAGTACCTGTAAAACGCAGACCGGCTGCGGATGCCCGGCAGGGCATCCGCAGCCGGCCGTTTTCCCGGCAGCTCCGGCCACACCCGAACAATGACGCAATTGATCTCCCCACCGGCGCAGAGGCGCTCTAGGCTCTGCCGTACCGCCGAGTCGCGCAGTGCGGGGACGGGCACCGCGGACCAGCAGCGGTACTTGAGCGCCGCTCCCGGACGGGAGTGACGCCGGGCAAGGAGGGCCGCATGACCGTACGGCGAGTGATGGGCATCGAGACGGAGTACGGGATCTCCGTCCCCGGTCAACCCAACGCCAATGCCATGCTCACCTCGTCCCAGATCGTCAACGCCTACGCGGCGGCGATGCACCGGGCGCGCCGCGCCCGCTGGGACTTCGAGGAGGAGAACCCGCTGCGTGACGCGCGAGGATTCGACCTCGCCCGTGAGACCGCCGACTCCAGTCAGCTCACCGACGAGGACATCGGCCTGGCCAATGTCATCCTCACCAACGGTGCGCGGCTGTACGTCGACCACGCGCACCCCGAATACAGCTCGCCCGAGATCACCAATCCGCTGGACGCGGTGCTCTGGGACAAGGCAGGCGAACGCGTGATGGCGGAGGCGGCCGAGCGGGCAGCCGCGATCCCGGGCGCCCAGCCGATCCACCTCTACAAGAACAACACCGACAACAAGGGCGCGTCCTACGGGACGCACGAGAACTTCCTGATGAAGAGGGAGACCCCCTTCTCGGACATCGTGCGCCATCTGACGCCCTTCTTCGTCTCCCGGCAGGTCGTCACCGGCGCCGGACGCGTGGGCATCGGCCAGGACGGCCACGAGCACGGGTTCCAGATCAGCCAGCGCGCCGACTACTTCGAGGTCGAGGTCGGCCTCGAGACCACGCTCAAGCGCCCCATCATCAACACCCGCGACGAACCGCACTCCGACGCCGAGAAGTACCGCAGACTGCATGTGATCATCGGCGACGCCAACCTGTCCGAGATCTCGACCTACCTCAAGCTCGGCACCACCTCGCTGGTCCTGGCCATGATCGAGGACGGCTTCATCAAGGTCGACCTGGCGGTCGACCAGCCGGTCCGCACGCTCCACCAGGTCTCGCACGATCCGACCCTCAAGCAGCTGGTCACACTCCGTAGCGGCCGGACGCTCACCGCGGTGCAGCTCCAGATGGAGTACTTCGAGCTCGCCCGCAAGTACGTCGAGGAGCGGTACGGAGCCGAGGCCGACGAGCAGACCAAGGACGTCCTGGCCCGCTGGGAGGACACCCTGAACCGGCTGGAGAACGACCCGATGAGCCTGTCGGGCGAGCTGGACTGGATCGCCAAGCGGGAGCTCATGGAGGGCTACCGGCGCCGGGACGGCCTGGACTGGGACGCCCCCCGGCTGCACCTGGTGGACCTCCAGTACGCCGACGTACGGGCCGACAAGGGCCTGTACAACCGGCTGGCGGCCCGCGGGAAGATCAAGCGGCTGCTGGACGAGAGCGACGTCGAGCGGGCCCGTACGAAGCCTCCCGAGGACACCAGGGCCTATTTCCGGGGACGCTGCCTGGAGCAGTACGCCGACGACGTCGCCGCCGCCTCCTGGGACTCGGTCATCTTCGACCTGCCCGATCGTGACTCGCTGCAGCGGGTGCCCACGATGGAGCCGCTGCGGGGTACACGTGCGCACGTCGAGGAGCTCCTGGACCGCTGTCGTACGGCGGAGGAGCTGGTCCGGACGCTCACGGGGGGCTGAAAGGCCCTCCGGCTGGGAATCAATCACATGACCTCCGGACGTTGAGGAAAGTACCGGGCCGATGTCGGACCCCGTAGGTAGGGTCTGATCAAGTGCTTCGAACCGAGCGGGGTGAGCTATATGGCGACCAAGGACACCGGCGGCGGACAGCAGAAGGCGACACGTTCCACCGAGACGACCGAGGAGCAGGCGCAGGACGCGCAGGCGTCCGAGGACCTCAAGGAGCGGCAGGAGAAGCTCAACGAGGACGTCGACGACGTCCTCGACGAGATCGACGACGTGCTCGAGTCCAACGCCGAGGACTTCGTGCGTTCGTTCGTACAAAAGGGCGGCGAGTAAAAGCCGGAGGTCTGCTCCGGACCGCTCGCCGACGCGCTCGCGATGTCGGCCGGCGCCTTCCGTGGGATGCCCTCGCTCGACCGGGGCAGCCTACGGAAGGGCTTCTCCGGACCCGGGATCATGTTGATCACCGTCACAGGGCGGGTAGGGTCCGTGGCGTACTGCTTCAACTGCAATTCGGCCGGTGGCAAGTTGGGGGATGATCCTGACTCCTTGCGCAGGGCCATCGCATACCTGGAGGGAAACGCGTGGAAGCCAACACTCGTAGCACCGGGCGTCTACCAGCTGCCTTCCTGACGCCGGGTTCGTCCTCGTTCATGGACTTCCTGTCCGCCCACTCACCTGAGATCCTCCCCGGCAACCGCAGCCTGCCGCCGATGCAGGGCGCCATCGAGGCGCCGCACGGCACGACCATCGTCGCGGCCTCGTTCTCCGGCGGAGTGGTCCTCGCCGGTGACCGGCGGGCGACCATGGGCAACATGATCGCGCAGCGCGACATCGAGAAGGTGTTCCCGGCCGACGAGTACTCCGCGGTGGGGATCGCCGGCACGGCGGGTCTCGCCGTGGAGATGGTCAAGCTGTTCCAGCTGGAGCTGGAACACTTCGAGAAGGTCGAGGGCGCCACGCTCTCCCTGGAGGGCAAGGCCAACCGGCTCTCCACGATGATCCGCAGCAATCTGGCGATGGCCATGCAGGGCCTCGCGGTCGTCCCGCTCTTCGCCGGGTACGACGTCGACCGCGAGAAGGGCCGGATCTTCTCGTACGACGTCACCGGCGGGCGTTCCGAGGAACACGGCTACGCCGCCACCGGCTCCGGCTCCGTCTTCGCGCGGGGGTCGATGAAGAAGCTGTTCCGCGACGACCTGACGGAGGAGCAGACCCTCACCCTGGTCGTGCAGGCGCTGTATGACGCGGCGGACGACGACTCGGCCACCGGCGGCCCGGACGTGGCCCGCCGGATCTATCCGATCGTCACCGTCATCACCGACGAGGGCTTCCGCAAGCTGAACGACACGGAATCCGCGGAGATCGCGCGCGCGATCCTGGAGCGCCGGCTCGAGCAGCCCGACGGCCCCCGTGCCGCGCTGCTCTGACCGGCCCGATGCTTCTCCGATGCACTCGTCACTGACAGAAAGGGACGGATAGCCGGTGTCGACGCCGTTCTATGTCTCACCTCAGCAGGCCATGGCCGACCGGGCGGAATACGCCCGGAAGGGCATCGCCCGTGGTCGCAGCCTGGTCGTGCTGCAGTACGCCGACGGCATTGTGTTCGTCGGCGAGAACCCGTCCCGCGCGCTGCACAAGTTCAGCGAGATCTACGACCGGATCGGCTTCGCCGCCGCCGGCAAGTACAACGAGTACGAGAACCTCCGCATCGGCGGAGTCCGCTACGCCGATCTGCGCGGGTACACCTACGACCGCGACGACGTGACGGCCCGTGGACTGGCCAACGTCTACGCGCAGACGCTCGGCACCATCTTCTCCAGCGCGGCCGAGAAGCCGTACGAGGTGGAGCTGGTGGTCGCCGAGGTCGGCGCCGGGCCCGAGGGCGACCAGATCTACCGGCTGCCGCACGACGGTTCCATCGTGGACGAGCACGGCTCGGTCGCGGTCGGCGGGAACGCCGAGCAGATCAGCACGTTCCTCGACCAGCGCCACCGCGACGGGATGTCGCTCGCCGAGGCGCTGAAGCTGGCCGTGCAGGCGCTGTCCCGCGAGGCCAACGGCAACGAGCGGGAGATCCCCGCCGAGCGGCTCGAGGTCGCGGTCCTGGACCGCACGAGGCCGCAGCAGCGCAAGTTCAAGCGGATCGTCGGCCGGCAGCTGACCAGGCTGCTCGACGCGGACGGTGCGGGGGCGACCCCGACGGACGCTCCGTCCGACACGGAGGAGCCCGAAAGCGGCGACGCGCAGGCCGCTGCGGGCGCCGACACCCCCGCGAAGGGCACCGACGGCCCCGACGAGGCTTCGGGCAAGGCCCCGAAGAAGTAGTCAGCTCCGGACGCTTTCCGGACCGAGCCCTCCGGCTGCCGCACGCGGCGGTCCGGAGGGCTCGGTCATGCGGTGGGCGGGGGAGCGGTGGAGCCCCGCGTCACCAGGTGGACGGGGAGATCACCCCGCTCCGTGGGGCGGCCCTCCAGGACGTCCAGCAGCGCTCTCATGCCCCGCTCGCCCACCTGTTCGGCGGGGAGCCGCACCGTGGTGAGCTCGGGTTCCACCGCCGTCGCGAGCGCCAGGTCGTCGAATCCGGTCACGGAGATGTCGTCGGGGACCCGAAGCCCCCGCCTGCGCACCGCCTTGCAGGCGCCGGCGGCCAGGATGTCGTCGTCACAGACGATGGCAGTGGGCAGGGGACCGGGGCGCGCCAGGACCGTTTCGGCCGCGTCGAGCCCGGCCCGTACGTCCAGGGGGGCGGTCACGGTGCGCAGGACGGCGCCCGGGACGTCCCGCACCGCCTCCCGCAGCGCCCGGGCGCGCACCGTGAAGGTCCAGGTGTCCACGGCGGACGCGAGGTGCACGATCCGCCGGTGGCCGAGACCCAGCAGATGGCCGGTCACCTGACGCATGCCGTCCGCGATGTCGAGATTCACGCGCGCCGCCGCGCCGTGGCCCTCCGGGTCGCTGTCCAGCATCACCAGTGGCAGGTCGGCGCCCCGCAGGGCTCCCAGGGCGTCCGCCGCCATCGAGGAAGCGATCACCCCGTCGAGTGCCGCACGGGCCGAGGCGAACGGGTCCCTGGCGGGGCCGGTGCCGTCGGGGGACGGGTAGAGCACCACGCCGAAGTCGTGCTCGGCGGCCACTGCCGCGGCCCCCGTGTACACGCGGGCGAAGAACTCGTTGGTGAGTGCCGGGACGACGAGCAGCGCGGTGCGGGTGCCGCCGAGCCGGAGACTGCGAGCGGCGAGATTCGGCCGGTAGCCGAGGTCCCGGGCGTGGGCGCGGACCCTTTCGGCGGTCGTCGCCGACACCCGGCCCCGCCATTTGTCACCGAGCACGAGTGACACGGTGGCCTGTGAGACGCCCGCCGCCCGTGCCACGTCACGGCTGGTGGGCCGGGGCGGTGCGGACTGCCGCGCGCTGTTCACTCGTGCCTCCGTGGCGGTCCGGGTCGGGTGCGGTGGGATGGACTCCCGGGCTGCCCACATGGTACGTATGAACGCCGACGTTATACGTAAAACCCCGGGGTCGTGACACCGTCGGGGGAGAGGGGGCGGACATGGCCGCGGGATATCTGGACATCCTCCGGGCCCGGCACGCCGTCAGGCTGCTGGCGGGAACGCTGGTGGGACGGCTGCCGAACGGCACCGCCCACATCGCGATCGTCCTGTTCACCCGGGCCGAGGGCGGCAGCTACACCCTGGCCGGCGCCCTGGCGGCGGCGTACGGCGTCGCCACCGCGGTGGGGCAGCCCCTGCTGGGCAGGGCCGTGGACCTCTACGGCCAGCCGCGCGTCCAGCTTCCCGCGGCGGTCGTCTCCGCGCTGGGCATGGCCGCGCTCGCCCTGGCGGGTCTCGGCTCGCTCCCGGCGGCGTACGCGGCGGTCGTGGTGGCCGGCCTGTTCACGCCCCCGCTGGAGGGCGGTCTGCGCGCCCTGTGGCCGGCTGTCCTCGGCCGGGAGGACCGGGTGCACCGGGCGTACGCCCTGGACGCGGTGGCCCAGGAGATCATGTTCACGGTGGGGCCGCTCCTCGTGACGCTGCTGGTGTCGTTCTGGTCGCCGGCCGCGGCCCTCCTCGTCATCAACGCGATCGGGGTCCTGGGGGCCCTGTCCGTCGTCCTCTCCGAGCCGTCCAGGGCATGGCGTTCGGCTCCGCGCGAGGCGCACTGGCTCGGTGCCCTGCGCTCGCCGGGGCTGCTCGCCCTGCTGGGGGCCTTCTTCTTCGTCGGGGTCGCGCTCGGCTCGATCACGGTGGCCGGCGTCGCGTACGCCGACGACCACGGCCGGGAGTCCGTCTACGGCTGGCTGATGGCCGCGCTCGGCCTCGGCGCGCTGATCGGCGGAGCGGTGTACGGGGCTCGGCAGTGGGCCGGGGCACCCGAGCGCAGGCTGCGCGTCATCGTCGCGCTGCTGGCCCTGGGCTATCTCCCGCTGATGCTGACGCCCGGTGTGCCCGCCATGACCGCGCTGGCGGCGCTGGCCGGGGTGTTCCTGGCCCCCGCGATCGCCTGCTCGTTCATCGTCGTGGACCGGCACGCGCCGCGGGGCACGGTGACCGAGGCGTTCTCCTGGCTCGTGACGACCTTCGGGGTGGGCGCCGCGGCCGGGACGGCGGTGGCCGGACCGGCCGTGGAGCTCGGCGGGACGGCGTGGAGCTTCGCCGTCGCCGGGGCCGGTGGAGTGGCGGCGCTGCTGGTCCTGCTGGCCACCGGAAGGGTCCTCGCAGCTCCCGGGCGTACGCCTGCGGTTGTGGCCGGTTCGGAAAATGATCGAAACGGTGCTGCCGAACCCGGTTTCAGCTCAGGCCATAAGGCGTAATGTTCAGTCATGGACCGCCGCATTTTCGGGCTGGAGAACGAGTACGGCGTCACGTGCACGTTCAGGGGACAGCGCCGACTGTCACCTGACGAAGTGGCGCGCTACCTCTTCCGCCGTGTTGTGTCATGGGGCCGCAGCAGCAATGTCTTCCTGCGGAACGGCGCCCGCCTCTACCTCGATGTGGGATCGCATCCGGAATACGCGACACCCGAATGCGACAACGTGACCGAACTGGTCACGCACGACAAGGCCGGCGAGCGCATTCTCGAAGGTCTGCTCGTCGACGCCGAACGCCGCCTGCACGAGGAGGGAATCGCGGGCGACGTCTATCTCTTCAAGAACAACACCGACTCGGCGGGAAACTCCTACGGATGCCATGAGAACTACCTCGTGGCCCGGCACGGAGAATTCTCCCGGCTCGCGGACATCCTCATTCCGTTCCTCGTCACCCGTCAGCTGATCTGCGGTGCCGGCAAGGTGCTGCAGACACCGCGTGGAGCCGTCTACTGCGTGAGCCAGCGGGCCGAGCACATCTGGGAGGGCGTCAGTTCCGCGACGACGCGCTCCCGTCCGATCATCAACACCCGGGACGAACCGCACGCCGACGCGGAGCGGTACCGGCGCCTCCACGTCATCGTCGGCGACTCCAACATGTCCGAGACGACCATGCTCCTCAAGGTCGGCGCCACCGACCTCGTGCTGCGCATGATCGAGGCGGGCACGGTGATGCGCGACCTGACCCTGGAGAACCCGATCCGGGCCATCCGTGAGGTCAGCCACGACATCACGGGACAGCGCAAGGTGCGTCTGGCCAACGGCCGCGAGGCGTCCGCCATCGAGGTCCAGCGCGAGTACTACGAGAAGGCCGTCGACTTCGTCGAGCGCCGGGGCATCCGCACCGGCACCGTCGACCAGGTCCTCGAGCTGTGGGGCCGCACACTGGACGCCATCGAGGCCGAGGACCTCGACCGTATCGGCACCGAGATCGACTGGGTCATGAAGTACAAGCTCATCGAGCGGTACCGGGCGAAGCACAACATGACCATGTCGAATCCGAGGGTCGCTCAGATAGACCTCGCCTACCACGACATCCACCGGCGGCGCGGGCTCTACTACCTCCTGGAGCGCAAGGGCCAGGCAGCCCGGATCTGCAACGACCTGAAGATCTTCGAGGGCAAGTCGGTGCCCCCGCAGACGACCAGGGCGCGGCTGCGCGGCGACTTCATCCGCCGGGCCCAGGAACAACGGCGGGACTTCACCGTCGACTGGGTCCACCTCAAGCTCAACGACCAGGCACAGCGCACCGTGTTGTGCAAGGACCCGTTCCGTTCCGTCGACGACCGGGTGGAGAAGCTGATCGCGGGCATGTGATCCGGGACAGGAATGTCCGCCCCGCGGACGACAGGGCCTCGTACGTTCCTCGTACGGGGCCCTTTCGTCGGCCTAGAGTGTCGGGGACCGAATACGTGCCGTCTGAGATCTGAGGAACCAGTGCGCCGACTTGCCGGCCTTCTCGTCGTCCCCCTACTGCTGCTGTCCACGGCGGCATGCGGCGACGACAAGGCCTCCGACTCCGCCTCCAAGAACGGGAATCCCGCGATCACCGCGGGAGCGAAGTTCGGCGAGAAGCCCACTCTGGCGAAGGGTGAGGGTAAGCCCCCCACGAAGCTGAAGACCGAGGTCATCAGCGAGGGGGACGGTGCGAAACTCAAGGAAGGCGATGCGGCCGAGGTCAACTACCTCGGGCAGGCGTGGGACTCGACGAAGCCCTTCGACAACAGTTTCGACCGTAAGCAGCTGTTCGGCATCGCTCTCGGTACCGGCATGGTCATCCCGGGCTGGGAGCAGGGTCTCGTCGGGCAGAAGGTCGGCAGCCGTGTGCAGCTGATCATCCCTCCGGACCTGGGCTACGGCGCGCAGGGCCAGGGGGAGATCAAGCCGAACGCCACCCTCGTCTTCGTCGTGGACATCGTGAGCGGGAAGGCCATCCCGCAGTCCGCGAAGGGCGGCACGGTCGCCCAGGACAACATCGACCTGCCGAAGATCGGTACCAACACCGACGGCAAGGCACCCGAGGTCACCATCCCCAAGAGCGACCCGCCCAAGAAGCTGGTGTCCAGCTACGTCATCGAGGGCGACGGGAAGGCCGTCGGGGAGAACGACACCCTCGTCGTGAAGTACGAGGCGTACCTGTGGAAGGGTGCGAAGCAGTTCGACAGCACCTACAAGGCGGGCAAGGCCGTGGGCTTCCCGCTCGCCCAGATCAACGTCGCCGGGCTCAAGAGCGGCCTGGCCGGCAAGAAGGTCGGCAGCCGGGTCCTGCTCGTCATCCCGCCGGACCAGGCCTTCGGCGACCAGGCCCAGCAGACCGTCCCCGCCAACTCGACGCTCGTGTGGACCATGGACATCCTGGCAAAGGTGTAAGACTGTCCCGGTTGCCCAGTTCATCAGTAGGAGGAGCAGTTCAGTGAGCATCGAGAAGCCCGAGATCGACTTCCCGGGTGGCGAGCCGCCGGCCGACCTGGAGATCAAGGACATCTGGGAGGGTGACGGACCGGTCGCCCAGGCGGGCCAGACCGTCTCCGTGCACTACGTCGGTGTGGCCTTCTCCACCGGCGAGGAGTTCGACGCCTCGTGGAACCGCGGCACCCCGCTGCGGTTCCAGCTCGGTGCCGGCCAGGTCATCGCCGGCTGGGACCAGGGCGTCCAGGGCATGAAGATCGGCGGCCGTCGCCAGCTGACCATCCCGGCGCACCTCGCCTACGGCGACCGCGGCGCGGGCGGCGCCATCGCGCCCGGCGAGACGCTGATCTTCGTCTGCGACCTCGTCGGCGTCTGACCGGTCCGTTTACCGCAGTCGGGGCCCGTGCCGCAAGGCACGGGCCCTCGCTTTGGTCCGGACACCCCGGGGCGGTACGGTCGACGGTCGGAGAGCATGTCGAGAAAGGGCGTCGATGGCGATTGCCAAGGCCGAACGGCTGATGAACCTGGCACTGTGTCTGCTGGGTACCCGGCGTCCGCTCAGCAAGCGTGAGCTCCGCGGGTCCATCGAGGCGTACCTGGAAGCGGGCTCCGACGAGTCCTTCAACAGGATGTTCGAGCGCGACAAGGACGATCTGCGCGAACTCGGCCTGGTCATCGAGACCGTGGAGAACCTGGACGGCGACACCGGGTACCTCGCGCGCCGTGACAGCAACCGGCTGCCCCCCATCACCCTGGACGCCGAGGAGGCCGCCGCTCTCGGCCTCGCCGCCAAGGTCTGGCAGCAGGCCAGGCTCGCGGGCGCCGCCAGCGGAGCCCTGCAGAAGCTTCGGGCCGCCGGTATGCCCGAGGCCGAGGACGCCTACGAGGTGCACAGCGCCCTCGAACCCCGCATCCCGGTCCACGAGGCCGCCTTCGAGCCGCTGATGCTCGCCTGCCGGGACCGCCGCCCGGTCACCTTCGACTACCGCAAGGGCAATTCCGCCCGCCCCGAGCAGCGCCAGGTCGAGCCCTGGACGCTCGAGTGCTGGCGAGGCCACTGGTATCTGGCCGGCTGGGACCGCGACCGGGGCGCCGAGCGCGTCTTCCGGCTTTCCCGGATCTCGGGCCGGGTCCGTTCCCGTGCGGGGGCCTTCACGGCCCGGGTGCCCGACGCCGTGACCGTCCGCGAGACCGTGGAGAGCTGGGCGGGGGAGACCGCCACCAGGACCGCCCGCATCAGGCTGCGTACCGGCTCCGGCTACCCACTGCGCTCCCGCGCGACAGCCGTCACCGAACTCGGAGACGGCTGGGACGAGTTGGAGATCCCGTACGGGCACGGGCTGGACGCCTGGCTCGTCGAGTTCGGGCCCGACGTGATCGTGAGCGAGCCCGCCGATCTGCGGGCCGACGTGATGGACCGGCTGCGCGCCGTGGCCAAGGACTGAGGAGAAGCCGTACTCGTGGCCACGAACGCGATCGACCAGACCCGGCGGATGCTCTCCCTCGTCACGTATCTGCGTGAGCGCCCGGGCGCCCACGTCCAGGACGTGGCGCGGGCCTTCGGGATCACCGAGGACGAGCTGATCTCCGACCTCGACGTGCTTCCCATGTGCGGGACCAGCTTCCGCGGCGGTGACCTGCTCGACATCGACACCGACGGCGACCGGATCTGGTGGCACAACCCGGACGACGTCGCCGAGCCGCTACGGCTCGCCGCCGACGAGGCGACCGCCCTCCTCGTCGCGGCCCGCGCCGTGGCCACGCTGCCGGGCCTGCGCGAGAGCGACCGGCAGGCACTGGTGCGCGCGACCGCGAAGCTGGAGACGGCGGCCGGTGAGGTGGGGGCCGCCAGCTCGCGGCTCTCGGTCACCTTCGAGTCCGAGGGCGGTGTCTTCGCCGACGTGGACCGGGCGATCTCCGAGCGGCGCAGGCTCTGGCTGCGCTACTACTCGCCCGCCCGCGACGAGCTGACCGAGCGCGAGGTGGACCCGATCCGGCTGTTCGCCGTCGGCCACACCTACATGGAGGGCTGGTGCCGGCTCACCGAGGCGCGGCGCACGTTCCGGCTCGACCGGGTCGCCGAGATCAGGCTCCTCGACGCCCCGTCCGCCCCTCCGGAGCTGGAGCTCCGTGACCTCTCCGAGGGACTGGTGCAGCCCGCCGTCGAGGATCCGGAGGTCGTGATCGAGGTCGGCCCCGGCGGCCGGTGGGTCGCCGAGTACTACCCGCACGACAGCGCGGAGGAACTGCCCGACGGCGGTCTGCGGGTCACCCTCCGTACCCCCGACCCGGCCTCCCTGCGCAGGCTCGCCCTGCGGCTGGGTGGCGAGGGACGCATCACCTCACCCCCGGAACTGGCCGAGAGCGCCAGGCTCGCGGCACGCGAGGCACTGGCCGCCTACGACGGTGCGCTCTGAGCGGCGGCCACCGGTGCATCGAGGAGACAGAAGTCATATGACCGCGATATCGGGTACGAGGACCGGGAGGACCGGACCGGTCACCGTCCCCGTGCCCGACGCCGTGCGCTTCCGGGCCGCCTGCCCCGACTGCCGTGAGCGGTTCGAGCTCGGGGCGGGAGCGCTGCGGCTGGCGATAGGAGCCAGCCGTCGTACGACCTTCTACTCCTTCACCTGCCCCGCGTGCGGTTCCGCGGTCCGCAAGCCGGCCGGGGAGCGCATCGTCGAGCTCCTCAGCGGCGGCGGTGTGCGGACGCTGCGCCTGCACACCGCCCTGCGGTGACGAGAGACATCGAGGATCCGCCCATGTTCTGGCCCATGCTCGCCATCGCTCTGGGATTCGCCGGCCTGGCCGTGCTCGGCGTGCTGGCCGTAAAGGTCTTCGTCGAGGCACAGAGGCTCGCCGGGCAGGTCGCCGCGACCACGCGGCAGATCAACCGGGCGGCCGAGGATCTCGAACGAGCGGCCACCACCCTCGCCGAGACGGGCGAGGCCCTGCGGTAGGTGGTGCGCGGCCTCCAGATTCACCGGTTCGGGGGGTACGCTGCTGGAGCGGCCCAGGCAGGGAGGTGTGGGCCGCAAGCCGGAGTACGCACGGGCATTGCCTCGCGTTTACCCCTGCGGGTTACGATCGCTGCCAGCGCGAAGGTCGGGCACCCGTCCGGTCGAACGGGTAGCGAACCCACCCTCCAGACGCCTCAGTGAGAAGGAAGTCGCACATGATCGGCAATCTGAAGCCCCTCGAGATCGTTCTGATCATCGCTGTCATCCTGCTGCTCTTCGGTGCCAAGAAGCTTCCCGACATGGCGCGTTCGCTCGGCAAGTCGGCCCGCATCCTCAAGAGCGAGGCCAAGGCCATGAAGAAGGACGACGCGGAGCCCGCGGCGCCCACCACCGAGACCGTCGCGGACACCACCCCGCCCGCGGCCACGGCACGCACGATCCAGGCCGCTCCGGGAGACGTCACCAGCTCCCGCCCGGTCAGCGAGGCCAAGCCCACCACCCAGAGCTGACAGCTGATCCCTGACCACCGGACGCTGTCGCACGAGACGAGGGAAGTGGGTTGCTCAAGTCTGCCCGCAAGCAGGAGAAGGACGACGAGGGGCGCATGCCCCTCCTCGATCACCTGCGTGAGCTGCGCAACCGGCTGCTGAAGTCGGTCCTGGCGATCGTGATCGCCGTGATCGTGGCGGCGTTCTTCCAGAAGGAGATCTTCGAGTTCCTGATGAAGCCGATCCTCGACTCGGTCGGCTGCAGGAACGGCGCCGTGACCATGATCAATGGTCGCCCCTGCGCGGAGATGACCACCAACGGTCTGCTGTCGCCGTTCACCATCGCGCTGAAGGTGTCCCTGATGGCAGGCGTACTGGTGGCCACCCCGGTGTGGCTCTACCAGCTCTGGGCCTTCGTCGCCCCCGGCCTGCACAAGCAGGAGAAGCGCTACTCCGTCGCCTTCGTCGCGGCCGGGGTCCCGCTCTTCGTCGGCGGCGCCTACCTGGCGTACGCGATCCTGCCGCAGACCGCCGAGATCATGCTCGGATTCACACCCGACAACGTCAAGAACCTGCTGCCGCTGGACGACTTCCTGGACCTGATCACCCGCATGGTGATCGTCTTCGGGCTGGCCTTCGAGCTGCCGCTGCTGCTCATCCTGCTCAACCTGACCGGGGTTCTGTCCGGTGCCCGCATGCTGCGCTGGTGGCGCGGGATGCTCGTCGGCCTGACCGCTTTCGCGGCCATCGCCACGCCGGGTGGCGAGCCCATCTCGATGCTGCTGCTCGCGGGTCCGCTCGCGGTGCTCTACTTCATCGCCGTCGGCTTCTCGCTGCTCAACGACAAGCGCAGGCGGCGCCGCAACCCCGACGCCGAGCTCGACGACGACGAGGCGTCGAAGCTCGACCTCACCCCCGAGGCCGTCGGCGCGATCGAGCCGGTGTCCTCCCGACCGGCGCTTCCCGAGCAGGCCGGCGGTGACGCCGACGGTGGCCGCTCGCACCGGCTCAACGGTTACGACGACATCACCTGACCTTGTAGGGTCCCGCTGGTGACCAGCGAGATCACTCTCTTCGTCAATCCCACCGCGGGCAGCGGCCGGGGCGCGCGTGCCGCGCGGCCGGCCGCTTCCGCTCTGCGGGACGCCGGCTTCTCCGTACGGACGGTTCTCGGCGAGGACGCCGACGACGCCCTGCGGCGGGCCCGGGACGCGGTGGCGGGCGGGACCGGCGCACTGATAGCCGTGGGCGGGGACGGCATGGTGTCCCTCGCCCTTCAGGCTGTCGCCGGCACCTCGACGCCGCTCGGCGCCGTCGCCGTGGGCACCGGGAACGACTTCGCCCGCGCCCTCGGGCTGCCGATACGGGATCCGGCCGCCGCCGGCCGGCTGGCCGCCGAGGTGCTCAGGGCCGGGCGGGGGCGCGCGATCGACCTGGGGCGGGTCGGGGAGCGCTGGTTCGGCTCGGTGCTGGCCTCGGGCTTCGACTCACGGGTCAACGACCGGGGGAACCGGATGCGCTGGGTGGGCGGGCGCTTCAAGTACGACCTGGCGATCCTCGCCGAGTTGGCGGCCTTCCGGCCGATCCCGTACCGGGTGAGGCTGGACGGCGGGCCGGTGACCGAGATCGAGGCGACGCTGATCGCGGTGGGCAACGGGACGACGTACGGCGGCGGGATGCGGATCTGCGCCGACGCGGTCATGGACGACGGCCTCTTCGACGTGACACTGGTCGGCGACTGCGGCCGGGCCACCCTGCTCAAGGTCTTCCCGAAGGTGTACAGGGGGACGCACCTCGGGCACCCGGTGGTCACCGTGCACCGGGTGTCCTCGATAGAGCTGGCCGCGGCCGGTGTCACGGCCTACGCGGACGGTGAACCCTTCGGCGCACTGCCGGTCCACGCCACCTGCGTACCGGGCGCGGTCAGGGTCCTCGCACCGTGAAATAAAGATCGGGCTGACTGTCATACGGGGCGGGTAGGCTCGTATCAAGATGACAGAGGACCTCTCACCAGCTGAGCGATACCAGGCGTCCCGGGTCCGTGCGGCCGAGCAGGCCACGGCCCTCGGGCCCTTTCGCGAGATGTACGAATTCGGACTGGACCCGTTCCAGATCGAGGCATGCCAGGCCCTGGAGGCCGGCAAGGGGGTGCTGGTCGCGGCCCCCACCGGGTCGGGCAAGACGATCGTCGGTGAATTCGCCGTTCACCTGGCCCTGGAGCAGGGCCGCAAGTGTTTCTACACGACACCCATCAAGGCGCTGTCCAACCAGAAGTTCACCGATCTCGTCCGGCGCTACGGCGCGGACAAGGTCGGTCTGCTGACCGGTGACAACAGCGTCAACGCGGACGCGCCCGTGGTCGTGATGACGACCGAGGTCCTGCGCAACATGCTGTACGCGGGCTCCCGGTCCCTCACCGGCCTCGGCTACGTGGTCATGGACGAGGTGCACTACCTCTCGGACCGCTTCAGGGGCGCGGTGTGGGAGGAAGTGATCATCCACCTGCCGGAGTCCGTGACCCTGGTGTCGCTCTCGGCGACGGTGTCCAACGCCGAGGAGTTCGGTGACTGGCTGGACACCGTCCGCGGCGACACCCAGGTGATCGTCTCCGAGCACCGGCCGGTGCCGCTGTGGCAGCACGTCATGGCCGGGCGCCGGATGTACGACCTCTTCGAGGAGGAGACGGACCACGGCGGCCGGGGCACAGGCCGCCGCGAGGTCAATCCCGACCTCGTCAGGCTCGCCCGGATGGAGAACCAGCGCGGGTACAACCCGCGCGAGCGCCGGCGCGGGAAGATGGTGCGCGAGGCGGACCGGGAGCGCGAGCGCCGTCAGCGCAGCCGGATCTGGACCCCGTCCCGCGCCGAGGTCATCGACCGGCTCGACGCCGAAGGGCTCCTGCCCGCCATCACCTTCATCTTCAGCAGGGCCGGCTGCCAGGCGGCCGTCCAGCAGTGCCTGCAGGCAGGGCTGCGGCTGAACGACGAGGACAAGCGTCAGCTGGTGCGGGAGATCGTCGAGGAGCGGACGGCGTCGATTCCCCCCGAGGACCTCCATGTCCTCGGGTACTACGAGTGGCTCGAAGGCCTGGAGCGGGGCATCGCCGCCCACCACGCCGGAATGCTGCCGACCTTCAAGGAGGTCGTGGAGGAGCTGTTCGTCCGGGGTCTGGTCAAGGCGGTCTTCGCGACCGAGACGCTGGCGCTCGGCATCAACATGCCCGCGCGTTCCGTGGTGCTCGAGAAGCTCGTCAAGTGGAACGGCGAGCAGCACGCCGACATCACGCCCGGCGAGTACACCCAGCTGACCGGACGGGCCGGGCGTCGAGGTATCGACGTCGAGGGCCACGCGGTGGTCCTCTGGCAGCGGGGCATGGACCCGGGCGCGCTCGCCGGACTCGCGGGCACACGCACGTATCCGTTGCGCTCCAGCTTCCGGCCCTCGTACAACATGGCCGTCAATCTCGTGCAGCAGTTCGGGCGGCACCGCTCGCGTGAGCTGCTGGAGACCTCCTTCGCGCAGTTCCAGGCCGACCGGTCCGTGGTCGGGATCTCCCGGCAGGTCCAGCGCAACGAGGAGGGCCTCGCCGGTTACAAGGAGGGCATGACCTGCCACCTCGGGGACTTCGAGGAGTACGCGGGGCTGCGCCGCGCGCTCAAGGACCGTGAGACGGAGCTGGCCAAACAGGGCGCGGCCCAGCGTCGGGCCGCCGCGGCCACGTCACTGGAGAAGCTGAAGCCGGGTGACGTCATCCACGTCCCCACGGGCAAGTTCGCCGGACTCGCGCTGGTCCTCGACCCAGGGCTGCCCGGGGGGCGGACCGACGGTCATCGCGGCCTGGAGTACCACGACGGACCGCGACCCCTGGTGCTGACCGCCGAGCGACAGGTCAAGCGGCTGGCTCACATCGACTTCCCGGTGCCGGTCGAGGCGCTGGAGCGGATGCGGGTGCCCAGGTCGTTCAACCCCCGTTCCCCGCAGTCCCGTCGTGACCTGGCCTCCGCCCTGCGGAGCAAGGCCGGCCACATCGACCCGGGGCGCCACCGCAAGCAGCGGGCCGCCGCGGCCGACGACCGGGAGATCGCCCGGCTCCGCACGGAGTTGCGGGCCCATCCCTGCCACGGATGCGACGAGCGTGAGGACCACGCGCGCTGGGCGGAGCGCCATCACCGGCTGCGGCGCGACACCCGGCAGCTGGAGCAGCGCATCGAGGGCCGGACGAACACCATCGCCCGGACCTTCGACCGCATCGTCGCGCTCCTCACCGAGCTCGACTACCTCCGGGGCAACGAGGTCACCGACAACGGGCGGCGGCTGGCCCGGCTCTACGGAGAGCTCGACCTTCTGTCCAGCGAGTGTCTGCGGGAGGGGGTCTGGGAGGGGCTCAACCCAGCCGAGCTCGCCGCGTGCGTCTCCGCGCTCGTCTACGAGGCGCGGCAGGCCGACGACGCGATCGCGCCGAAGCTGCCCTCCGGACCGGCGAAGGCCGCGATGGGCGAGATGGTCCGCATCTGGGGCCGTCTCGACGCCCTGGAGGAGGACTTCAAGATCAGTCAGACGGAGGGGGTCGGTCAGCGCGAACCCGATCTCGGCTTCGCCTGGGCGGTCTACATGTGGGCTTCCGGACGGACGCTGGACGAGGTGCTCCGTGAGGCGGAGATGCCGGCCGGTGACTTCGTGCGGTGGTGCAAGCAGGTCATCGACGTACTCGGCCAGATCGCGGCAGCCGCACCCCGGGACGGCAGTTCGGTCGCGAAGAACGCCCGCAAGGCCGTGGACGCGGTTCTGCGGGGCGTGGTGGCCTACAGCTCCGTCGGGTGAACGAGCGGCCCGGGCGACCGGGTCGACATGGGCCGACGAGTGGCCACGGGCGGGTCGGTGCCTGTGGCCACTCCCGGGCTTCCTCCCGTCAGGTGCTCTTCCTGTTCTTCATCGAGAGTCCCGCGCAGGCCGCCCCCAGCAAGATCGCCAGACCACCGACGATCACGTTGTTGAGGACGACGCCCATGTCCGGGCTCTGGCCCACGATCCAGGTCGACACGATGAGCCATGCGCCCAGGGCGACGATGGCCATGCTCATCCCGGTCATCCGCTCGGGCATGGCGGTGAAGCAGAGCGCCAGCACGGCTATCGCGATCCCGATGACCAGGTTGTGCGTCACCAGGGAGGGCTGGCTCGCGGTGAAGTGAAGCACCCACGGCGAGACGGCGCAGTACAGGCCGAGCAGGAACACCGGGGCGTCGGCACCGGCCGTGGTGCGGCGCCCGCCGACCACGCGGTCGTGGCGCGCCCGCATTTCCTCGGCGTCGGGGTGGCCGGAGATGTCCCTGCCGGCGTGGGAGATGTTGCTCATGAGGATGTTCTCCTTCGCACTCGCTGGAGCGACCGCGCTCGGGGGCCACGGTCATCAGCTCTCCTGACCAGTGTGCTCTTATATGTCCCTTATGTGTAGTTTTCTGGTCGGTTGATTCCCGCACTTCCGCGGGCCCCGGGTCCGCGCGGGACGACACTGAGCCCCGGGGGCCGCGCCGCTCCTGTCGGGTGGGAGGGCGCAGTCCACGGGGCTCGTCGGTGTCGTGCCGTCAGCGGGCTGACCGCACGTCGGCTCAGCTCGCCGGCATCAGGACGGTGTCCACGATGTAGACCGTCGCGTTGGCGGTCGGGACGTTGCCGCAGACGACCTTCGAGGAGTCGTTCACGGTGTAGGACGTGTCCGCCCCCGACGTCGTCAGCTTCGTCTTGGCCAAGGTGTCGAAGGAGCCCTGCTCCAGCTGCGTCGGGGTCAGCTTCTCACCGACCACGTGCCCGGTGAGCACCTCGGTGAGCCCGGCCTTGTCGGCGAGCAGCTTGTCCAGGTCGGCCTTCGGGATCTTGGCGAAGGCGTCGTCGGTCGGGGCGAACACCGTGATGTTCTCGGCACTGTTCAGCGTGTCGACGAGGCCGGCCTGCTTGACGGCCGCGACGAGTGTGGAGAGCGCCGGGTTGTTCGACGCGGCCGTGGCGACCGGGTCCTGCGCCATGCCGGCGAAGGAGCCCGCTCCGTCCTTCGGGACCGACGCACAGCCCGGCCCGAACGGCTCGTCCATGGGCTGGGCCTCCTTGGCCGGTGCGCTCGACGCGGCCTTGTCCGCACCGGAGCCCGCCTCGGACGCGGAGGTCCCGGAGTCGCCGGAGCAGGCGGTCAGGGCGAGCGGCAGCAGCGCCACGGCGGAGACGGTGACGGCCATGCGGCGCAGGTGACGGTTGTTCATGGTGTTCTCCTGATGTGATCGTTGAGCAACAGAGGGGAAAGGAAGGGAAATCGGGCTCCAGGGCCGGCGGTCAGGTCACGTCGACCACCACCGAGTGCCATCCGGTCGCACCGTCGGGCACGGTGCCGACCCGCTCGTCGGTCTGGGTGGCGCCGGTCCGGTCCGTCGCGCGGACCTCGAGGGTGTGGTGGCCGGTCGTGGCGGGCCACTCCCACACCCATTGGCGCCAGGTGTCCCGGCCGGCCTCCGCGGCCAGCCGCGCCGTGTGCCACTCGCCTCCGTCGACCCGGACCTCGACCCGTGCGATGCCCCGGTGCTGGGCCCACGCGACACCGGCGACCGGCACGGTCCCCGGACGCGGGGCGGCGAAGGGACGGGGCGTGTCGATGCGTGACTGGGTCTTGACCGGAGCCTCACGCGACCAGTCGCGCTCGACCCAGTAGGCGTCGTACGCGTCGAACGTCGTGAGCTCGATGTCCTGGATCCACTTGCACGCCGAGACGTAGCCGTAGAGCCCAGGGACGACCATCCGGACCGGGAAACCATGGTCGAACGGCAGCGGTTCGCCGTTCATCCCGACCGCGAGCAGTGCGTCACGGCCGTCCATGACCTTCTCGACCGGAGTACCGATGGTCATCCCGTCCACGGAACGCGCCACGAGCTGATCCGCCGGTCCGCCCTTCGACGGTGGCTTCACCCCGGCCTCGCCCAGCAGGTCGGCCAGGCGTACGCCGATCCAGCGGGCGTTTCCCACGTAAGGGCCGCCCACCTGGTTGGAGACACAGGTCAGCGTGATGTCGCGTTCCACCAGCTCGCGCTCCAGGAGGTCCTGGAAGCTCAGGGTGACGGGGCGCGCCACCCCCTTGCCGTGGATCCGCAGCCGCCACCGGCCGGCGTCGACACGCGGGACCACCAGAGCGGTGTCCACCCGGTAGAAGTCCTTGTTCGGCGTGGTGAAGGAGCTCAGGCCCCGGAGACCCAGATCCGCGCCGCCCGGTATCGCGGGTGCGGGTGAGGCCGGAGCCGGGAGGGTGACGCCGCCGCGTGAGGCGGAGACCCCGGCCAGCCGGGACTCCTGGAGCCTCCGGCCCAGGAGTCCCGCGCCGGCCGAGGCCGCCGCCGTCGCGGTCGCCGCGATGACGAATCCGCGGCGGTCGAAGGCGCCCGGTGCCACGCCGTCCGTCTCCCCAGCCGCGGGAGGCGGCGCGAGCAGCCGTCCGGCCAGGAGATACAGCACTCCCGCGGCCACGAACGCGCCCACGACCGAGGGCAGTACGTCACCAGGGCGGCCCTCCGGCCGCCCTGCCGCGGACACTGCCCCGACCACGCCGAAGACCAGTACGGCCGCAGCGCCGGTCCACCGGTGCCGCAGCGCGAGGACCCCCACCGCCATGGCGAAGACCGCCAGGAGGACGAGGATCCCGAGCTGCAGCACCAGCTTGTCGTCCGTGCCGAAGTTCCGTACGGCGAAGTCCTTGACCGCCGCGGGAGTGCGGTCGATGACCGCCCCGCCCACGGCCGTGACCGGACCCGACTCGGGACGTACGGCGGCGGCGACCAGTTCGGCGACACACAGGGCGGTGAACCCGGCGATCAGACCGCTGGACGCGGCGGATGCCACGCGCGGCCAGCGGGATCGCCGGGACCCGGAGGCCCCTTGCTTCTGCGAAACGTATCGGTCTGTTCTCACACCGGGGATTCGACGCCGATCACCCGGCGGATTGGTCGTTCACCCGATCGAAGGAAGTCCGATCATCGGCCAATCCGCCGCGTCCGCTGTCTCGAATGACCTCTGAGGGCCACTCCAACAGGGCCCTGACCAGGCACACGACACCGGAAGGAACCCGGATGGCAGGGGAACGGCGGCGCACAGCCGTAGTGGGCGGCGGGGTGGCGGGGCTGACCGCCGCTCACGTCCTGGGCCGGGCGCACGACGTGACGCTCATCGAGGCGGACCCGCGCGTCGGCGGGCACGCGCACACCCACGACGTGAGCTCGTCCGACGGCCGGACCCACCGCGTCGACTCGGGGTTCATCGTGCACAACCGGCGTACGTACCCGCATCTGCTGCGCCTCTTCGACGAACTCGGAGTCCTCACCCAGGAGTCGGAGATGAGCATGTCCGTGCGCTGCGAGGGGTGCGGACTGGAGTACGCGGGCGCCCGGGGCGCCGCCGGGCTGTTCGCCCGCCCGGGATCCGTACTCAGGGGCCCGTACCTGAGGATGCTGACCGAGGTGCCCCGATTCCACCGGGCGGCCAAGGCGCTGCTCGCCGTGCCCGAGGGCACCGGGGTCATGACCCTCGGCGAGTTCGCGGCACGGGGCCGGTTCTCCCCGTACTTCTCCGCGCACTTCCTGACGCCGATGGTCTCGGCCGTCTGGTCCTGCGACCCGGTGACCGCCCTGCGCTACCCGGCCCGCTACCTCTTCCGCTTCCTGGACCACCACGGGATGCTCTCGATCGGCGACTCACCGGTCTGGCGGACCGTCACCGGCGGATCACGCGCATACGTCGACCGCGTCACCGAGCAGGTGCACTCCGTGCGCACCGCAGCCCCGGTACGGAAGGTGCGCCGGCACGGCGACGGCGTGGAGATCGTCACCGAGGACGGCGCCACCGAGGAGTACGACGCGGTCGTCGTCGCCACCCACCCCGACCAGGCGCTGCGGCTGCTCGCCGACCCCACCGACGAGGAGCGCCGCACCCTCGGAGCGTTCCGCTACTCCCGCAACACCACGCTGCTGCACACCGACACCACACTGCTGCCCCGCAGCCGTGGGGCTGCCGCGTCCTGGAACTACCTGATGCCACGCTGCTCGGCCGACGCCGACCGCGTCACCGTCAGCTACGACATGAACCGGCTCCAACGGCTGGACGCCCCCGAGCGGTTCGTCGTCACCCTGAACGGAGCCGACCGTGTCGACCCGGACCTCGTCCGGGCCCGCATGGTCTACGAACACCCCGTCTTCACACCGGATTCGGTGGCCGCGCAGGCTCGGCTGCCTGCCCTGTCGGGACCCGTCACCGCCTTCGCCGGGGCCTACCACGGCTGGGGATTCCACGAGGACGGCTGCCTTTCCGGAGTGCGGGCCGCCGAGGCGCTGGGCGTGACCTGGTGAACGCCCTCTACCCCTGCACCATCACCCACGTACGGACCGCACCCCGCAGATACGCCCTGCGGCACCGCACCTTTCTCTGGCTCATCGACCCGGACCAGCCGCCGCGGCTGCCGGCCGTGCTGCGTCCGCTGGCCCGCTTCGACGCCCGGGACCACTTCGGCGGCACCGCCCCCACCATCCGGGCCGGGCTCGCACGGTTCCTCCGCGCCCGGGACATCGACCTCGCGGACGGAACCGTCACCATGCTCACCCAGGCCCGTGTCCTCGGCCACGTCTTCAACCCGCTGACCGTCTACTGGTGCCACCGGCCCGACGGCACCCCGCTCTGCGTCGTCGCCGAGGTGCACAACACCTACGGGGAACGCCACAGCTACCTGCTGCGGACGGACGCGGCGGGCCGGGCGGTGACCGGTAAGGACTTCTACGTCTCGCCGTTCTTCCCCGTGGACGGCGACTACCGGATGCGGCTCCCCGAACCGGGCCCCCGGCTGAACCTGACGGTCCACCTGGAGCGCGCGGAGTCACGCCCGTTCACCGCGACCGTACGCGGTACCCGGCGTCCCGGCACCCCCGCCCAGCTGGTCCGGCTGTTCCTGCGTCACCCCTTCTCCACCGCGGTGACCTCCGCCGCGATCCGGCTGCACGGCATCCGGCTCCTCCTGCACAGGCTCCCCGTGCAGCCACGTCCCCGTCATCACACCCAGGAAGGCATGCGGTGAAGGTGCCCACCTCCCCCGTCTCATCTCATTCCCCCGCCCCGGCCGGCCTCGGCATACCGGCCCGGACCGGCCCCGCCACCGACCCCGGGGCAGGGGTCGATCCCGGGCGCTGGCCCGACGTCGCCTCCCTGCCACCGGCCTCCGGGGCGCGGACCGCCGTGGCGGAGCGGCTCGTACGCCACGCGCTCGCCCGGCTCCCGCTGCGCGCCGGGCTCGCCGGTACCGACAGCATCGGGCTGGGCGGGCCCCTCATGGAGATCCGCGAACCCGACGCCTTCTTCCGGCGGATCGGAGCGAGCGGACTCATCGGCTTCGGCGAGTCGTACATGGCGGGCGAGTGGGACTCTCCCGACCTCGTCGGCGTCCTCACGGTCCTCGCGGGGAACGCGGCCGGCCTCGTGCCCGCACCCCTGCAGAAGCTGCGGAGGCTGTGGGCCCTTCGGCAGCCCGCCGCCCGGGCGAACACCCCCGAGGGGGCCCGCGACAACATCAGTCACCACTACGACCTGTCGAACGACCTCTTCGCCCTCTTCCTCGACGACACCCTCACGTACTCCGCCGCCGTCTTCCGCGGATTCCCCGCCGAGCGGGAACTGCTGTCCGCCGCCCAGCACCGCAAGATCGACCGGCTGCTGGACCTGGCCGGTGTGCGCGACGGCACGGAGCTGCTGGAGATCGGCACCGGCTGGGGTGAACTCGCCGTACGGGCGGCCGCTCGGGGAGCCAGGGTCACCACCCTCACCCTCTCCCGGGAACAGCAGCAGCTGGCCCGGGACCGGATCGGCGAGGCGGGCCACCAGGACCGCGTCGACGTACGGCTCAGCGACTACCGGGACGTCACCGGCGCGTACGACGCGGTCGTCAGCGTCGAGATGATCGAGGCGGTCGGGGCGGAGTTCTGGCCGGAGTACTTCCGGACCCTGGACCGCTGCCTGGCCCCCGGCGGTCGGATCGCGCTCCAGGCGATCACGATGCCGGACGACCGGATGCTGGCCAGCCGCAGCACCTACACCTGGATCCAGAAGTACATCTTCCCCGGCGGACTGCTGCCCTCCACCGAGGCGATGGAGCGCGTCACCGTCGGCCACACCTCCCTGCGGACGGTGCGGCGCGACGGCTTCGGCGCCCACTACGCCGAGACCCTGAGGCTGTGGCGCGAACGCTTCACGGAGCGGGCCGCGGAGGTCGAGGCGCTCGGCTTCGACGCGACCTTCCGCCGTATGTGGACCTTCTACCTCGCCTACTCCGAGGCCGGCTTCCGGTCCGGCTATCTCGACGTGCAGCAGATTCTCCTGACCCGTGAGGACACCGCGTGAACACAACGACCGACACCCCGGGGGGCGCGGCGCAGCGGATCGCGCCCGTCATCGAGCAGTTCCTGGGCGGTCCCCCGCCGGTCAGGATCAGGATGTGGGACGGCAGCGAGACCGGACCCAGGGAAGCCCCCACGGTGCACGTGCGCTCCCGGAGGGCGCTTCGCCGGCTCCTGTGGCAGCCGGGCGAACTCGGGCTCGCCGAGGCCTACATCACCGGTGACATCGACATGGACGACGACCTGGCGGACGGGCTGCGCGCGCTGCGCCGCGCCGCAGGGGCGCACGGCCCCCGGCCGCCCCGCCCCCGTACCGCCGACCGCCTCCGGGCGGTCGGCACCGCGCTGCGGCTCGGTGCGGTCGGGCTCCGTCCCCCGACCCCGGCGGCGCGCGCGGGGCTCCGGGGCGCGCCGCACAGCAGGGCACGCGACCGGGCGGCCATCAGCCACCACTACGACCTCTCCAACGCCTTCTACTCCCTGCTGCTCGACGAGACCATGGCGTACTCCTGCGGCTACTGGGCCGGTGACGCCCCCGACTACGGGCCGGCCGACGCCCAGCGCGACAAGCTGGAGCTGATCTGCCGCAAGCTCGGCCTGACGGCCGGCGCCCGCCTCCTCGACATCGGCTGCGGCTGGGGCTCCCTGACGCTCCACGCGGCGGCCCGGCACGGAGTCCGGGTCACCGCCGTCACGCTCGCCGCCGAACAAGCGGCGTACGTACGCGGGCAGGTGGAGGCGCGCGGCCTGGAGGACCTCGTCGAGGTGCACCACTGCGACTACCGGGACATCACGGGTCTGCCCGGCTTCCGGGGCGGGTACGACGCCGTGTCCACCATCGAGATGGGGGAGCACGTCGGCGACGACCGGTACCCGGCGTTCACCGCCCTGCTCCACTCCGTGCTCAGGCCCCGGGGACGCGCCCTGGTCCAGCAGATGTCCCGAGGCTCGACCGCCCCCGGCGGCGGGGCGTTCATCGAGGCCTACATCGCACCCGACATGCACATGCGCCCGCTCGGCGAGACCGTGGCCCTGCTGGAGGGCGCCGGGCTCGAGGTCCGGGACGTCGAGTCGATGCGGGAGCACTACGTCCTCACCGTCGAGGCCTGGCACCGCACCCTGGAGGAGCGCTGGCCCGAATTCGTCGCGCTGGTGGGTGAGGAGACCGCTCGGGTGTGGCGCCTCTACCTGGTGGGCGGCGCCCTCGCCTTCGAGGAACGGCGCATGGGCGTCGACCAGATCCTCTCGGTGCGCCCCGACGCCGCCGGATCGGCGGGCCCGGCCGCCACCCGCCGCAGCTGGTACGCGAGGACCGGTGGCGAGCCCGGCGGACCGGCGGAAGCGGACGACCGGACGGCCACCCGGTGAGCGGCTTCGGATGGGCGGAGTTCGCCCGGGGCCTGCCGGTGGCGGCGGGCGCCGCCCTCGCCGTCATGCTCGTGACGTTCCTGATCGCCCTGCGCAAGGGCGTGCACCGCATCGTCGACGTCGCCTGGGGACTCGGCTTCGCGGCCGTCGCCCTCGTGTCGTACGCCCTGTCGTCCGGCGACGGCGACGACGGCCGCCGCGCCCTGGTGACGGTGCTCACCGTCGTCTGGGGTCTGCGGCTGGCCGTGCACATCGGCCGGCGGGGCCGTGGCCACGGCGAGGACCCGCGCTACGCGGCCATGCTCGCCAAGGCGCCGGGCAACTCCGACCTGTACGCCCTGCGCACGGTGTATCTCCTCCAGGGCGCGCTCGTCTGGCTGATCTCCCTGCCGGTGCAGGCGGCCGGCCACCTCACGGGACCGCTCGGCGGGTGGGCCTGGGCAGGCACGGCGCTGTGGGCGGTGGGTCTCGGCTTCGAGACGGTGGGGGACGCCCAACTCGCGCGGTTCAAGGCCGATCCCGCCAACAAGGGGCGGATCATGGACACCGGTCTGTGGTCCTGGACCCGCCACCCCAACTACTTCGGGGACTTCTGCGTCTGGTGGGGGCTGTTCCTCGTCGTCTGCCCGAACCCGGCGGTCGCCGCCGCGACGCTCGTCTCGCCCGTCGTCATGAGCCTGCTGCTGACCAGAGGCAGCGGGAAGGCGCTGCTGGAGCGGCACATGGCAGGACGCCCCGGGTACGCGGGCTACCGGGCCCGCACCAGCGGCTTCTTCCCGCGCCCGCCCCGCCAGCCCTGAGCCGGCCCTGAGACGGAGCGTGGGCGCGCCCCGGCATGGGGCGCGCCCACGTGGGCTCAGGCGTCCTGGAACTCCATCAGGGCCACCGGCTCGGACGTCGGCTGTTCGGATCCGCCCGCCGGTTCCACGGTGATGCCCATGCCGGACGCGCGGTCCACCGGACCGTCCAGCAGAACGGCGTCATCCGTGGCGGACGGGTTCATCAGACCGGCCGCACGCATGGTGCCGCCGTCGTCGAACCACAGCTGGTACACCGTGCCGCCGGGTGGCCGTGCCATGTCCGACGCGAGGAACACCGCACGGTTCACGCTCTGCGACACCACCACCGTGCCCCGTGCCCCGCCCCCGAGATCCGCGGCGCTGGTCCTGGCGTCCGGCGCGGTCAGCACCCGCGCCACCTGCGCGTTGTGCTGTTCGGCCCGGGCGGTCTCCTGCCGGGCGTCCCGCGCGACCTGGTTCTGCCACACGGCGACGCCACCGAAGGCTGCAGCGGCGGCGACGCAGGCGGCGAGCGCATACGTCGACCAGCGGCCGGCCCGGCCGGCGGAGCCCCCGGAACCGGCACCCCGGGCCCGGGGCGGCGGCTCCTGCCGTACGGTCGCGATGTCGCGCAGCACCCGGTCCCTCAGCCCCGGGGGCGGGGTGGCGGACACGGCGAGCCCCAGCCGGGCGGCGGTGGCGGACAGCTCCCGCACCTCCTGGGCGCACGCCTCGCACGCACCCAGATGCCGTTCGAACGCGACGCGCTCCTCGTCCGGCAGCGCGTGCAGGGCGTAGGCCCCGGTCAGTGTGTGCAGCTCGGCCGTGTTCATGCGTTCACCCCCAGGCAGTCGCGCAGCCGGATGAGTCCGTCGCGCAGCCGTGTCTTGATGGTTCCCAGTGGTACGGACAGCAGCTCGCCGACCTCGCGATAGGTCAGTCCGCGGTAGTACGCCAGCGTCACCGACTCCCGCTGGAGCTCGGAGAGCGTCCGCAGACAGCGCCGGACCTGCTCCCTCTCCAGCCGGCTCTCGACCTGCTCGGACACCTCGTCGAACTCCGGGGTGCGGTCGAGCAGGGCCGCCTTGTGCTCCCGCGCCGCGGTCGCCTCGGCCGACCTGACCCGGTCCACCGCCCGGTGGTGGGCGAGCGTCAGCACCCAGTTCATGGCGCTGCCGCGGGACGCCTGGTAGCGGGGGGCGGTGCGCCACACCTCGACCAGGACCTCCTGGGCCACCTCCTCCGACTGGGCCGGGTCGCGGAGCACGCTCCGCACCAGGCCGAGGACCGGCCCGCTGACCTGGTCGTACACCTGGGTGAAGGCGGCCTGGTCGCCTCGGGCGACCCGGCCGAGCAGCTCCTGCAGGCCAGGGCCCGACGAAGGGACCCCACTGATGTGTACGGCTTCTCTCACGCGGACGGTCCTCCCGGAGCACGCAACGGTTTCCTGGGTGATTCGGAGCCGGCGGCCCGGAGGATTGGTCGGACGCTTCAGTGATCGGCCGGTCCGCCCACCTTCTCGTACGCACGCCCCGCCGGCCGGGACCGGGTGCGCCGTGCCGCACGGACGACGAGGAGGACCACCAGCCCGATCGGTGAGAGCAGGATCGTCATCACCAGGAGCGGACCCGTCACCAGCGGGGACATACCCAGCCTGCGGGACTCCAGGAACATCCACTGCCCCAGCAGCAGATCCCAGGCGATGATCTGCGCCCAGACGGCCCCGGCGCCGTTCGCCAGCGAGGTGAGGTCGCGGAACGCGTCGATGTCCGGGCTGCTCACCGCGGCCCACAGCTCCGGGAACACCGGCGCGGCCATCACCGCCCAGAGGGTCAGCACCGGCAGGACGGTCAGCGGCGAGGACGCCACGCGCGCGGTGGGACGCCAGTTCGGCGCGAAGATCATGAGCAGCCAGAACGGGGCGGCCGCCATGAACGTGATCTCGAAGAGCGCACCGGTCATGACACGAGCTCCTTGTCCGGCGCGGTGGCCGACGAGGCGGGGGCGGCCGGGCGGAGTGCGACGAGGGCCCCCGTGGCCGTCGCGACGACGATCAGCCCCGCGGCGGCGAGTGTCGTGCCGTCGGGATGGACCAGCGGCTGGCCGCGCAGCGCCTGCCAGGTCACCAGAGCGACGACCGCCGCGTACGCACCGGAGGTGACGAGCACCAGCCGCAACCGCACACGCGGGTCGCGCAGCCGGGCGATCCGGGGCGCGAGGAGGATCAGGACGACCAGGAACAGCGGGAGCGCCTGCAGGGCGTGCATGCCGACGAAGTGCGGGATGCGCAGGTCGCCGCCCGTCGTCGACCAGCCGGTCAGCCGCATCGTGGGCCCACCGTCCGGCACACCGACCGCGTGGGCGCCGACCACGTCCGCGGTGTCGAGACCGCCGGCCGCCCGCTGTCCGGCGGACGGCTGGGACATCAGGAAGCCGAACCCCGCGCCCACCAGGGCGATCAGCACCCCCGAGCGGACGGCCCAGGCCGAGGCACGGTCGGCGATCCGTGCGCGGAGCAGCAGGAGCGCGATGACGAGCGTGCCGGCCCAGAGGACGACGACGGTGGCGGCCATCGCGTCGTACAACGCCGAGTCGAGCGGGGTCTCGTGGTTGAAGTGGCTCCGCTTCCCCCTGATCACCTGGGCGGTGATGATCACCATCTCTCCGGCGCACGCCAGGGCGACCACGGTGCCGGCCCACCGGCCGACGCGCCGGCCGCGGGTCAGCAGCGTCAGCATCCAGGCCAGGGACAGCGCGTACGCCACGAACGAGACGGCGAACTTGAACGGTTTGGCCCAGATCGGCGCGCCCGCGAGGACGCGGTCGTCCACCAGGATCCCCACCGCTGAGACGACGGACATCACGATCATCGAGGCGGCGAACAGGACCAACGGCCTGTGCCATGTGCGCCATGACTGCATAGGTCCCCCCAGGGACATTATGGATAGTGGCACTTCCCGCTATCCGATAGGGGGACTATCTATGATGGAGATCGACATGGCAACTCCTGGAGGTTGAACACACAGTGCGCATCGGCGAATTGAGCCGCAGGTCCGGGGTCCCCGTACCGACGATCAAGTACTACGTACGCGAGGGACTGCTGTCCGCCGGCGTTCTGACCAGCCCCAACCAGGCCCGTTACGACGACGGGCACGAGCGCAGGCTGCGGCTGATCCGCGCGCTCCTGGACGTCGGAGGGCTGTCGCTGTCCGCCATCGCGGAGGTCCTGGAGGCCGTCGACGATCCAGGGCAGCCGGTGCACAAGGTGCTCGGTGAGGCGGCCAGGCGCATCACGCCCGAGGGGTCCGAGGAGTCCGGGCGGACCGAGGAGGGGCCCGAGTCCGCCGAGGCCCGCGAGGAGGTCGCCGCGCTGCTGGAGCGGCGCGGGTGGTTCGCGCGTGCGGACGGTTCGGCGGGGCGGTCACTGGCGAATGTGCTGGCGGCCCTGCGCCGGGCGGGACACGCCGGATTCGTCGAGCTGCTCGACGTCTACGCGGACGCGGCGGAGTCCGTCGCCCGCGCGGACCTCGACTACGTCCGGCGACGGGTGGCGCGCGAGGACCTGGTGGAGGGCGTGGTGGTCGGCACGGTGCTCGGCGAGGCCATGCTCGGCGCCCTCAGGCGGCTCGCCCATGTGGACGCCTCCGCCCGCGCCTACGAGGCCGGGGCGGAGGAGGCCGGGGAGTGAGGGCACGCACGGAACCCGGTCACCGTCCAGGACGGTGACCGGGTTCCGGAGGAGCGGGGAAGGCTACGCGGCGCTCTCCTGCTCGCGCTCCACCTGCTCGTTCCACTCACGCTTGACCGCGCGCCAGGCGTCGTCGTTCTGGCCGAGGCGCCAGTAACCCGAGATCGACAGCTGCCGGAGGGGGATGCCCCGCTCCAGACGGAGGTGGCGACGGATCTCCTTCACGAAGCCCGCCTCGCCGTGGACGAAGGCCTGTACCTCGCCCTCGGGGAACTCCAGCCCGGTCACGGCCGCGACGAGGGCCTCACCGACCGGGCGGTCGTCGCGGTGCAGCCAGGTGAGCGAGACGCCGTCCGGGGCGGTGAGCTTCTGCTCCTCCGAGGCGTCCGCCACCTCCACGTAGGCGTGGACCGTCGCACCCTGCGGCATCTGCTCCAGTGCGGCGGCGATCGCCGGCAGAGCGCTCTCGTCGCCCACCAGCAGATGCCAGTCGGCCGAGGCCTCCGGCGCGTAACCGCCGCCGGGGCCGAGGAACGTCACCTGGTCGCCGGGCCGGGCCCGCGCGGCCCAGGGGCCCGCCAGGCCCTCGTCGCCGTGCACCACGAAATCGACCGCGAGCTCCCGGGCGCCGGGATCCCAGGAGCGCACCGTGTACGTGCGGGTGGTGGGCCACAGCTCGCGGGGGTACTCCTCGCGGATGCGGGCCATGTCGAAGGGGTGACCGTAGTCCGCGCCCTCGGGGGCGAAGCACAGCTTGATGTAGTGATCGGTGTGTCCTCCGAGGGTGAAGCCGGCCAGGCCGTCGCCACCGAGGATCACGCGAACCATGTGCGGGGTGATCTGTTCGGTGCGCAGAACCTGCGCCCCCTGCGCCTGCGGTGTCCGGCGTTGCGGCCGCTCTGCCACGAGGGTCTCCCTGAGGTCGGCGTCATTGACGTACTGCATAGTTAGGCTTACCTAAGCTAGCACTTTCACGACTGGAGCGTCAGGAGCAGGCGTTGCAGGGAGTTCCCCAGGCCCCACCGTGTCGCGAGGGTCTCCAGGGCCGCGGGGTCGCGCGGTTCGCGGGGGAGCGCCGGGTCGAACGCGGGCAGCGGGACGTCGCCGGCCACGCGGACCACCTTCGGGGCGACCGCCACGTAGTCCCTGGCCTCGTCCAGCCGCTTGCGCTGGGACGGGGTCAGCCGGGAGGCGGGGTCGTCCACCGCGGCCATGATCCCGGCCAGGTCGCCGAAGGCGTCCAGCAGCTTCGCCGCCGTCTTCTCGCCGATGCCGGGAACCCCCGGCAGTCCGTCGCTCGGATCGCCACGCAGCAGGGCCAGATCGACGTATCCGCTGCCGTCCACGCCGTACTTGCCCCGCAGCCAGGCCTCGTCCGTCATCTGGAGCGTGCCCACCCCCTTCAGGGGGTAGAGCACCCGTACCTCGCGGGCGTCGTCGACCAGCTGGTACAGATCGCGGTCCCCGGTCACGATGTCCACCGGACCGGTGGCCCGCCCGGCCAGCGTGCCGATCACGTCGTCAGCCTCGTACGGAGAGACGCCCACCCGGGCGATCCCGAGGGCGTCCAGCACGGCCTCGATCACCGGGACCTGCGGGGAGAGGGTGTCGGGGACCTCCTCCTCGTCGGGGCGTCCCTCGGCGGTCTCGACGGCCACGCGGTGCGCCTTGTAGGTCGGGATCAGATCGACCCGCCACTGCGGGCGCCAGTCCGCGTCCATGCAGGCGACCAGGTCGTCCGGCCGGTGGTCCTGCACGAGTCTGGCGATGAAGTCGAGCAGGCCGCGCACGGCGTTCACCGGGGTGCCGTCCGGTGCGCGCACCGAGTCCGGGACGCCGAAATAGGCGCGGAAGTAGAGGGAGGCGGTGTCGAGGAGCATCAGGCGTCGCGTCACACCCCCGATCATGCCCCACCCCACCGACACGCCCGGGCCGACAAGCGCGCGGTTCCCGCATCCACCGGCTTCCGTAGTGAGCTGGGTCACACAAGTGTTTGGTTCGTGTAAGCGGGGGCAGGCGCGGCATCGGAGCGGACCACGTCCATCTTTCAACCGATGCGCGTGCTCTGCGGACCGACTCCGCACCGCTCCACGGTCTGCCGGCGGGTGTGGCGGACCGTTTCGGTTCAACGCGTGAGGTGTATGTGTCAAGGCTGCAAGCGGAGCACCTGTACAAGGTGTTCGGCAGACGACCCGATCAAGCCGTGCAGAAGCTCGAGAGCGGTACCCACCGCGACGAGCTGCGCGCCGACGGAACGACCGCAGCGGTGATCGACGCCTCGTTCACCGTGGAACCGGGACAGATCTTCGTCGTCATGGGGCTCTCCGGATCGGGGAAGTCCACGTTGCTGCGGATGCTCAACGGTCTGCTGGAGCCGACGGCCGGCCAGGTGCTGTTCGACGGCCAGGACCTGACCGCCCTCAGCGCCCGTGACCTGCGCACCGTCCGTTCCACCAAGATCAGCATGGTCTTCCAGCACTTCGCGCTGTTCCCGCACAGGAGCGTGCTCGAGAACGCCGCGTACGGCCTGGAGGTCCAGGGCGTACCGCGTGCCGAACGCGAGAAGCGGGCCGCCGAGGCGCTGCAGATGACCGGGCTCGCCGGCTGGGAGAAGTCCTGGCCCGACGAGCTGTCCGGCGGCATGCAGCAGCGTGTGGGACTGGCCCGCGCGCTCGCCACCGACGCCGACCTGCTGCTGATGGACGAGTCCTTCAGCGCGCTGGACCCGCTGATCCGGCGCGACATGCAGGACCAGCTCCTGGAGCTGCAGAAGCGGCTGAAGAAGACCATCGTCTTCATCACCCACGACCTCAACGAGGCCATGCGTCTCGGCGACCGCATCGCCGTGATGCGCGACGGCGAGATCGTCCAGCAGGGCACGGCCGAGGACATCCTCGTCCGGCCGTCCAACGACTACGTCGCGTCCTTCATCCAGGACGTGGACCGCTCCCGGGTGCTCACCGCCGGTTCGATCATGGAGGCGCCCGAAGCGGGGCGCTCCGACGAGGACCTGATGGCCGACGCTCCCGCGACCGTGGCCGCCGACACGCCCATAGCCGAGCTCTTCACCCCCTGCTCCACCAGCGGGTTCGCCGTGGCCGTCACCGACGAGGACGGCGGCGTCATCGGCGTCGTCCCGCGCAGCAGGCTGCTCGCCGCGCTCGGCGAGGAACCGCAGGTCGAGGCCGCCGTCCCGGCCCAGCGGGACACCAAGAAGGTGAACGCCGGTGCCTAGGCTCTCCTTCGGCGCGTGGGTCGAGGACGCGGTCGACTGGCTCCAGTCGAACCTCACCTGGATCTTCGACGCCATCAAGACCGTGCTCGGCGGCATGTACGACGGTGTCAACGCCGTGCTGGGCGGCGGTGAGCCCCTGCTCCTGGCCGGGATCTTCGCCGTCGTCGCGTTCTGGCTGCGGGGTGTGTTCCCCGCCGTGCTCACCTTCGTGGGCTTCGCGCTCATCGACTCCCTCGCCCTCTGGGACGAGGCGATGGCCACGCTGTCGCTGGTCGTCGTGGCAGCCGTCATCACGATCGTGATCGCGGTGCCCACCGGCATCTGGGCGGCGCGCAACAACAGGGTCAGCGCCGCGCTGCGGCCGGTGCTCGACGTCATGCAGACGATGCCCGCCTTCGTCTACCTGATCCCGGGCGTCATGTTCTTCGGCGTCGGAGTCACCCCCGGCGTGATCGCCACCATCGTCTTCGCGATGCCGCCCGGCGTCCGGATGACCGAGCTCGGCATCCGCCAGGTCGACGGCGAGCTGGTCGAGGCGGCCCAGGCCTTCGGCACCACGCCCAAGCACACCCTCACCCGGGTGCAGCTGCCGCTCGCCCTGCCGACGATCATGGCCGGGATCAACCAGGTCATCATGCTGGCGCTGTCGATGGTCGTCATCGGCGGCATGGCAGGCGCAGGCGGCCTCGGTGAGAAGGTCTACGCGGCGATCACCCAGCTGCAGGTCGGCCTCGCCGCCGAGAGCGGCATCGCCGTCGTCATCCTCGCCATGTACCTGGACCGGATGACCGGCGCGCTCAACGAGCGGGTCTCCCCGCTCGGCCGCCGCGCAGCCGCCAAGGTCGCCGCAGGCGCCCGGCGCCTCAAGTTCGCGCACTACAAGCCGGGAACCGCCGTCGCCATGACCGGTGTCGTCGTTCTCGCGCTCATCGCGGGCGGCCTCAACATCGCCGGCTCCGGCGACTCGAAGGCCACCACGGCCGACAGCGGCGACGTCGGCAAGGGCCAGAAGATCAACATGGGGTACATCCCCTGGGACGAGGGCATCGCCTCCACCTTCCTGTGGAAGGAGATCCTGGAGCAGCGCGGTTACGAGACCGGGATCACCCAGCTCGACGCCGGCCCGCTCTACTCCGGGGTCGCCCGCGGCGACATCGACTTCCAGACCGACTCTTGGCTGCCGACCACGCACAAGGACTACTGGGACAAGTACAGCGACCAGCTGGACGACCTGGGCTCCTGGTACGGGCCGACCTCGCTGGAGCTGACGGTCCCGTCGTACGTCAAGGGCATCGACTCGCTGGCGGACCTCAAGGGCCAGGGCAAGAAGTTCGACGGCAAGATCATCGGCATCGAGGCCAGCGCCGGGATGATGGGCACCCTGAACAAGAAGGTGCTCAAGGAGTACGGCCTGGAGGGCGAGTACGAGGTGGTCTCCTCCAGCACCTCGTCGATGCTGGCCGAGCTCAACGCCTCCATCAAGAAGAAGGAGCCGGTCGTGGTGACCCTGTGGTCGCCGCACTGGGCCTACGGCAAGCACGACCTGAAGAAGCTCGAGGACCCGAAGGGTGCCTGGGGCAAGGGCGAAGAGGTGCACACCGTCGCCCACAAGGGCTTCGCCAAGAAGGCACCCGCCGTCGCGGACTGGCTGAAGAAGTTCAAGCTGACCGAGGAGCAGCTCACCGGCCTGGAGAACGAGATCCAGGAAGCCGGTCAGGGCAAGGAGCAGGACGGCGTCCGCGCCTGGCTGAAGAAGAACCCGGGCCTCGTCGACCAGCTGGCCCCGCTGCCCGGCGGCTCGAAGCAGCAGGGCAAGGACGCCGGCAAGACCGTCGACATGGGGTACTTCCCATGGGACGAGGCCATCGCCAGCACCTACCTCTGGCAGAACGTGCTGGAGGACCGGGGCTACAGGACGACGGTCAAGCAGCTCGACCCGGGCCCGCTCTACACCGGCCTCGCGCAGGGGCAGCTGGACGTCCAGTTCGACTCCTGGCTGCCGACCACGCACAAGGACTACTGGGACAAGTACAAGGACGACCTCGTCGATCTCGGTTCCTGGTACGGGCCGACCTCGCTGGAGCTGACGGTCCCGTCGTACGTCAAGGGCATCGACTCGCTGGCGGACCTCAAGGGCCAGGGCAAGAAGTTCGACGGCAAGATCATCGGCATCGAGTCGAGCGCCGGGATGATGGGCACCCTGAACAAGAAGGTGCTCAAGGAGTACGGCCTGGAGGGCGAGTACGAGGTGGTCTCCTCCAGCACCTCGTCGATGCTGGCCGAGCTGAACCGCTCGATCAAGAAGAAGGAGCCGGTCGTGGTGACCCTGTGGTCGCCGCACTGGGCCTACGGCAAGCACGACCTGAAGAAGCTCGAGGACCCGAAGGGTGCCTGGGGCGAGGGCGAGGAGATCCACACCGTCGCCAAGAAGGACTTCGCCGAGGACTTCCCGGAGCTGACCGGCTGGCTGAAGGACTTCGAGCTCACCGAGGCGCAGCTGGCCTCCCTCGAGGTGGAGATGCAGAACGGCGGCGCCGGCAAGGAGAAGGAGTCCGCCCGACGCTGGATGGACGCCAACCCGGACGTGGTGGCGAAGATGGCGCCCGTCACCGGGTGACCCTCTGATCCGCACACCTCCGCCACGACGAAGGGGACGGCACCGGTAGCGAACCGGAGCCGTCCCCTTCAGGCTGGTCGGGGGGAGCCGCCCCCGAACGCCCCCGTCCCCCCGCGGGGGAGGCCGTTACGCCCCGTGGCGCGAAGGACATGCGTAGGGTGCTGGCAACCGGGAGGATGGCGATCCGGGGAGGGAGCCGGACATGGACGAGAAGGAAGCACTCCGCGTGGGTGCCGCGGTTCGCCGACGCCGCAGGACCCTCGGGCTGACCCTGGCCGCGGTGGCAGGGCGCAGCGGACTGTCCGTACCGTTCCTCAGCCAGATCGAGAACGAACGGGCCAGACCCAGCCCCCGGTCCCTGCACCGGGTGGCGGAGGCGCTGGAGACCACGACCGAGCGGCTGCGGGCGGCGGCGGACTCGGCCCGCGCCGTGGACGTCGTACGGGCGGACGACGAGGACGGTGTGCACCGGCTGGTGCGGGGCCGGCATCAGCTCAGTGCCCTGGAGTTCATCGGCGAGCAGGACCTCGGGCGCGAGTTCCAGCACCGCAACGACGAGGTGATGTACGTCGTGGAGGGTGCCGTCGAGGTCGAGGCCGAGGGGCAGGCCCACCGGCTGGGCCGGGGCGACACGCTCTTCCTCTCCGGCGGGGTCCGGCACCGGTGGCGGGCGACCGTCGCCGGGACGCGGCTGCTGATGGTCTCGGTGGCCGAGCACATCGACGCGACGTACGACGCACGCCGCTGACGGGACGCGGTCTCACGCGGCAGGAACCGGCAGCGGCCGGGGCCCCGCGAGCAGTACGCCGCTGAACAGCCCGCTCAGCGTCCGGGCGCCGGCGACCGCCCAGGCGGTCACCAGCAGCGCGTAGAGCGCCACGGCCAGCCACGTGAACGCGTCCAGCCCGGTGTGCCCGGCCAGCCCCGCCGCGCCGGTGACACACGTGCCGACCGGGAACGTGAAGCCCCACCAGGTCATCGTGAACCCCATGCCACGCCGGACCGCGCGCACCACCATCGCGGCGGACAGCGCCAGCCAGAGCAGTGCGAACCCCATGACCGGCACCCCGTACAGCACGGCGAACGCGCCGAAGGCAGAGGCGTAGGGCGCCGCGATCGCGCCGGGCGCCGCATCGGCCAGCTGGTTGACCGCGGTCGTGGACTGGCCGAGCGGCCCGAGCACCAGGAACAGCGTCGGGGTCAGCGCGAGCGGCAGCGGGCCCTGGTGGACCAGGCGCGCGAAGACCAGCGGCAGGACCACCAGGGTCGCCAGCAGGGACAGCCCGAACATCGCGTAGCAGGCGAGCAGCAGGGCCTCTCGCGCCTGGCCGGGCGGCAGCTCGGGCACCAGCAGCGGCCCCACCGCGGCCGACACCATCGGGGCCACCAGAGGCAGCAGCCAGACCGGGGACGCGGTGCCGTGCGCCGGCCGGTGACGCACGACCATCAGGTACGGGATCACCACCGCGGCGGTGAGTCCGGTGACCGTGCCGGCCGTGAACAGCACCGCGTCCACGGCGACGGCGGCGGGATGCCCGATGACGTCCCGTCCCACGACCAGGGTGCCGGCGCCGACGGCGAGCAGGGCCATCGACAGGCACCCGTGGAAGGGGGCCACGGACAGGTCCAGCAGGTGGGCGCGGGCCTGGTCCCGGTGGAGGAGCCAGTGCCCGGCGCGGGCAGTGAGGACCACGACGAGCAGCACCGCCGACAGCGCCCAGACAGCGAGGCAGAACGCGCGCAGGCCCGGTATCTCCACGGGCAGTGCCGCGCCCGCGGTGGCCACGACGGCGGTGCCCATGACGGTGGCGTACCAGTTGGGGCCGAGGTGCCGCAGGGCCGGGAGCCGGTGGAGGACGGTTCGGGGGGACGGCGTCCCGGTCTCGGTCCGCATAAAGATGGCCATGCCACGATCTTCGGCGGGCGGGCCGGTGCCCACCAGGGAGCGCGGGGCTATGAGGTCATAGGCTGGGCTTATGCCCCGTCCTCCGTCCACGCCCTCCTCCCTGCCCCACCGGGTCCCCGACCTGGGAGCCATGGTCCTGCTGCTCGCCGTCGCGCGGCACGGGAGCCTGGGCAGGGCGGCGCGGGACGTCGGCATCAGCCAGCCCGCCGCCTCCGGCCGCATCCGGTCGATGGAGCGGCAGCTGGGCGTCGCGCTCCTGGACCGCTCGCCGCGCGGCTCCCGGCTGACCGACGCGGGCGCCCTCGTCACCGACTGGGCGCGCAGGGTCGTCGAGGCCGCCGAGGCGTTCGACGCCGGAGCCCAGGCGCTGCGGGACCGGCGTGACTCCCGGCTGCGGGTCGCCGCGAGCATGACCATCGCGGAGTACCTGCTGCCCGGCTGGCTGATAGCGCTCCGGGCCGAGCGCCCCGACACCGCCGTGTCCCTGCTCGCGGGCAACTCCGCGGCGGTCGCCCTGCGCCTGCTGGCCGGCGAGGCCGACCTCGGCTTCGTCGAGGGGCTCTCGACACCGGAAGGGCTCGACGGCACCGTCATCGCGCACGACCGGCTCGTCGTCGTGGTCGCCCCCTCCCACCCCTGGGCGCGCCGGGCCAGGCTGACCCCGGGGGAACTCGCCGGAACGCCTCTGATCCTGCGGGAGCACGGCTCGGGTACCCGCCAGGTCCTGGACGCCGCACTCGCGGTGCACGGCGGACTGGCGCGCCCCCTGCTGGAGCTCTCCTCGACCACCGCGGTGAAGGGAGCCGCGGAGAGCGGCGCCGGCCCCTGCGTACTGAGTGAACTCGCGCTGGGCGAGGAGCTGTCCGCGCGGCGTCTGGTCAAGGTCCCGCTCGAGGGCGTGCGGCTGCGCCGTCAGCTGCGCGCGGTCTGGCCCGCCGGGCACCGGCCGGCCGGCCCGGCCCGCGATCTGCTGTCCCTGACCGCGCACCCCTCGGGTCCGGTACGCGGCTGAGGCGCGGCCCGGCGCGTGCCGGAGGCGGGCTCAGACCGTGTTCGCCACCGGGTACGCCACCGTCCTGGCCGCTTCCACCAGGGCCCGCATGATCCGCAGGTCGTCCCCCATCTCGGGGTGCCACTGCACGCCCAGCACCCACTGGGGGCCCGGCAGTTCGACCGCCTCCACCGTGCCGTCCGCCGCGTGAGCCGACGCCGTCAGACCCGGCGCGAGCCGGTCCACGGCCTGGTGGTGGTACGTGGGTACGGACGCCTCCTCGGGGACGAGTGAGGCGCACAGCGTCCCCGGGACGGGCTTCACCGTGTGCTCGCCGAGGACCCCGGCCTTGTCGAACGGGCCCGCGTGGCCGTCCAGATGCTGGATCAGTGTGCCGCCCAGCGCCACGTTGAGGAGCTGCATACCGCGGCAGATGCCCAGCACCGGGGTGCCGCTCGCCCTCGCCGCGCGGAGCAGGGCCACTTCCCAGGTGTCGCGCTCGGGTGCCGGCGGACCCGTCCTGAAATCGCGCTCGGCGCCGTACAGCCCGGGGTCGACATCGGCGCCGCCCGCGATCACGAGACCGTCCACCCTCGCCAGGACGGCTTCGGCCCGCGCCGGGTCGTCCGGCGGCAGCAGTGTGGCCAGTCCGCCGGACCGCTGGACCAGCCGGGGATAGGCGGAGGGGAGCACCGCCGCCGGGAGTTCCCAGACGCCCCAGCGAGCCGCCGGCTCCATGTAGGTCGTGACGCCGATGAGCGGTTCGTGCATGGTGCGGTCCCTCCGGCGGCCGGCCTGCCGGCCGGCCCGGTGCAATGGTGTTGCGTCATACCTTTGTTCGTACCGGGCCACCGCGCAAGAGCAGTGATCCGGAAAGTCGGGATCAAGCCAGGAAGCCCCGGAGCAGAGCGGCCGTCCCGGCGCAGTGCTCGCGCATCACCGCTCGCGCCCCCTCCTCGTCTCCGTCGAGGACCGCTTCGACGAGGGCCGCGTGCTGATGCTGCGAATGTTCGAGGTTCCGCACCAGCAGGGGGATGCAGTCCAGCAGGTCGTTGACGCTCGCGCGCACGGCCGCGTACCGGGCGGCGAGGGAGGGCGACCCGGACAGCTCGGCGAGTGTCAGGTGGAAGAGGGTGTCGATTCTGCGGTAGTCGGGCAGAGGTGCCTCGTGTGTCGCCGCCAGAGCCGTACGCAGCCGCTCCGCCCCCTCGTCGTCGAGGCCGCGCGACGCGCAGAGACCGGCCGCCCCCGACTCCAGGACCTCGCGGAAGAGCAGGACGTCCTCGATGTCCACGTCCGCCACCCGGCGGCGCAGCCCGGCGCCGTCCGCCGGGTCCGGGCGGGGGAGTACGAACGTACCGCCGTACCGGCCGCGTCTGGCCTCGATCAGCCCCTGGTCCTGGAGCACCTTCAGTACCTCGCGCAGGGTGACACGGCTGACGCCGAGGAGCCCGGCCAGCTCGCGCTCGGCCGGCAGCCGCCCACCGCCGGGCACCAGTCCGAGCCGGACGACCTGGAGGATCTGCTCCAGAGCCTCCTCGAAGCCGTTGCCCGCGCGGACCGGCCGCAGCGCGGGCAGCGGCGCGGGCTCCCCGTTCTCTTCCGCCACGTCCGGATTCCCTTCCCTCCAATGGTTTTCTCCCATACCTTAAGCCTTCCGGCTGACCGACCGAGGAGTACCCCGTGGCAGACCGAACACCCCCGCTCCCGGTCGAGGAGTTGCGCGCGCTCGTCGCGAGCGGTGAGATCGACACCGTCGTCCTCGCCTTCACCGACATGCAGGGCCGACTGCAGGGCAAACGGTTCGCGGCGTCCTTCTTCCTCGGCGAGGTGCTGGAACACGGCACGGAGGGCTGCAACTACCTGCTCGCCGTCGACACGGACATGAACACCGTCGACGGATTCGCGATGTCCTCCTGGTCCAACGGCTACGGCGACTTCGCGATGCGCCCCGACCTCACGACCCTGCGCCGGATCCCCTGGCACGAAGGGACGGCCCTCGTCACGGCCGATCTCTCCTGGGACGACGGCTCACCGGTCGCCGCCTCGCCCCGCCAGATCCTCCGGCGGCAGCTGGAGCGGCTCGCCGCCCACGGACTGACCGCCCACGTCGGCACCGAACTCGAATTCATCGTCTTCAAGGACACCTACGAGCAGGCATGGGACCGCGACTACCGCGGCCTCACCCCGGCCAACCAGTACAACATCGACTACTCCGTCCTCGGCACCGGCCGCGTCGAGCCGCTGCTGCGCCGCATCCGCAACGAGATGGCCGCCGCCGGGCTCACCGTCGAGTCGGCCAAGGGCGAGTGCAACCCCGGCCAGCACGAGATCGTCTTCCGCTACGACGAGGCCCTCGTCACCTGCGACCAGCACGCCGTCTACAAGACAGGTTCCAAGGAGATCGCCGCCCAGGAAGGCGTCTCGCTCACCTTCATGGCCAAGTTCGACGAGCGTGAGGGCAACTCCTGCCACATACACCTCTCGCTCCAGGACGCCGCGGGACACAGCGTCATGGCGGGCGAGGACGGCACGATGTCCCCCGTGATGCGGCGGTTCCTCGCGGGCCAGCTCGCCGCCCTGCGCGACTTCTCCCTGCTGTACGCGCCGAACATCAACTCCTACAAACGGTTCCAGCCCGGCTCCTTCGCCCCGACCGCCGTCGCCTGGGGGCACGACAACCGCACCTGCGCCCTCCGCGTCGTCGGACACGGCCGCTCGATGCGCTTCGAGAACCGGCTGCCCGGCGGCGACGTCAACCCCTACCTCGCGGTCGCCGGCCTCGTCGCCGCCGGACTCCACGGCATCGAACACGAACTGGAACTCCCCGACGCCTGCGAGGGCAACGCCTACACCGCCGGATACGACCGGATCCCCGCCACCCTCCGCGAAGCCGCCGACCTCTGGGAGAGCAGCGACATGGCAAGGGAAGCCTTCGGCGACGACGTCGTCGCCCACTACCGCACCATGGCACGCGTCGAACTGGAGGCCTTCGACGCAGCGGTGACCGACTGGGAGCTCCGCCGCTCCTTCGAACGCCTGTGAGGCACCCCGTGGTCCACGAACACCGTGTCCTGAACCCGGCGACCGAAGAGCTCGTCGCCACCGTCCCCGCCACCACCGCCGCCGATGTCGCCACCGCGGTCGTCCGCGCCGCCGCGGCCCAGCGCACCTGGGCCGCAGCGGCCCCCGCCGACCGAGCCCGGCTGCTGCGTCGCTTCGCCGTCCTCGTCGACGAACAGGCCGAACACCTGGCCCAGCTGGAGGTCACCGAGGCCGGACACACCCTGGGCAACGCCCGCTGGGAGGCCGCCAACGTCCGGGACCTGCTGGACTACGCAGCCGGCGGAGTGGAACGCCTGACCGGGCGCCAGATCCCCGTACCGGGAGGGATCGACCTCACGCTCCTCGAACCGCTGGGCGTCGTCGGTGTGATCGCCCCGTGGAACTTCCCCATGCCCATCGCCGCATGGGGCGCCGCCCCCGCCCTCGCGGCCGGCAACGCCGTCCTCCTCAAACCCGCCGAGACCACCCCGCTCACCGCACTGCACCTGGCCCGGCTCGCTCTGGAGGCGGGCCTCCCCGAGCACCTCTTCCAGGTGCTGCCAGGTGCGGGGGACGTGGCGGGCAACGCGCTCGTCGAACACCCCGGGGTAGCCAAGATCGTCTTCACGGGATCCACCCGGGTCGGCAAACGGATCATGGCCGGATGCGCGGACCGGGTGAAGCGGCTGACCCTCGAACTCGGCGGCAAGAGCCCCAACATCGTCTTCGCCGACGCCGACATCGAGGCCGCGGCCGCCGCCGCGCCCATGTCCTTCCTGGACAACGCGGGCCAGGACTGCTGCGCCCGCAGCCGCATCCTGGTCCAGCGGTCCGCGTACGACCGTTTTCTGGAGCTCCTCGTCCCGGCGGTCGCCTCCGTCGTCGTGGGGGACCCGTCCGACGAGAGGACCCAGATGGGCCCGCTGATCTCCCGGACCCAGCTGGAGCGCGTCCGCGGCTACGTCCCCGGCACCGCCGACGGCATCCGGGGCAGCGCCCCCACCGGACCCGGCTTCTGGTTCCCGCCGACCGTCCTCACCGGGATCGCCCCCGACGCCCCCGTCGCCACCGAGGAGGTCTTCGGCCCCGTCGCCGTCGTCCTGCCCTTCGAGGACGAGGAGGACGCCGTCCGGCTCGCCAACGCCACCGACCACGGCCTGGCTGGCTCGATCTGGACCCGGGACGTGGGGCGCGCCCTGCGGGTCTCCCAGGCGGTCAGGGCCGGGAACCTGTCCGTCAACTCCCACTCCGCCGTCCGCTACTGGACCCCGTTCGGCGGGTACAAACAGTCCGGGCTCGGCCGTGAACTGGGGCCCGACGCCCTTGCGGCCTTCACCGAAACCAAGAACGTCTTCATCGGCACGGAGGCCTGAGAACACATGACCACCGACTCCGGAAACATCTGCCGCCGGCTGACCGGCCGCACCGCCGTCGTCACCGGGGCGGGCAGCGGCATCGGCCTCGCCACCGCCCGCCGCCTGGCATCGGAAGGCGCGCACGTCGTCTGCGGCGACATCGACGAGACCGCGGGCGCCGCCGCCGCGCAGGAGGTGGGAGGCACCTTCGTACGCGTCGACGTCACCGACCCCGACCAGGTCGACGCGCTCTTCGAGGCGGCGGACGGGACGTACGGCTCCGTCGACATCGCCTTCAACAACGCCGGCATCTCACCGCCCGACGACGACTCCATCCTCACCACCGGCCTGGAGGCATGGAAACGCGTCCAGGACGTCAACCTCACCTCCGTCTACCTCTGCTGCAAGGCCGCCCTGCCCTACATGCGGCGCCAGGGCCGCGGCTCGATCATCAACACCGCCTCCTTCGTCGCCAGGATGGGCGCCGCGACCTCCCAGATCTCCTACACCGCGTCCAAGGGCGGCGTCCTCGCACTCTCCCGCGAACTGGGCGTGCAGTTCGCCCGCGAGGGGATCCGGGTCAACGCCCTGTGCCCCGGGCCCGTCAACACGCCGCTGCTCCAGGAGCTGTTCGCCACGGACCCGGAGCGGGCCGCCCGCAGGCTCGTCCACATCCCGCTCGGCCGGTTCGCGGAGGCGACGGAGATCGCGGCGGCCGTGGCCTTCCTGGCGAGCGACGACTCCTCGTTCGTCAACGCCACCGATTTCCTCGTCGACGGCGGAATCTCGGGAGCGTACGTGACCCCGCTCGACTGACGCTCCCGGAGAACCGGCCCCGATCGGCGACGCCCGGGGCCGGCGTGGGCAGCACCGTGGCGCCTCGACCCGCCCCTACAGGAAGGCGCGGCCCTCACCGCGGTACGTCGGCACGGTGGCGGTGATCCGCTCACCCTCGATCAGCCGCAGTTCGTCGAAGCGCTCGCACAGCTCACCGGCCTTCGCGTGCCGGAACCACACCTTGTCGCCGATCAGCAGATCGTCCGCGGCGGAACCCAGCAGCGGCGTCTGGACCTCACCGGGGCCCTCCTGCGGGTCGTAGCGCAGCCCCTCGGGCAGGTACGGCACCGGCAGCCGGTCCGCGCCCGCCGCCCCGGACGCCGGATAACCGCCGCCGAGCACCGTCACCACGCCCACGCCCGGCCGCCGCACCACGGGCTGGGCGAACAGCGCCGCCGGACGGCCCGTGAACGAGGTGTAGTTGTCGAACAGCCTCGGTACGTAGAGTCCGGACCCCGCCGCGATCTCGGTCACCGCGGTCTCGGCGGCGGTGTGCTGCACGCTGCCGGTGCCGCCCCCGTTCACGAACTCCAGGCCCGGTGCGACCGCGCGGACCGCCCGCACGGCCTCCGCGCGCCGGGCCGCCAGCTCCCTGCGGGCCGTCGCCTGCATCAGCCGGACCGCGCGCGACCGCAGCGGCCGGCCGGCCACCGAGTCACCCACCCCGGCGACATGGCCCTCGTACGCCATCAGGCCCACCAGCCGGAAGCCCGGCCGGCGCTCCACCGCCCGTGCCATCGAGGCGAGTTGCGCGGGGGAACGGAGCGGGGAGCGCAGCGCGCCGATCCTGACCCGGCCGCCGAGCAGCCGCAACGAGGTGTCCAGCTCCAGGCAGACCCGGATCTCCTCCGCGCCCCCGGCCCGCGCCGCGTCGATCAGCTCCAGCTGCGCGGGATCGTCCACCATGACCGTCACCGCCCCGGCGAGCTTCGGGTCCGCCGCCAGCTCGGCGTACGCGGACCGGTCGGCCGACGGATAGGCCAGCAGGACGTCGTCGAATCCGGCGCGGGCCAGCCAGAGCGACTCCGCGAGGGTGAACGACATGATCCCGGCGAAGCCCGGACGCGCGAGCACCCGCTCCAGCAGGGCACGGCAGCGCACCGATTTGCTCGCCACCCGGATCGGCTTCCCGCCCGCGCGGCGGACCAGATCGTCGGCGTTGGCGTCGAAGGCATCCAGATCGACGACGGCCACCGGGGCGTCGAGATGGGCGGTGGCCCGGTCGTAACGGGTCCGGTCAGCGGCGCGGACAGTCATGGCCGCAGCTTGCCAGACGGCCGTACCACTGGGTAGGGGGACGTTCCGTGCAGATCCGTACCGTGCCCTCCGTACCGTTCCCACCGGGCGCCGTACACCCCGTAGAGTGACGCTCACACGATCGACCGACGGGCCCGTGCGCAACGGCGGTCCGTGGGCCGTACGGGGACGTGGACCAGGGGGGCGGATGAGTACCGAGGCGCAGCGCGCTCCAGTGCCGCCCCGCCCGACCGACCCGCCGGCCGCACCGGGCCACGCCCCCAGGCCGCAGGCGCGGCCCGGGCCGCCGCCCCCGCGCACGGAGGCCGCCCCGCCGGTGGAGACGACGACCCGGCTCCGCCCCGTACCCCCCGCCGCCACCCGGCGCAGGCCGGTCGGTGCCGTGGACCTCACCCCGCGCCCCGGCGCCACCCCCGCCCCTCCCGGCGCGTACTACGCGTACGCCGAGACGCCCGCCGAGACCACCACGCGGCTCCGTCCGGTCAGGGCCGGGCGACCCGTCAGGACCGCGGCCGCGGCGGTCTGCGCCGTGCTCGGCCTCGGGCTCATCGGAGGTGCGGTCACCGGCAGTTGGCTCACCGGCGACTCCGCGGCCGGGCCCGCCGACGCCGACGCGTACACCGTGGGCCGCTCCGCCTGGCACAGCGTGCCCGTGGACCGTCTCTTCCCCCGCACCCTCAAGGGCGACGGCGCGGGCCCGGGAGCCACCGACCGGGTCTGGACCAGGGTCGCCGTCGCGGGCGACAGCGACTGCACGGGGGGTCTGGACCCGCTGCTGATCGAGACGCTCCGCCCGGTCGGCTGCGAACGACTGGTGCGCGCCACCTACACCGACGCCACGCGCAGCAGCGTCACCACCGTCGGCATGGTCTTCACCGAGGCCGGCGCCGAGGCGATGAGCGCTCTCGACACCCGGTTCACCACCGAGCACCTCGCCGGCCGTTCCGACCTGATGCCCCGCACCTACCCGGTCGAGGGCACCGTCGCCGCCGGCTTCGGCGACCGGCAGCGCGCCAGCTGGACGGTGCACGTCCTGTCCGAGCTGCCCGTGGTCACGTTCGCCGTCTCCGGCTTCGCCGACGGCCGCGCGGTACCCGAGCCGCAGCCCGCGGCCGAGGCGATGGTGGCGGGTGCCACGACGGCGACCGCCCAGGCCGGACTGGGACACGAGGCGAAGGGCGTCGCCGACCGCGTGGAGCGCACCCTGCGCAGGACCGTCACGGACCTCACGGAGAAGCCGGAATGACCCGTCCCCGCAGGCTGCGGGCGCTCGCCGCCGTGGCCACGGCCACCGCTCTCGCGCTGCTGCCCGCCGTCCCCGCCCACGCGGACGCCATCCGCGACCAGCAGTGGGGCCTGGACGCCCTGCACACCGACACGGCCTGGCAGACCACGAAGGGCAAGGGCGTCACGGTCGCCGTCCTGGACACCGGGGTCGACGACGTCCACCCCGACCTGGCGGGGCAGGTGCTCCCGGGCAAGGACCTCATAGGCTTCGGCGCCGAACGCGGCGACCGTTCCTGGGCCCTGCACGGCACCGCGATGGCCGGCATCATCGCGGGCCGCGGTAACGGCCCCTCCAGGGCCGACGGCGTGCTCGGCGTGGCTCCGGAAGCGAAGATCCTGCCGGTGCGGGTGATCCTCGAATCCGGCGACCCGTCGCGCGCCAAGGCCCGTGAGTCACGCGGAACCGCGCTCGCCGACGGCATCCGCTGGGCGGCCGACCAGGGTGCCGACGTCATCAACCTCTCCCTCGGGGACGACAGCGAATCGGCCCATCCGGAGCCGGGCGAGGACGCCGCCGTGCAGTACGCCCTCGGCAAGGGCGTCGTGGTCGTGGCCTCCGCGGGCAACAGCGGGGAGAAGGGCGACCGCATCTCCTATCCCGCCGCCTACCCCGGAGTGATCGCCGCCGCGGCCGTCGACGAGTACGGCACGCACGCCTCGTTCTCCACCCGCCGCTGGTACGCCACCGTCAGCGCGCCCGGTGTCGACATCGTCGTCGCCAACCCCGACCGGCACTACTACATCGAGTGGGGAACGTCCGCCGCGTCGGCGTTCGTCTCCGGGGCCGTGGCCCTCGTACGCGCCGCGCACCCGGGCCTCTCCCCGGCGCAGATCAAGACCCTGCTCGCGGACACCGCCGGCGACGCCCCCTCGGGCGGCCGTGACGACGCCAGGGGTTACGGCATGGTCGACCCGGCCGCCGCGATCGAGGCGGGGGCGAAGCTGAGCCCCGAGGGTCTGGACGCCCGGTCCACCGAGTCGGGGCACCGTGCCGAGTACTTCGGCTCCGGTCCCACCCCCCAGCGGGACGAGGGCGGTCCGGCCGGCTGGCTGGCCCCCTCGGCGGGCGGGCTCGGCGCCGTCCTCCTCGGCTTGGCCGTGGTGCTGTGGCGGGGCAGGGGCACCGGCGGCAGGAACGGCGGCGGGAACCCCGCGGCCGGATACCACCCGTTCCCCACCGGCCCCCTGCGCTGACCCGGATCAGCCTGTTCCGGCCCCCGCGCCGACCACACCGACCGCCGCCCTCGCGACGGACTCGACGAGCGAGATCCCCGCCTCCTTGGTCGCGTGCCCGCGCGACACCACCGCCACCAGCACGGTGCGTCCTCCGCTCTCCACCCGCCCGATGCTGTTGACGTCCCAGAGCCCGGTCGTGGTCCGGGGCATCCAGCCGTTCTTGAGTACCGCGCCGGTGCCCGCCGCCGACACCCCCCACCGCTGATCCGCCTGGACCCGGCCCATCAGCTCCGTCAGATACGCGCGTGAGTCCGCCGACAGCTCGGAATCCGCTCCGAACACCGCCTCCAGCAGCAGCACCTGGTCGGCTGCCGTGGTCCGGGTGAGTCCCCACGCGTGGGCGGCCACCGTCGCCGTCAGCCCCAGCCGTTCGTTGGCCGCGTCGAGGCCCTCCTCGCCGCCGACCACCTTGAGCAGCTCGGTGGCCGAGGTGTTGTCGCTGCACCGGATCATGGCCTCCGCGTACGCGTGCTCGGCGCCGCTCAGCTCCCGGCCCTCGTCCTGCGCCAGGAGCAGCAGCGCCGCCAGGATGTCGACCTTGACGATGCTGGCGGTGTCGTACGCCCCGTCCCCGTACGCGGCATCCGTGCCGCTCTCCGTGTCCAGCACGGCCACCGACACATCGGCACCTTCCACCAGGGGCGCCAGCGCGTCGGCCAGCTCCACGTCGAGATCCATCCCGGCCTCCTCGCTCCGGCCCGCCGCGGCCGACGGGCTCGACGCGGACGATACGTCCGCCGCCCCGGGCACGGGGCGGGGCACGGCCCTCGCACCGGGGCCGACCTGTCGCCCAGGTGGGAGAACCGGTCCACTACGCTCGTCGTGTGGAGCTCAAGAACATCCCGGACCCCGGTTTCTCCGACGACGACGGCACCGCCTCGCCCGAACTCACGGCGGCCCTCGCCGCATGGGCCGCGGACCGGACGGCCGTGGGCCCGGTCCTCGCGGCGCTCCGTGACGCCCGGCTGCTCGTGCCGGTCGTCGCCGTCCTCGGTGAGGTCGAGGAGGGGCACGAAGCCCACGAGGAGGGGCACGGCGGGCGACGGGGGAGCGGGCTGCGCCGCGAGAAGACCAGCGACATGGCGGTGCCGACCCTCCAGGCCGGTGACCGACGCGCCCTGCCCGCCTTCACCTCCACCGCCTCGCTGGCCCGCTGGGACCCGCAGGCGCGCCCCGTCGCCGTACCCCTGCACCAGGCGTTGCAGGCGGCCGCGCACGAGAAGGCGGACACGGTGGTGCTGGACCTGGCGGGGCCCGTGGCCTTCGAGCTGACCGGGCCGGCGCTGCTGGCCCTGGCCGAGAACCGCGTCGGCGTGGACCCGCTCGACGACCCCGCCGTCGTCGCCGCGGTGCGGGAGGCGGTCGCCGCCGAGCCCGCGGTGCTGCGCGCCCACCTCGGCCCCGGCGCTGCCGACGGCACCCTCGCCCTCGTCCTCGCCCCGGACGCGGTGGTCGCGGACGCCGCCCGCCGGGTCGCCGACGCGCTCTCGACCAGCGAGGTGCTGCGCGCCAGGCTGGTGCGCGGGCTCGATCTGGCAGTGCTCCCGGCAGGCGCTGAGGCCCCGGGCGAGCCGCTGTTCAGCCGCTGACACGCAGGAGCCCGCCACCTGTCGTGGGCGGCGGGCTCGGGCTGGAAGGGCGCGGGGCGGTCAGCCGTAGACAGGACCGGTGTACTTCTCGCCCGGGCCCTGGCCGGGCTCGTCCGGCACGAGCGAGGCCTCGCGGAAGGCCAACTGCAGCGACTTGAGGCCGTCGCGCAGCGGCGAGGCGTGGAACGTGCTGATCTCGGTGGCGCTCGCGTCGAGCAGCCCGGCCAGTGCCTGGACCAGCTTGCGCGCCTCGTCCAGGTCCTTGTGCTGCTCGCCCTCCTCGGTCAGGCCGAGCTTCACGGCTGCCGCGCTCATCAGGTTGACGGCGACGGTCACGATCACCTCGACCGCGGGAACCTCCGCGATGTCGCGGGCCATGTCGTCGAAGCCGGGGTTCTCGGTGCTGGGGGTGGTCGCGTCGCTCATGCACCACACGATAAGGCCACGTCGGCGCGGTTCCTGCTGCGGGAGCCGTCCGGGCAGCGGGTTAGCCGTAGCCCCGGGGAGCTGCTAACCTTGTGTAACGACCGGCCGGACACCTATGTGACCGGCCCACAAGTGGAGGCTCCGATCTCCCACCTGACCGTCCTCAGGGACGGCGGGTCACCGGTCAGGTGGCAGCCATCGTTCCGTACGGACGATGGGGCCGCCCGATTGCGCCCCGCGGTTGCACGCGGCGGTGTTCCGGTAGTTCCAGGAGCCCCGCATGTGTCCCGTCCGGGGCATTTCTGCTTTCCGGCTCGGTTGGTCATACATAAGACGTTACGCGGCTGTCCGCCAGGCGGTCGCGTGGTGCTACCGAGGAGGATCCATCAGCGCCGAGCCCCGCATCAACGACCGGATTCGCGTTCCCGAGGTGCGACTTGTCGGTCCCAGCGGCGAGCAGGTCGGGATTGTTCCGCTTGCCAAGGCCCTGGAACTCGCACAGGAGTACGACCTCGACCTGGTCGAGGTGGCGGCGACAGCCCGTCCCCCCGTGTGCAAGCTCATGGACTACGGGAAGTTCAAGTACGAGTCGGCCATGAAGGCCCGTGAGGCGCGCAAGAACCAGGCGCACACGGTCATCAAGGAAATGAAGCTCCGGCCGAAGATCGACCCGCACGACTACGACACCAAGAAGGGTCACGTCGTCCGGTTCCTCAAGCAGGGGGACAAGGTCAAGATCACGATCATGTTCCGCGGTCGTGAGCAGTCCCGCCCCGAGCTGGGCTTCCGACTGCTCCAGCGTCTCGCTTCGGATGTCGAGGACCTCGGCTTCATCGAGTCCAACCCGAAGCAGGACGGCCGGAACATGATCATGGTTCTGGGCCCGCACAAGAAGAAGACCGAAGCCATGGCCGAAGCCCGCGAGGCCCAGGCCGCCCGTAAGGCGGAGCGCCAGGGATACACCCCTGACGCCGAGTCCGAGGGTGAGACCGCTGAGGCCCCCGCCGCAGCGGCCGAGGCTCCGGCAGAGGCTCCGGCCGAGACACCTTCCGAGGCGTGACCTCCGGGGGTCGCCACCCAGGCGCCCCCGGGTCCCCCGGAAACCACCCAGAGATCTGACGCCCCTGCAGTCCGGTGCCCGCACCGTGAGGGGCGCCACTGACGAGGAGATAACGGCGCGATGCCGAAGAACAAGACGCACAGCGGTGCCAGCAAGCGCTTCAAGATCACCGGCTCCGGCAAGGTGCTCCGCGAGAAGGCCGGCAAGCGCCACCTGCTCGAGCACAAGTCGTCCAAGAAGACCCGCTCGCTGACCGGCACGGTCGTCGTGGCTCCGGCCGACGCCAAGAAGGTCAAGAAGCTTCTCGGCAAGTGAGGCGCCGCCTCCGGTGAACCCGGAGGCACGACCTCGATCCGACCGGGACCAATTCGTTTCCGGGCCGGGTGAGTCCCCACTGCGACCACCCGACCCCGCTGCAAGGAGTTAAAAGTGGCACGCGTCAAGCGGGCAGTAAACGCCCACAAGAAGCGCCGGGCGATCCTCGAGGCCGCCAGCGGTTACCGCGGTCAGCGTTCGCGCCTGTACCGCAAGGCCAAGGAGCAGGTCACCCACTCCCTGGTCTACAACTACAACGACCGCAAGAAGCGCAAGGGCGACTTCCGTCAGCTCTGGATCCAGCGCATCAACGCGGCCGCCCGCCAGAACGGCATGACGTACAACCGCCTCATCCAGGGTCTGAAGGCCGCCAACATCGAGGTGGACCGCAAGATCCTGGCCGAGCTCGCGGTCAACGACGCCAACGCGTTCGCCGCCCTCGTCGAGGTTGCCCAGAAGGCCCTCCCGAGCGACGTCAACGCCCCGAAGGCCGCCTGACCCAGGCAGCACTTCCGTCGTCACCGGACCCGCAGGCGTGTGCCGTCTGCGGGTCCGGCGCGTTGCACCACGTGTCGCGTACGTAGTCAGCCGTACGCGGAGAAACGTACGCAGAGAAGCTGACTTACGCAGAGAGGCTCGCCGCCGACCATGGGCACCCCCGAACTGATCTCCGCGCGGTCGCCGCGAATCGCCGCCGCACGCCGGCTGGCCAGGCGCAACTTCCGCGGCAAGGAGCGCAGGTTCATCGCCGAGGGACCACAGGCCGTGCGGGAGGCCGCCGCACACCGGGGCGGCGACGGCGAACCCACGCTGACCGAGCTCTTCGCCACCGTCGAGGCGGCCGAGCGGTACGCCGACATCATCGAGGCCGCCGCCGCCGCGGGCGCCCGGGTGCACCTCGCGGACGGCGACGTGCTCGCCGACGTCTCCCAGACCGTCACCCCGCAGGGCCTGATCGGCGTCTGCCGCTTCCTGGACTCGCCCTTCGAGGACATCCTCGCGGCGAAGCCCACGCTGGTCGCCGTCCTCGCCCACGTACGCGACCCCGGGAACGCGGGCACGGTGCTGCGCTGCGCGGACGCGGCGGGAGCGGACGCGGTCGTGCTCACCGACGCCTCCGTGGACCTCTACAACCCCAAGTCGGTCCGGGCCTCCGTCGGCTCGCTCTTCCATCTGCCGGTAGCCGTCGGCGTGCCCGTCGAACAGGCCGTACGAGGGCTCCGTGACGCCGGTGTACGCATCCTGGCGGCCGACGGCGCAGGCGAGGACGACCTCGACGACGAACTCGACGCGGGCACCATGGGCGGACCCACCGCATGGGTGTTCGGAAACGAGGCATGGGGGCTCCCGGAGGAGACACGCGCCCTGGCCGACGCCGTGGTCCGGGTCCCGATCCACGGCAAGGCCGAGAGCCTCAACCTCGCCACCGCCGCCGCCGTGTGCCTCTACGCCTCCGCGCGGGCGCAGCGCCCGCCACGCACCGGCTGATCCCCCCGCGGGGCCGCCCACCGATCGATACCGGCCACCGGGCCTCCGGTGCCCGCCCGGAGGGTGTCGCACGGCTGCTGACGGCTAGTAGGGTGACGGACTCGGGGGCCCACTGCACCGGTTTCGAGAGGTGGGGTACGGGAAAATGGCTGTCGGCATGAGCAGGCCGCGATCGGCACACACGGCCACCGTGCGCGCACTCTCCGAAGGGCCCGGCGCGAGCCGCACCGTCGGAGACCCCACCACGGGCATCGACCCGGACGATCTGCCCGACGGTCTCGTCGTCGCCGACGAGACCGGCACGGTCATCTGCTTCAACGCGGCCGCGGCCCGGATCACCGCCACGCCCGGGGCCGCCGCAATCGGCCGCTCCCTGCACCAGGCACTGCCCCTCGAAGACCTCAAAGGGCGACGCTGGTGGGACCTGACCGACCCGTACGGCGGGCTCGCCATCCGGGTCGGCCAGCCCGAGCGGAACCTGCTGCTCCCCGGCGGCCGTGAGGTCCTGGTCTCCGCCCGCTACGTCCGTGAGGCCCCGACCGGGCCGGTCCGCCGACTCGTCGTCTCGCTGCGCGGCACCGAGGCGCGCCGCCGCACCGAACTCAGCCACGCCGAGCTGATCGCCACCGTCGCCCATGAGCTGCGCTCCCCGCTGACCTCGGTCAAGGGCTTCACCGCCACGCTCCTGGCCAAGTGGGAGAGGTTCACCGACGACCAGAAGCGGCTGATGCTGGAGACCGTCGACGCCGACGCCAACCGCGTCAACCGGCTCATCGCCGAGCTGCTCGACATCTCCCGCATCGACTCCGGCCGGCTGGAGCTGCGCCGGCAGCCCGTGGACGTCTCCGCCGCCGTCGAACGCCACATCCAGGCCCTCACGGCGAACGGCCAGGCGCCCGACCGCTTCCTCGTCCGCACCCGGCAGCCGCTGCCCGACCTCTGGGCCGACCCGGACAAGGTCGACCAGGTGCTCGGCAACCTCCTGGAAAACGCGGTGCGCCACGGCGAGGGAACCGTCACCATTGAGATCGCCCCCGCATCCGCGCCGGGGAAGAGCGACGAGACGGGAACGGCAGTCACCGTGAGCGACGAAGGTCCAGGCATCCCCGAGGAGTCGATGGCCCGCGTCTTCACCCGCTTCTGGCGGGGCAGCAAGCGGGGCGGGACCGGCCTGGGCCTGTACATCGTCAAGGGCATCGTCGAGGCCCACGGCGGCACCATCACGGTCGACCGCGCGCCGGGCGGCGGCGCCGAATTCCGATTTATCCTGCCCGTGAGCGCGCCGGCCTACCTGGTCTAGGCGGCCCACGGGCTTCTTCGCCCACCGGCGGCCCGTAGACTCGACTTTTGGCACCTTTGCGTCCTCAGTCGTCGAACCAGGGTCGCCACCAGCCAATCGGAAGCACGGGAAGAGATGTCGGCACCGAACAAGTCGTACGACCCAGTCGAGGTCGAGGCACTGAAACCGGAAGAGATCGAGCGCATGCGGGACGAGGCGTTCGCCGCCTTCGCCGCCGCAGGCGACCTCGACGCGCTCGCCCAGGCGAAGACCGCGCACACCGGTGGTACCTCGCCCCTGTCGCTCGCCAACCGGGAGATCGGCGCCCTCCCGCCGCAGGCCAAGGCCGAGGCGGGCAAGCGCGTGGGCCAGGCCCGCGGCGCCGTCTCCAAGGCGCTGGCCGCCCGCCAGGCCGAGCTGGAGGCCGAGCGTGACGCCCGGGTGCTGGTCGAGGAGGCGGTGGACGTCACACTGCCCTACGACCGCACCCCGGCCGGTGCGCGCCACCCCCTGACGACCATCATGGAGCGCGTCGCCGACGTCTTCGTCGCCATGGGGTACGAGATCGCCGAGGGCCCCGAGGTCGAGGCGGAGTGGTTCAACTTCGACGCCCTGAACTTCGTGCCCGACCACCCGGCGCGGCAGATGCAGGACACCTTCTTCGTCCAGGGCGCCGACGGTGCCAAGGGTGACGAGTCCGGTGTCGTGCTGCGTACGCACACCTCGCCGGTCCAGGCCCGGTCCCTGCTCAGCCGTAAGCCCCCCGTCTACGTGGTCTGCCCCGGGCGGGTCTACCGCACCGACGAGCTCGACGCCACGCACACCCCGGTCTTCCACCAGATCGAGCTGCTCGCCGTCGACGAGGGCCTCACCATGGCCGATCTCAAGGGCACCCTCGACCACATGGTCCAGGCGCTCTTCGGCCCGGACATGAAGACCCGGCTGCGGCCGAACTTCTTCCCGTTCACCGAGCCGTCCGCCGAGATGGACATGGTCTGCTACGTCTGCCGCGGCGCGTCCGTCGGCAACCCGGACCGCCCCTGCCGCACCTGCGGCAGCGAGGGCTGGATCGAGCTCGGCGGCTGCGGCATGGTCAACCCGAAGGTGCTCGTCGCCTGCGGTGTGGACCCCGAGAAGTACAGCGGATTCGCCTTCGGATTCGGGATCGAGCGGATGCTGATGTTCCGCCACAACGTCGAGGACATGCGAGACATGGTCGAGGGCGACGTCCGGTTCACCCGGCCGTTCGGGATGGAGATCTGATGCGCGTCCCGCTTTCCTGGCTGCGGGAATACGTCGACCTGCCGGCGACGGAGACCGGCCGTGACGTACAGGCCGAGCTCGTCTCTGTCGGCCTCGAGGTCGAGACCGTCGAGCAGACCGGCGCCGGCCTCAAGGGCCCCCTGGTCGTCGGACAGGTCCTGACCATCGAGGAGCTGGAGGGCTTCAAGAAGCCCATCCGCTTCTGCACCGTCGACGTGGGCACCGCCAACGGCACCGGCGAACCGCAGGAGATCGTCTGCGGCGCCCGTAACTTCTCCGTCGGCGACAAGGTCGTCGTGGTCCTCCCGGGCGCCGTGCTGCCCGGCGACTTCGCGATCGCCGCGCGCAAGACGTACGGCAAGACCTCGCACGGCATGATCTGCTCGACCGACGAGCTCGGCATGGGCGACGACGGCACGCACGGCATCATCGTGCTGCCGCCGGAGTTCGAGCCCGGCACCGACGCGATCGAGCTCCTGGAGCTTGTCGACGAGGTCCTCGACATCGCCGTCACACCGGACCGCGGCTACTGCCTCTCGATGCGTGGCGTCGCCCGCGAGACCGCCATCGCGTACGGGCTGCCGCTGCGTGACCCGGCACTCCTCGACGTACCGCCGCCCAACGCGCACGGCTACCCGGTGAAGGTGTCCGACCCGATCGGATGCAGCAACTTCACCGCGCGCACGGTCACCGGCCTGCGGCCCGAGGCACGCTCCCCGATCTGGATGCAGCGCAGGCTGCAGAAGGCCGGGATGCGCACCGTCTCGCTGGCCGTCGACATCACCAACTACGTGATGCTGGAGCTCGGCCAGCCGCTGCACGCCTACGACCGCACTCGCGTCGAGGGGACGATCGGGGTGCGCCGCGCCCAGCAGGGCGAGAAGCTCACCACGCTCGACGGCGCCAAGCGCGTCCTGGACGCCCAGGACCTCGTCATCACCGACGACCGCGGGCCGATCGGCCTCGCGGGTGTCATGGGCGGCGCCGACACCGAGATCGCCGACCACGCCGAGGACACCGGGACCACCGAGGTCGTCATCGAGGCCGCGCACTTCGACGCGATCGCCATCGCCCGGACGGCCCGCCGCCACAAGCTGAGCTCCGAGGCGTCCAAGCGCTTCGAGCGCGGTGTCGACCCGCAGGCCGCGGCCGCCGCCGCACAGCGCACGGTCGACCTGCTGGTCCTCCTCGCGGGCGGCACGGCTGAGGCCGGTGTCACGGAGATCACCGCTCCGTCCGCACCCCGCACCATCGCGATGCCGGCGAACCACCCCGACCGGGTGGCCGGTGTCGCGTACGGCCGCGAGACCGTCGTACGCCGCCTCCAGCAGGTCGGCTGCGACGTCTACGGGCAGGACGAGCTGATCGTCACGGTGCCGTCCTGGCGTCCCGACCTCGCCGAGCCGAACGACCTGGCCGAAGAGGTCATCCGGCTGGAGGGGTACGAGAACCTCCCCTCCACCCTGCCGACACCCCCGTCCGGACGCGGGCTCACCGACCGTCAGCGGCTGCACCGCCGCATCGGCCGGGCGCTCGCCGGAGCCGGTTACGTCGAGGCGCTCAGCTACCCGTTCATCGGTGAAGCCGTCCTCGACCAGCTCGGCCTCGACGAGGACGACGACCGCCGCCGTACGGTCACCCTCGTCAACCCGCTCTCCGACGAGGAGCCGGCGCTGCGCACCACGCTGCTGCCGGGCCTGCTCGGCGCACTGCGGCGCAACGACGGCCGGGGCAGCCACGACCTGGCCCTCTTCGAGACCGGCCTGGTCTTCAGGCCGACCGGTCACGAGACGAAGGCCGTGCGGCTGCCCGTCGACCGCCGTCCCACCGACGAGGAGATCGCCGGGCTGGACGCGGCGCTCCCGCGCCAGCCCCGCCGGGCCGCCGTCGTGCTCGCGGGCGCCCGCGAGCAGGCCGGCTGGTGGGGCAAGGGCCGCCCCGCCGACTGGGCGGACTCCGTCGAGGCGGCGCGCTCCCTCGCCCGTGAGGCGGGCGTCGAGGTGACCGTGCGCGCCGACCGGCACGCCCCGTGGCACCCCGGCCGCTGTGCCGCGCTGTACGTCACGGTCGCCGGTGAGGAGACCCTCTTCGGTCACGCGGGCGAACTGCATCCGCGTGTCGTCAAGGAGCTCCACCTGCCTGAGCGGACCTGCGCCATGGAGGTCGAGCTCGACGTCCTGGAACAGGCCGTCGACGGTGCGCTCCAGGCGCCCCGGATCTCCACCTTCCCGGTGGCGACCCAGGACGTCGCGCTCGTCGTCGCCTCGGACGTGTCCGCCGACGCGGTGGAGAAGGCGCTCCGCGAGGGCGCCGGGGAACTCCTCGAATCGCTGCGCCTGTTCGACGTCTTCACCGGTGAGCAGATCGGTGAGGGCAAGAAGTCCCTGGCGTACGCGCTGCGGTTCCGTGCCCCGGACCGCACGCTGACCGTCGAGGAGGCCTCCGCGGCCCGCGACACCGCAGTCGCCCTGGCCACCGAGCGCACCGGCGCGGTGCTGCGCGGCGCGTAGCCGTCAGCGAAGGTGAGAAGGGGCGTATCCGGCCACCGGATGCTGTTGGCGAATGCCCCTTCGTCGTGACGTCGGCCTGATCCATCTCGTTGGTGGGTCAGGCCGACGTTGTGTTTGGGGTGGGCAGATGT
>NZ_JBEOVL010000036.1:0-66614 GCF_040295485.1 Streptomyces sp. NPDC002793 | reverse complement strand
GGAGAAGCTCAGTGACCGTGCCACGCCTGCTCAGACCGTTCGTGCGTAGCCGCGCACGGCTGTCCGTCACCCTCGGCCTGCTCGTGGCCGCGCTCGCCCACCGCCGGAGGAGGTGGCCGCCCTACGTCGAGGGCAGCTCCTTCAGCTGGATGTTGCGGAACGACACGTGGTCGTCGGCTCCGTGGTTCTGGAGGCCGATGTAGCCGTCCTTGAGACTGCGGACCGGGTCGGTGTTGGTGAAGTCGTTGATCTTCACGCCGTTCAGGAAGACCCGGAGCCGCTCGCCCTGGACCTTGATCTCGTAGCTGTTCCACTGACCGGGCGGCCGCAGGACCCGGTCACGGGCCTTGATGTCGGCGGATTTGAAGGTGTAGACGGCGCCGGTCGTGCGGTCCGCCGCGTCGGTGGCGTCGATCTGGACCTCGTAGCCGTTGTTCACCGCGGACCACGGGTCGTCCGACTCGGGGAAGCCGACGAAGACACCGGAGTTGTCGTCGCCCGTCATCTTCCAGTCGAGCTTCAGCGAGTAGGCGTCCAGCTCCTTGGCCTGGTAGGTCAGCAGACCCATGCCGCCCTCGGAGCGCAGCTCACCGTCGGCGACGACGAACTTCCCGGGGCCGGCCTGCTTCCACCCTTCGAGGGTCTTCCCGTTGAAGATCGACCGGTAACCGGTGTCCGGCTTGCAGTTGGCCTTCACCTGGCCGGCCGCGTAGCGCAGGCCGCCCAGGAGGTGCTGCCGGAGGGCGGGTTCGGCGTAGGACTCCTTGGTGTGGCCGAGGCCGGTGTAGAAGGAGCGGCCGCCCTCGTACGCCTGGCACCAGGCGATCGGGTGGTCGCCCTTCATGTTTCCGCCGGTGTACGTCGTCTCGTCCAGCGTGGCGAGGACCTGGGCCTTGTCCCGCGGGTTGGTGCGGTAGTTGTACCACTCGTCGGTGCGGTCCCAGGCCTCGTCCAGGTGCGCGGTCGCCGGGTGGTCGTGGTTCTCCACCCGGACGGTGGCGGGCTGGATCTGCGGGTGCGAGTCGAAGTAGGCGCCGACGAGCCCGCCGTAGAACTCCCAGTCGTACTCGGTGTCGGCCGCCGCGTGGACGCCCATGTAACCGCCGCCGGTGGAAACGAAGTTCTCGAACGCCTTCTTCTGGTCGGCGTTCAGGACGTCACCGGTGGTCGAGAGGAAGACGACGGCGTCGTAGCGGGCCAGGTTGCTGGTCGTGAACTGGCCGGCCACCTCGGTCGAGTCGACCGTGATGTTGGTGTCCTTGCCCAGCTCCTTCAGCGCGGCGATGCCCTCGGGGATCGAGTCGTGCCGGAAGCCTCCCGTCTTGGAGAAGACGAGGACGCGCTTCGCGGTCCGGTCGACCGGGCTGTTGGAGAGTACGAAGTCGTCCACGTCGTACAGGGCTCCCGCTCCGCCCTTGAAGACCAGGAAGAGTTCGGTGGCCTTCTTGGGCGCGCCGCGCAGCGGCACGTCGATGTCCTGGAACGTGTCCCAGCTGCCGGTCACCGGGACGGGGGCGGAGCCGAGGATCTTGCCGGTGGGCGATCCGGCCCGCACTTCGAGGAAGCCTCCCGCCCCCGCCGAGGAGGTACGGGCGGTGAGCTTCGTGGAGCCACCGAGGATGTAGGGGGTGAAGGAGATCCAGTCGTCGTTGTCGATGTCGCCGACGGTCCTGCCGCCGTGGGCGCTGGTCTTGCTCGGGGTGGTGACACCGGAGGAGTTGTCGAAGTGCTCGGCCTGCCGGTGGCGGGGCTGGAGCTTCGCCTGGTCACGGCCGGTCAGTGCCGCCTGACCGCCGCCGCCGCCGTCCGTGTAGGACGCCGAGATGCCGCCGTAGATGTTGGCGTTCGGGTCGTGGCCGCCCTCCATCGCGGTCTTGATGGTGCCTTCGCAGCCGTGCTCGGTGGTGATGTCGTGCCCGTGGCTGTCATGGCCCAGGGTGAATTTGACCTCGACCTTCGAGCAGTCGACGGTGCCGTCCTCCGGGTCGGTGACGGTCACCTTGAAGGGCACCTCGTCCCCGAACTCGAAGAGCTGGCCGTCGGTCGGGAACTCCATGTCGACGACGGGGGCGGTGTTGCCCACGGTCACGTGCACGCTGGCCGAACCGGTGCGGCCGGTCGGGTCCTTCGCGGTCACCGTGGCGACGTAGGTGCCGTTCTTCTTGTACGTGTACGTCGGATCGGCGGCCGCGGACTTCCCTCCGTCGCCGAAGTCCCAGGCGTACGTCAGGGCGTCGCCGTCACCGTCGGTGGTACCGGCCGAGGAGAACTTCACCTTCAGCGGTGCGACCCCGGAGGTCCTGTTCGACGAGGCCTCGGCGATCGGTGAGCGGCCGCCGGTGGCGTTCTCGATGCGGTACAGCCCCGAGTGCTCGTCCCCGCCGAACCAGGAGAGGCCGTAGTCCAGGACGTACAGTGCGCCGTCGGGCCCGAAGGCCATGTCCATCACCTGCGTCCCGGTCCACGGGATGTCGTTGATGGACTGGACGCCGCCGTCGGCGTCCTGCGTGATGCGCTTGATCCACTGCCGGCCGAACTCTCCGGCGAAGAAGTCGCCGTCGTACTCCTCGGGGAACTTCACCGGGGAGTCGAGGTCCGCGTCGTAGTGGTAGACGGGTCCGCCCATCGGGGACTCGGAGCCGCTGCCGAACTCGGGCAGGGACGCACCGTCGTACGGGATCCAGGCCGCCTCGGCGGGCGGCAGGTCGACCAGGCCGGTGTTGTGCGCCGACTCGTTCTTCGGGGCGGCGCAGTCGAAGGCGGGGCCGGAGGTCTGCGTGGCGAAGTCGTAGTCGCGGTAGGCCTGGTTGTCGCCGGTGCAGAAGGGCCAGCCGAAGTTGCCGGGCTTCGTCACCCGGGCGAACTCCACCTGTCCGGCCGGTCCGCGGTTCGGGTCGGCGGCACCGGCGTCGGGGCCGTAGTCACCGACGTAGAGGATGCCGGTGGCCTGGTCCACGCTGAAGCGGAAGGGGTTGCGGAAGCCCATCGCGTAGACCTCGGGACGCGTCTTGTCCGTGCCCGGGGCGAAGAGGTTGCCCTCGGGGACGGTGTACGAGCCGTCGTCGGCGACCTTGATGCGCAGGATCTTGCCGCGGAGGTCGTTGGTGTTGCCGGAGGTGCGGCGGGCGTCGAAGGCGGGGTTACGGTCGGGCCGGTCGTCCAGCGGGGAGAAGCCGTCGGACGAGAACGGGTTCGAGTCGTCGCCCGTCGAGAGGTAGAGGTTGCCCTGCGCGTCGAAGTCGATGTCGCCGCCCACGTGGCAGCACATGCCGCGCGTGGCCGGGATGTCGATGACCTTCTTCTCGCTGGCGTTGTCGAGGGTGCCGTCCTCCTTGAGCACGAAGCGGGAGAGGCGGTTCACCCCGTCGAACTTCGCGAAGTCGGCGGCGGTTCCGGTCTCCGGGGCGTCGCCGGCCGGGGTGTCCAGCGGCGGCGCGTAGTAGAGGTAGATCGCGCGGTTCTCGGCGAAATCGGGGTCGACACCGATTCCCTGGAGACCTTCCTCGTCGTGCGAGTAGACGGGGACGGTGCCGGAGATCCGGGTGTTGCCCGCGCTGTCCGTGATCCGCAGCTCACCGCCGCGCGAGGTGTGCAGCACGCTGCGGTCGGGGAGCACCGCGAGCGATATGGGTTCGCCGGTCTCGGCTGCGCCCTTGGCGAGGGTGACCTGCTGGAAGTCCTCGGCGGCGTTCTGCGCGGCCGGGGCGTCGGCCGTGGCGGCGGGCGAGGAGCCCAGCGTGAGGGTTGCGGCGGCGAGCAGTCCGCCGGTGAAGAGGGCGAGTGACTTTCGGGCGCGGAGCCGTCTGCTGCTTCTGTGCACGTGCGTCCTCCGGAGTGTGCCGGTTGTTCGGGCTGGTGCGTTCTGCCGTTCCGCGCGGGGACTGCCGCGCTCATCACCGGTGACGCCGTGCGGGGCACCGGTGACGCGAGTCATGTCGTGTACACCTAGGGGACCGTAGCTGTGTTCATCCCGTACGGAAAGCCCTTGCGCAGGGGTCGGGTCGAGCTTTTGTCTCCGGGTGGACAAAGGGGCGTCCGGGCAGGCGGGATCACCCCCAGGGCTCATGGCCCTGGGGGAGCTGTTCCCCTGCCCGCGCTACTCGCCGCCGCCGAACGCCGCGTCGAACGAGGCGCTGGGTGGGTCGAAGTCGAACCGCTTCAGCGAGGCCAGCGCCTCCGGCGCACCCGTCAGCCGGTCCATGCCCGCGTCCTCCCACTCCACGGAGACCGGCCCCTCGTACCCGATGGACCGCATCATCCGGAACACGTCCTCCCAGGGCACGTCCCCGTGCCCTGCGGAGACGAAGTCCCAGCCGCGCCGTGGATCGCCCCACGGCAGATGGGAGCCGAGACGCCCGTTACGGCCGTCGAGGCGCTTGCGGGCCTCCTTGCAGTCCACGTGGTAGATCCGGTCCCGGAAGTCGTACAGGAAGCCGACCGGGTCGAGGTCCTGCCACACGAAGTGGCTCGGGTCGAAGTTCAGCCCGAACGCGGGCCGGTGGTCCACCGCCTCCAGGGCCCGCTTGGTGGTCCAGTAGTCGTACGCGATCTCGCTCGGGTGCACCTCGTGGGCGAAGCGCACACCCTCGGCGTCGAAGACGTCCAGGATCGGGTTCCACCGCTCCGCGAAGTCCTCGTAGCCGCGTTCGATCATGTGCGGTGGGACCGGCGGGAACATGGCGACCAGGTGCCAGATCGACGACCCGGTGAAGCCGATGACGGTGTCGACACCGAAGGCGGCCGCCGCCCTGGCGGTGTTCTTGATCTCCTCGGCCGCCCGTCGGCGTACGCCTTCGGGCTCCCCGTCCCCCCAGATGCGGGCGGGCACGATGCCCTGGTGACGCTCGTCGATGGGGCTGTCGCAGACGGCCTGGCCGACCAGGTGGTTGGAGACCGCCCAGCACTTGAGGCCGTACTTGTCGAGGAGCTGTCGCCTGCTGTCGAGGTAGCCGGGATCCGACAGGGCCTTGTCGACCTCGAAGTGGTCTCCCCAACAGGCGAGTTCGAGACCGTCGTAGCCGAAGTCCCGGGCGAGCCGGCAGACCTCCTCCAGCGGCAGGTCGGCCCACTGGCCGGTGAAGAGAGTGAAGGGACGGGGCATGCGCGGAACCTCCTAGAACGGGACCGGGGTGTGTACGGAGTTCTTGGCGGCGCTCTCCTCGACGGCGGCGAGCACCCGCTGCACCTGGAGTCCGTCGGCGAACGACGGTACGGGGGGCCGCCCTTCGACGATCGTGCGCACCACGTCACGGGCCTGGTGCACGAAGGTGTGCTCGTAGCCCAGACCGTGGCCCGGCGGCCACCACGCCTCGAGGTAGGGGTGCTGCGGTTCGGTGACCAGGATCCGGCGGAAGCCCGCGATGGTGGCGGGCTCCGTGTGGTCGTGGAAGGAGAGTTCGTTGAGCCGTTCCAGGTCGAAGGCGATCGAGCCCAGCTCGCCGTTGATCTCCAGACGCAGGGCGTTCTTGCGCCCGGCCGCCATCCTGGTCGCCTCGAAGGAGGCGAGTGCTCCCGATGCCAGCCGGCCGGTGAACATGGTCGCGTCGTCGACGGTGACCGCCCCCCGGGCGGTCCCGTCCGCGGCGCCCGAGAGCCCGGCCGCGGCACCGGCGAGCACGGGCCTCTCGCGTACGAAGGTCTCACTGATCGCCGACACCCCGACCAGGGGCTCCCCCGCCAGGTACTGGGCGAGGTCGACGATGTGCGCCCCGAGGTCTCCGAGCGCGCCGGATCCGGCGCGCTCGCGGTCGAGCCGCCAGGTGAGGGGCGAACCGGGGTCGACGAGCCAGTCCTGGAGGTAGGTGGCCCGCACGTGCCGCAGGGCGCCCAGCCTGCCCTCCTCGATCAGCGTGCGGGCGTAGGTGAGGGCGGGCACCTTGCGGTAGTTGAAGCCCACGATCGCCACCTGGCCGCGGGCCGCGGCCCGCTCCGCGGCCTCCGCCATGGCCTCCGCCTCGGCGACCGTGTTGGCGAGCGGCTTCTCGCACAGCACGTGCTTGCCCGCCTCCAGTGCGGCGATCGCGATCTCCGCATGGCTGTCCCCGGGGGTGCAGATGTCGACCAGCTGGACGTCGTCCCGGGCGATCAGGGCGCGCCAGTCGGTCTCGGCGGCGGCCCATCCGTGCCGGGCGGCGGCCGCTTCGACGGCCGCGCGGTCGCGGCCGCAGATCGCGGCGAGAGCGGGTCTCACCGGCAGGTCGAAGACATGTCCCGCGGTACGCCACCCCTGGGAGTGGGCGGCACCCATGAAGGCGTATCCGACCATGCCGACGCCGAGCGTCGCGGTGGGCGGCGGTGCCTCGGTCTCCTGCTCCGTCTCTTCCCTACGGGCCATGCGGGCTTCCTCCTCGTCGGTGGTTCGGTGGCGGCGGCGGTGCGGGATCAGCTGAAGCCCGTCGGCAGGTACTGGTCGATGTTCTCCTTCGTGACCACGGCCGAGTAGAGGGTCACCGAGGTCGGGATCTCCATCTCGGAGAGACCCGCGATGCCCTTGCTCTGTCCCAGGGCCCGCGCCAGGTCGATCGCGGAGGCCGCCATCGTGGGCGGGTAGAGCACGGTGGCCTTGAGGACGCTGTTGCCGGCCTTGATGGCGTCCATCGCGGACTTCGCGCCCGCCCCGCCGACCATGATGAACTCGTCGCGGCCCGCCTGCTCGATGGCGCGCAGCGCGCCCACACCCTGGTCGTCGTCGTGGTTCCACAGGGCGTCGAACTGCTTCTGCGCCTGGAGGAGCTGGGCCATCTTGGCCTGCCCCGACTCCACGGTGAAGTCGGCGGCCTGACGGGCCACCAGCTCGACGTTGGAGTAGTTCTTCAGGGCATCGGCGAAGCCCTTGCTGCGCTGCTTGGTGAGCTCCAGGTTGTCGATGCCGGCGAGCTCGACGACCTTGGCGTTCGGCTTGTCCTTGAGCTGCTCGCCGATGTAGTGACCGGCGTTGAGGCCCATCCCGTAGTTGTCGCCGCCGACCCAGCAGCGGTAGGCCTGCGGCGAGGCGAAGATGCGGTCCAGGTTGACGACGGGGATGCCGGCCCGCATGGCCTCCAGGCCCACCTGGGTGAGCGCCTTGCCGTCGGCGGGGAGGACGACGAGGACGTCGACCTTCTTGTTGATGAGGGTCTTGACCTGTCCGATCTGGGCGGCGGTGTCGTTGGAGCCCTCGGTGGTCTCCATGGTCACCTCGGAGTACTTCTCCGCCCGCCCCTTGGCCTGGACGTTGATGGCGTTGAGCCACCCGTGGTCGGCCTGAGGGCCGGCGAATCCGATGGTGACGGGCTTGCCGGGCTTGTCGTCGGCGGCGGGCTGGTTGCTCTGCGCGGCCGCCGCCTCCTTGGGCTCGTTGCTGGTGCAGGCGGTGAGGAAGGCTCCCGCGGAGACGGCCGCGGTGCCGAAGAGCAGTCCTCTGCGGCTGGTTTCTGGCATGGCTGTCAAACCCTTCATCCGGTGTCGTGCCTGACGGAACTGCGGGGTGGCTGATCGGTGGGGCGGAGGGATCAGGTGTCGCCGTTGCGGAGCGTGCGGCGCTGGACCAGGACGGCGGCGACGATGATGGCGCCCTTGGCGATCTGCTGGACGTCGCTCTGCAGGTTGTTCAGGGCGAAGATGTTGGTGATCGTGGTGAAGATCAGGACCCCGAGCACGGAACCGACGATGGTGCCCCGGCCGCCGCTCAGGAGGGTGCCTCCGATGATCGCCGCGGCGATGGCGTCGAGTTCGTAGAGGTTCCCGTTGGTGTTCTGGCCGGAGCCCGACAGGATGATCAGCATGAAGGCGGCGATGCCGCAGCACAGGCCGGAGAGCAGGTAGAGGTAGAGCCGCTGGCGGCGTACGTCGATGCCCGCGAGCCTGGCCGCCTCCGCGTTGCCGCCGATGGCGACCGTACGGCGGCCGAACGTCGTCCTGTTCAGGATGAGCCAGCCGACGACGGTGACCGCGGCGAAGACCAGGACCAGGGGCGGGATGCCCAGGACGTAGGCGTCGGGCAGACCGAGGTCGAGGACGGACTGGACGGTGACGATCTGGGTCTTGCCGTCGGTGATCTGCAGGGCGAGCCCGCGGGCCGAGGCGAGCATGGCGAGCGTCGCGATGAAGGGGACGAGCCGCCCGTAGGCGATGAGGACGCCGTTGACGAGCCCGGCGCCGAGGCCGACGATCACGGCGGTGAAGAGGATGCCCGCGAAGCCGAAGTCCTGGGTGGCGAGCGTCGTCGCCCAGACCGAGGCGAGGGCCACCATCGCGCCGACCGACAGGTCGATGCCGCCGCCGATGATGACCAGGGTCACGCCGACGGTGACGACTCCGATGACGGAGGACTGCGTCAGGATCAGCTGGAGGTTTCCGGTGTCCAGGAACGCGTCGGGTTCGGTGAGGCCGCCGACGAGTGCCAGCACGGCGAGCACGCCGAGCAGCGACAGGTTACGGACGTCGAGGCGCAGGCCGAGCGCGCGCGGGCCACCGCCCTGCTTCGAGGGCGGCGCGGCGGCGGGGCCGGTCACGGTCCCCTTCTCCGGCCCCTGGTGCTGCGCCGACGGTGCGGGCTGTGTCATGACGTCGGGCTCCCTTCCATGACGAGATCGAGGACACGGTGCTCGTCGAGCTCCCTGGCGTCGGCCGTGTGCACGACACGGCCTTCCCGGAGCACCAGCACCCGGTCGGCGAGGCCCAGCACTTCGGGCACTTCGCTGGAGACGAGCAGAACGGCGAGGCCTTCGTCGGCCAGCCGGCGGATCACGGCGTAGAGCTCGGCGCGGGCGCCGACGTCGACGCCGCGGGTCGGTTCGTCGAGCAGGAGGACCCGGCAGCCGCGCAGCAGCCAGCGGGCCAGGACCGCCTTCTGCTGGTTGCCGCCGGAGAGGGTGCGGACGGCGGCGTCCGGGTTGTCGGGCCGCAGGGACAGTTCCCGGGTCGCGGTCCTGGCGGCCTCGCGCTCGGTGCCCCGGTCGAGCCAGCCGGCGCGGGCGAAGCGGGACAGTGAGGAGATGGAGACGTTCCGGGTGACGGATTCCGTCAACAGCAGGGCCTGCGCCTTGCGTTCCTCGGGTGCCAGGCCGATGCCTGCGGCGACGGCGGCCCGTACGCTGCCGGGGCGCAGGGGGGTGCCGCCGACGAGGACGCGGCCCCCGGTCGGTTTGCGGGCGCCGTAGACGGTCTCCAGGATCTCGGAGCGTCCGGAGCCGACGAGCCCGGCCAGACCGACGATCTCGCCGGGCCGCAGCTCGAGGTCGACGGGCTCGAACTCGCCTGTGCGGCACAGTCCTTCGACCTTCAGCACCGGCTCGGCGGAGGACCGGGCACCGGGGGCGGGCCGCTCGGGGAAGACGTACTCGACGTTCCGGCCCGTCATCATGGCCACGACGTCGCGCGTGGGGGTGGACTTGGCGGGGAGCCCCACGGCGACGGCCCTGCCGTCCTTGAGCACCGTCACCCGGTCACCGATCCGGCGGATCTCCTCCAGCCGGTGCGAGATGTAGACGACGGCCACCCCGTCGGCGGTGAGCCCGTCGACGATGCGGAAGAGGTTGTCGACCTCGTCGGGGTCCAGGGCCGCGGACGGCTCGTCCATCACGATGAGCCGTACCTCGTGGGAGAGCGCCCGTGCCATGGAGACGATCTGCTGGTGGGCGGCGGAGAGGTCGCCGACCGCACGGGCCGGGTCGATCTCCGGGTGTCCCAGGCGCTTCAGGAGCGCGGCGGCCTCGGTGCGTGCCTCGCGGGTCCGTACGACGAAGCCGGCGCTGGTCGGCTCGTGCCCGAGGAAGACGTTCTCCGCGACCGACAGGCCCTCCACCAGGTCGAGTTCCTGGTAGATGGTGGCGATGCCCAGGCGCATCGCGGTGATCGGCGAGGACAGCCGGACGGGCTCGCCGCGCCAGGTGATGGTGCCGTCGTCGGGCTGGTGGGCGCCGGCCAGCACCTTGATGAGGGTGGACTTGCCGGCGCCGTTCTGGCCGAGGAGGCAGTGGACTTCACCGGCCAGCACCTCCAGGTCCACGCCGTCGAGGGCGCGCACACCGGGGAACGACTTGGTGATGCCGGACATCGTGAGCAGGGGTGGTTCTGGTGCCATGACGAATCCCCTCGGCGAACGAGGTCTCCTCTGCTCGGGCGAGGCCGAGAGCCAGGAGGAGGCCGGTGAGCGGGCAGGGCGCAGTGCCGGCGGTGCCGTACTGCTGACGGAACTGCTGGGTGGTACTGCTGTGCGCGTGCGGTGCGGTGCTGGGTCCTCGTGCGGTGCTGCGGTCGGAACTCGGAGCAGGCTGTTTACGGAGGTGACTGCGGTACGCGTGCCGAAGGGCGCGCCGGCCCGGACATCAGGCCGGCGAGAACAGGTGGTCGCTGATGAGCCTGGCCGCGCCGGTGACTCCGGCGACGGGTCCCAGCTCACCGAGGACGATGGGGAGGTTGCCCGTGGCCAGCGGCAGGGACTGCCGGTAGACCTGGGTGCGGACACTGGCCAGCAGGTTGTGGCCGAGGCCGGTCACCCCGCCGCCGATCACGACGAGGCCCGGGTTGAAGAAGCTGACGAGTCCGGCGATGACCTGGCCGACCCGGTTGCCGCCCTCGCGGATCAGGTCCAGCGCCGTGGGATCTCCGGCCGCCGCGGCGGCGGCCACGTCGACGGCCGTGAGCTTCCCGGCCTTGTCCAGCCGGGCCGCCAGTTCCGCGGACCGGCCGGCGCGGGCCGCGTCCTCGGCGTCGCGGGCGAGTGCCGCGCCGCTGAAGTGCGCCTCCAGGCAGCCCCGGTTGCCGCAGGCGCAGGCGCGCCCGTCCGGTTCCACCTGGATGTGGCCGATGTCTCCGGCGCTGCCCGTCGTACCGCGGTAGACCTCGCCACCCACCACGATGCCGCAGCCGATGCCCGTACCGATCTTGACGCACAGGAAGTCGCCCACGGAACGGGCGACGCCCGCGTGCTGCTCCCCGAGTGCCATCAGGTTCACATCGTTGTCGACCATGACGGGGCAGCCGAGTTCCTGGCTGAGCGCCTCCCGCACGGGGAAGCCGTCCCAGCCGGGCATGATCGGTGGTGCGACCGGGACCCCTTCGGGGAAGCGGACCGGTCCCGGTACGCCGATCCCGGCGCCGTCGAATCCTTCGGCGAGCCCGGAGGCGCGGAGCTTGGCCGCCATGGCAAGCACCTGTTCGAAGATGGCGACGGGCCCGTCCCGTACGTCCATCGGGTGGTTGAGGTGTCCGAGGACCTCCAACTCGGCATTGGTGACGGCCACATCGACGGAGGTGGCGCCGATGTCGACGCCGAGGAAGCGGAGTCCGGGGGCGAGCCGGATGTTGTGGGAGCGGCGGCCACCGCGGGAGGCGGCGAGTCCGTCGGCCACGACGAGACCGGTCTCCAGGAGCCGGTCCACCTCGACGGCGAGTTTGGAGCGTGAGAGGTCGACCTGATCGCCCAGCTGTGCGCGGGAGTTGGGCCCTCCGTCGCGCAGCAGCCGTAGCAGTCGCGCCTGGTGCATGTTCGCGGGTCGTGCCGTCATGCGTCTCACGCGTCCCTCCCCGCCACATCGGCCAGTCCGTCGGGCTTTCGAGGGGAACGTAGCAGCGGTTTACCGGGGTGGGAAGAAGTTGCGCAGGAATCCGCTCCAACTTTCTCCACACCCAGGACAAAGATGCGCCTGTCGACGGGTGACCGTCGTCTCAGCGGTGGTCCCGGGCGGACTCAGCCACCGCTGTTGAGCCAGGCGACCGGGTCCATGTACTGGCGGTTGAAGAAGACCTCGAAGTGGAGATGCGGGCCGGTGGACAGGCCGGTCGAGCCGACGAGTCCGACGGGATGTCCGGTGGTCACGCTCTGGCCGACGGTCACCTGGAGGGCGGACAGATGGCTGTAGGCGGTCTCCAGTGGTTTTCCGTCGATCGTGCCGTGGTCGATCACCACGCGGTTGCCGTAGGCCGAGGTCAGCCCTGCGAACGTGACCCGCCCCTCCCGTGCCGCGGACACCTGGGCGCCCTGCGGTGCGGCGAAGTCGATGCCCGTGTGGAGCTTGGTGACCCCGGTCAGTGGGTGCGTGCGCGAGCCGAACGGCGAGGAGATGGTGTGCGTGGTGACGGGCACTGTCAGCAGCGCGCCGGAGGCCTGGCCACTCTCCTGCCCGGAGTTCTCCCGGACCAGGGCGTCGTACTGCGGCAGCCGCTTCTTGACGTCGGCGACGAACGCGCGGGCCGGGCCGGGGACCTTGCCGGCCTCTTCGACCTGGTCCGTCCCTGCCGTGTACGCGGCGAGCGTGAGGTCGGCGACGTCACCGTTGACGGCGCCCTCGGTGCGCAGTGCGGTCACCTTCTCCGCCAGGGAGCAGTCCTGCCGCCCCAGGGCCATGATGGCGTCCACCGCGTCGTGCGGGGAGGATGTGCCGTTGCCGTCGTCGTCCCGGCCCCAGGTCTTCCAGTCGGCGTCCGTGAAACGGGCGATGCCCTTTTCGGAAAGGCTCGCGGTGTCGGCCTGCCACCCGGAGAGCTGGTCGATGTGTGCGGCGAGGAGCGCGGGGGTGACACCCGCGCAGTCCGCCGTCGCCCTGCGCAGCCAGGTGACGTGGGAGCCGTCCACATTGCTGACGGCTGACTGGGTCGGTGCCGGGTCCTCCTCCATCGCGCCGTCGAGGCCGCCGGTCAGGGCGAGGTAGCCGGCGACGCCGGGGAGCACCAGCAGGCTGGGCAGCACGATCAGGGTGAAGGGGCCGGGGCCGCGGCGGCGGGGGCGGGTGGGAACGTCGGGCGCGTCGCCGTCCGACGGGCCTCCGACCGGTGCGGGGGTGTCCGGCGCCGCGTCGGTCGACTGCGGTCCGGTCGGATCCATGTCCATGGTCACGTGCCGGACCGACTCCACGAGGGTGTTTCGGCAGGTCGTGGTGTCGGTGGGGCGTATCGGCTCACGCTCTGACGCTAGCAATCACGCGGCGGGGCGTCACCGGTCGCGGGGACACGGTGAACTGCCCGATGGGGCACGGCCGATGCCCGGTCAGCCCTCTCGGCCTCGGGGAAGGCGGGGGCTCACACGGTGGAGCGTGAGTGAACGCTGACGGCGTAACCGCGGTCCTGGTCGAAGGCGCCGCCGCTCCAGGTGGAGAAGCGCTGCCGCAGGGTCAGCCCGGCCCGCGCGCACCAGTCGTCGAACTCCGCGAGGGTCAGCGGCGGTTCCGCCAGCGGCAGATGTGCCGCGTCCAGTCCCATACCCGTGACCAGCAGGCCGCCGGGGCGCAGCGCGGCGGCCAGCTGCCGGACGACCGTTGGCTCGGTACCGGCAGCCAGCAGGGGGATGACGTTTCCGGCGGCGAGCACGAGGTCGAAGTCCGGGTCCAGGCCGAGGGCGTCCAGTCGGGCCAGGTCGCCGAGGTGCCATTCCTGCGCGGGAGCGTCCCGGCGGGCCACGGCGAGCATCGAGGGGTCGACGTCCACTCCGACGCAGTCGTGGCCCAGCTCCGCGAGCCGGATCGCGATCCGGCCGGTTCCGCAGCCGGCGTCGAGGACGCGGGCTGCGGGCTCGATCAACGCGGCACAGAAGGTGGCCTCGCCATGGACGTCGTGACCTGATCCGGCGAGCCGCGCGAACCGCTGAGCGTACTCCTCTCCCGCCTGTCCGCCGGTCAGTTCCGCCCAACGGTCGCGTGGACCGGTCATGTTCGCAGTGCCTTCCGTTCTGTCCCGCCGCAGGGGCGAGGTCGGTGCCGTCACATGGTTCGTGGCTCGCTGCGGAGCCCGCGGTCAGCCCTGATCGCGCTGGTGGTACGTCCGGCGGGTGTGCTCCGTGTGCGCCCGCATGACCTCGGTCGCCCGCTGTTCGTCCCTGGAGGCGATCGCCGCGATCAGCTCCCGGTGCTCGATCCATGACTGGGTGCCGCGCTGGCGGGCCACCGGCGTGTAGTACCAGCGGACCCGGCGGTCCACCTGGGCGGCGAGCTCCGACAGGACGACGTTGCCGGCCAGTTCCATGACCTTGGCGTGGAACGCGGCGTTCGTGGCGACGGTGCGGTCCACGTCGTCGGCGGCCACGGCCTGCTCCCCCTGGGAGCAGAGCTCCTCCAGGGCCTCGATGCCCGGCCTCCCGGAGTTGGCGGCGGCCAGCCGGGCGGCCTCGGCCTCCAGCAGGGTGCGGACCGAGAGCAGCTGGTCCGCCTCCTCCTCGGTGGGCTCATGGACGAACGCGCCCTGCGCGGGGCGCAGATCGACCCAGCCTTCGGTGTTCAGCCGCTGGAGCGCCTCGCGCACCGGTTGGCGTGACACCCCCAGATGCCCGGCCAGTTCACTTTCGACCAGGTGCCGGCCGGGGCTGAGGGCGCGCGTGGTGATCAGCTCGAGGAGCGCCTCGTAGACGCGCTCGCGCAACGGCCCGGGCCGCTCCAGCTTCGGCACCGTTCCTTGCGGCAGTCCTGCGGACAACATCGCGGTCCCCCTCCGGGCGCCGGGCAATTGCCTATCGTCTACAGTCTACCGAGCACAATGCCACGGCGGGGCGGTCAGGGGCAGCGGATCACCTGACCCGCGTACGAGAGATTCCCGCCGAAGCCGAAGAGCAGGGCCGGCGCACCACTGGCCACCTCTCCCCGTTCCACCAGTTTGGACAGGGCCATCGGGATCGAGGCGGCCGAGGTGTTGCCGGAGTTCACCACGTCCCGGGCGATGACCGCGTTGACCGCGCCGATCTTCCGGGCGACCGGTTCGATGATCCGCAGGTTGGCCTGGTGCAGCACCACAGCGGCGAGGTCCTCGGGTGTGATCCCTGCCCGCTCGCAGACCTTGCGGGCGATCGGCGGCAGCTGCGTGGTGGCCCAGCGGTAGACGGACTGCCCCTCCTGCGCGAACCGCGGGGGCGTGCCCTCGATCCGCACGGCGTTGCCCATCTCCGGCACGGAGCCCCACAGGACGGGGCCGATCCCGGGCCTGTCGCCCGCGTCCGGGTCGGCGGTGACGACGGCGGCCCCCGCCCCGTCGCCCATCAGGACGCAGGTGGAGCGGTCCGTCCAGTCGACGATGTCGCCCATCTTGTCGGCACCGATGACGAGGGCCTTGGTCGCGGCTCCGGCCCGGATGGCGTGGTCGGCGGTGGCCAGCGCATGGGTGAACCCGGAGCAGACCACGTTGATGTCCATGACGGCCGGCGAGCGCATGCCCAGACGGGCGGCGACCCGGGCGGACATGCTCGGCGAGCGGTCGATGGCCGTGGAGGTGGCGACGAGGACCATGTCGATGTCCCCCGGCTGCAGCCCGGCCGAGGCGAGCGCCTTGGCCGCGGCGTGCGCGGCCAGTTCGTCCACGGGTTCGTCGGGGCCGCCCACGTGCCGGGTCTTGATGCCGACCCGACTGGTGATCCACTCGTCGCTGGTGTCGACCATGGCCGCCAGATCATCGTTGGTGAGGACCTTGGCAGGCTGGTAGTGGCCGAGCGCCACGACACGTGAGCCGGTCATGTACGGGTTCCCCTCGCTACGTTTGGCAGGAACTAGCCAGTCTTGGTTGCTACCGACCGGTACAGGGGCACGTAACCCCACAGGAATACGGGCCCGAGCTTGGAGCGTCTCGAACAGCTTCCCGGGAACTCTCGCGGACACCCGGCGGCCACGCCGGAATCTCGAACGGACAAGGCACTCACTGTCACGAGTATTGACCCCTTCCGAACGGATACTGTAGACAATATTCTGTCGACTTGACATGTCGCTCGGTCCTCTCACCGAACGGAGAGCCCCGTGAAAGTCGCAGTTGTCGGCGCCGGAGCCGTCGGCGCCTATGTCGGGGAGCGGCGCACCACGGGCGCGGAGCGCGTCGGCGATCACAGGACATCCACCCTCCAGGACCTGGAGAAGGGCAAGCCCCTCGAACTCGACGTGCTGCTCGCGGCCGTCATCGAGCTGGCCGAGCTGGCCGGAACGCCCGTCCCGACGCTGCGCGCCGTGCACGCGCTCGCCGATCTCCTCGCCACCACGTCCTCGGCACCGGCACCGGCAGGGAGCGCACGATGAACACCGAACGCGGCAGGAACACCGCACGCACCGGCGGCAGTAACCGCAAGGGGCGGCAGCCGAAGACCTACGAACGCCTCACCCATCCCCTCGTCCGCGGTGACGACGGCGTCCTGCGCCGGGCGAGTTGGGACGAGGCGCTGACACGCGCCGCTGCCGGATTCCGGCAGACCCGCGAGACACACGGCCCCGATGCCTTCGCGATGCTTTCCTGCGCCCGGGCCACCAACGAGATGAACTACGTGGCGCAGAAGTTCACCCGCGTCGTGATGGGCACCAACAACGTCGACTCCTGCAACCGCACCTGCCACGCGCCGAGTGTCGCGGGCCTCTCGGCCGCCTTCGGCTCCGGCGGCGGCACCTCCTCGTACGAGGAGGTGGAACACACCGACCTGATCGTGATGTGGGGCTCCAACGCCCGGTTCGCCCACCCGATCTTCTTCCAGCACGTCCTGAAGGGCATCCACAGCGGGGCCCGGCTGTGCGCCGTCGACCCGCGACGCACCTCGACCGCCGAATGGGCGGAGAGCTGGCTCGGCCTCGACGTCGGCACCGACATCCCGCTCGCCCACGCCGTCGGCCGCGAGATCATCCACGCGGGACTGGTCAACCGGGCCTTCGTGGACCGTGCGACCAGCGGGTACGAGGAGTACGCGGCACTCGTCGAGCCCTGGACCCTGTCCGCGGCGGAAAAGGTGACAGGGGTCCCGGCCGAAGCGATCCGGGACCTCGCCCACGCCTACGCCACGGCCGAACGCGCCCAGCTCTGCTGGACCCTGGGCATCACCGAGCACCACAACGGCACGGACAACGTCCGCGCGCTGATCAACCTCTGCCTGCTCACCGGCCACGTCGGACGGTACGGCTCCGGGGTCCAGCCCCTGCGCGGGCAGAACAACGTGCAGGGCGGCGGCGACATGGGCGCCATCCCCAACAAACTGCCCGGCTTCCAGGACATCCTCGACCCACCCGTCCGGCAGAAGTTCGAACGGTCCTGGGACACCGTCATCCAGCCGCGCTACGGCAAGACCCTGACCGAGATGTTCGAGGCCATGGAGACCGGCGAGCTGCGCGCGGTGTACTGCATCGGGGAGAACCCCGCGCAGTCGGAGGCCGACAGCGACCAGGCCGTACGCCGGCTGGAGGCCCTCGACCACCTGGTCGTGCAGGACATCTTCCTGACCAGGACCGCCCAGCTGGCCGACGTCGTCCTGCCCGCGACCGCCTCCTGGGCCGAGACCGACGGCACGACGACCAGCAGCGAACGCCGCGTCCAGCGGGTCCGCGCCGCCCTCGTACCGCCCGGCGAGGCCCGCGAGGACATCGACATCCTCTGCGCCATGGCCGGACGGCTTGGACACGACTGGAAGTTCGAGAACGCCGAGACCGTCTGGAACGAACTGCGCTCCCTCTCCCCCGACCACTTCGGGATGACGTACGAACGGCTCGCGGAGCACCAGGGGCTGCAGTGGCCCTGCCCCGACACGGAGAAGCTGCCGTCGAGCTTCCTGCACGCCCGGCTCTGGGAGACCGATCCCGAACGGCGCGGCCCGGCCGCGCCGTTCGGCCTGGTGCAGCACGACCCGCCGGTCGACCTCACCGACGAGTCGTACCCCCTGCGGCTCACGACCGGGCGTCGGCTGGACTCGTACAACACCGGTGTCCAGAGCAGCGGTTACGCCTCGCCGCTGCGCCGGGGCGAGTACATCGAGCTCTGCCCGGAGGACGCGGAGTCCTTCGGCGTCGCCGCAGGTGAGGAAGTGCGGGTCGCGTCCCGGCGGGGCAGTGTCACCGCGCCCGTGTGGATCGACCCCGGGCTGCGGCCCGGACTCGCCTTCATGACGATGCACTTCCCGGACGAGGTCGACACCAACCAGCTGACCATCGAGGCGAACTGCCCGATCGCGGGCACCGCCGAATTCAAGGCCTCCGCCGTACGGATAGAGAAGCTGGTGCCCGCATGGACCTGAGGTACACCGACGCCGCCCCCTCCGACATCGAACGGGAGGCGGTGGACGCCCTGTTGGGTCCCCCACCGTCCGGCTGGGAGGGCGCGGCGGAGCGCACGGACGAGGACCTGCGCTGGGCGAAGGGCGGCGTCGCGGCGGCCAAGGACCGCCGCGACCAGCTGCTGCCCGCCCTGCACGCGGTGAACGACCGGGTGGGCTGGATCAGCGAGGGCGCACTCGACTACATCTGCCGACGGCTGACCGTGCCCCCCGCCGAGGCGTACGGCGTCGCCACCTTCTACGCCATGTTCTCGGTGCGGCCCCGACCGGCGAAGGTGCTGCACGTCTGCACGGACCTGGCGTGCGCGGCCCGTGGCTCGGCGGCCGTGTGCGCGGACCTCACCGAACGCCTGGGCGCGCCGGGCACCCCGGCGGAGGGCGCGGTCTGGCAGGAGAGCCCCTGCCTGGGCCTCTGCGAACGGGCCCCGGCGGCGCTCCTGCTCCAGGCGGGCACCGACCCGGCCGGGGCACATTCAGCCCCGCCGGCGCCGCTCCCCCTCCCGACAGGGGCAAATCCGGCCCCTCCGGCGTTCGAGGAGCGGGGGTCCGGGGGCGGAGCCCCCGAGGAGCCCGCCGCAGGCGCCCCCCGCTGCTCCGCCGTGCTCGCCCCCGCCACCGCACCCGCACTGCTCGACGCGGTCCGCGCCCCCCTGGACGCCCCGGAGGAACCCCCGGCCGCCGCTGCCGTCCCCCAGGCCGGCGCCCCCGCCCTCGTACTGCTCAGGCGCATCAGCACCGTGGACCCCACCTCCCTCGACGACTACCGCTCCGCCGGCGGCTGCACCGCACTGCGCCGCGCCTTCACGCTCGGCCCGGCGGGAGTGATCCGCGAGGTGCTGGACGCCGGACTCGTCGGCCGGGGCGGCGCCGCCTTCCCCACGGGCCGCAAGTGGCAGGCCACCGCCCAGCAGGCCGACGGCCCGCACTACCTGGTCTGCAACGCGGACGAGAGCGAGCCCGGCACCTTCAAGGACCGGGTGCTGATGGAGGGCGATCCGTACGCCCTGGTCGAGGCGATGACGATCGCCGGGTACGCCATCGGCGCCCACCAGGGCTACATCTACCTGCGCGGCGAGTACCCCCGCGCGTACGAGCGGCTCGCCCACGCCCTGACGGCCGCCCGCACCCGCGGACTGCTCGGCCCCGACGTCCTCGGGCAGGGGTACGCCTTCGACATCGAGATCCGGCGCGGCGCGGGCGCCTACATCTGCGGCGAGGAGACCGCGATCTTCAACTCCATCGAGGGTCAGCGCGGCGAACCACGCTCCAAGCCGCCCTTCCCGGTGGAGAAGGGCCTGTTCGGCAAGCCGACCGCTGTCAACAACGTCGAGACGCTGGTGAACGTGCTGCCGATCCTGGAGCACGGCGCCGCCGCCTACGCCGCGACCGGCACGGAGACGTCCACCGGCACCAAACTGTTCTGCGTCTCCGGACAGGTGGCCCGCCCCGGCGTCTACGAACTCCCCTTCGGCGCGAACCTGCGGCAGCTGCTCGAACTGGCCGGGCCTCCGGAGCAGCTGCGGGCCGTGCTCCTCGGCGGGGCCGCGGGCGGTTTCGTCCGGCCCGACGAGCTGGACATCCCGCTCACCTTCGAGGGCACCCGGGCGGCGGGGACGACGCTGGGTTCGGGAGTGGTGCTGGTCCTCGACGACTCGGTGGAACTCCCCCGGGTGCTACTGCGCATCGCGGAGTTCTTCCGGGACGAGTCGTGCGGGCAGTGCGTGCCCTGCCGGGTGGGCACCGTCCGCCAGGAGGAGGCGCTGCACCGGATCGCGGACCGTACGGGCGCCGCGGCCGCCGAGGACATCGCGCTCATGAGGGAGGTGGGGCGGACCATGCGGGACGCCTCGATCTGCGGTCTGGGACAGACCGCGTGGAATGCCGTGGAGTCCGCAATCGACCGTCTGGGGGTCTACAAGTGACCACAGTGCCGCTTCAGCCGCCGCGCCGTCTCGTCTCGTTCACGCTGGACGGCGAGGAGACCCGGGTCCCGGAGGGATCGACGATCCTGGACGCCTGCCGGACGGCGGGCAAGGACATCCCGACCCTGTGCCAGGGGGACACGCTCACCCCGAAGAACGCCTGCCGGGTGTGCGTCGTCGAGGTGGAGGGTGCCCGCACCCTGGCCCCGGCCTGCTCCCGCCGTGCCGAGGCGGGCATGACGGTCCGCACGGACACCGAGCGGGCCCGGCACAGCCGGAAGGTGGTCCTGGAGCTGCTGGCCTCCTCGACGGACCTGTCGACGACCCCACGGGCCGAGGAGTGGATCAAGGAGTACGAGGCGAAGCCGGAACGCTTCGGCACCGACGCCGCGCGGGTCGACGAACAGCCGAAGATCGACAACGATCTCTACGTCCGCGACTACGACAAGTGCATCCTCTGCTACAAGTGCGTCGACGCCTGCGGCGAGCAGTGGCAGAACACGTTCGCCATCGCCGTCGCGGGGCGCGGTTTCGACGCCCGCATCTCCACCGAGCACGATGCCGAGCTTCCCGATTCGGCCTGTGTCTTCTGCGGGAACTGCATCGAGGTGTGCCCCACCGGCGCGCTCTCGTTCAGCACGGAGTTCGGCATGCGGGCGGCGGGGACATGGGACGAGTCCGCGCAGTCGCAGACCACCACCGTCTGTGCCTACTGCGGCGTGGGCTGCAACGTGACCCTCCACGTGCAGGAGAACGAGATCGTGAAGGTCACCTCGCCGCACGACAACCCGGTGACCCATGGCAACCTCTGTATCAAAGGCCGTTTCGGCTTCCAACACGTACAGAATCGGGTTTAACGGCTATGGGACGGGTCACCGAGCGCCGCCGCACCATCCGCATCCGGGACGGGGCGGTCACGACACGCCCCGACACCCTCGTCGCCGAGGAACCCCTGGAGATCAGGCTGAACGGCAAGCCGCTCGCCATCACCATGCGGACCCCGGGCGACGACTTCGCCCTCGCGGCGGGCTTCCTGGTGAGCGAGGGCGTGATCGGTGAGGGCTCCGAGGTCCAGTCGATCGTGTACTGCGCCGGGGCGACGGCCGACGGTGTGAACACGTACAACGTGGTGGACGTGAAGCTCGCGCCCGGCGTCGTGGTCCCCGACATCACACTGGAGCGCAACGTCTACACCACGTCGTCCTGCGGGCTGTGCGGCAAGGCGAGCCTGGACGCGGTCCGCACCACGACCCGCCATCCCGTCTCCGACACTCCCCCGGTCCGGGTGACGCCCGCGCTGCTCTCGGCCCTCCCCGACCGGCTGCGCGAGGCACAGCGGGTGTTCGACCGGACCGGGGGCCTCCACGCGGCGGCGCTGTTCTCGCCGGAGGGTGAGCTGCTGGACATCCGCGAGGACGTCGGCCGGCACAACGCCGTCGACAAGCTCGTGGGACGTGCCCTCACCGACGACCGGCTTCCGCTCTCGCAGGCGATCCTGCTGGTGTCCGGACGGGCTTCCTTCGAATTGGCGCAGAAGGCGGTGATGGCGGGGATCCCGATGCTGGCGGCGGTCTCGGCGCCGTCATCGCTGGCCGTGGACCTCGCGGCCGAGAGCGGACTGACCCTCGTCGGATTCCTGCGGGGGCAGTCCATGAACGTGTACGCGGGAGACCACCGCATCGCCCTGGAGGCGATGGTGTCACAGGGCTGAGCCTGCCCGCCCGCTGCACGGGGCAGGGGTCCGGCCGACGGGGAGCGCCCCCTGCGCCGGCCGGGCCCTCTCCCGCGTGGCTCAGACCCCCACGGAACCGTCCTTCACCGCGGACACGAACGACGACCAGTGGTCCGCCGCGAACGTGAGCGCGGGGCCGTGCGGGTTCTTGCTGTCACGCACCGGGACGATTGCGGCGAAGTCGTCGGAGACCTCGACGCACGCGCCACCATCCTGGTTGCTGTAGCTGCTCTTGCGCCAGATCGCGGCGCTCAGGTCGATGGATCGCACGACAGTTCCTCCAACATACGCAGGACGAATTTTTGCGACTCGGTTGGGGAAAGTGCCAGGTCGCGCGTCGCATCGTACGTACGTTGCATGCGTTCCACCGCAGCGCTCTCCTCGTGGAGTTCCCCTCCGTACCCGTGTTCCGTATACGCCACAGTACGGCTGTCCGGCAGTCGAAGAAACCAGACGTCGGTACTCGACAGCCCGTGCAACCCGGCGCTCTGCGGCAGCACTTGCAACGTGAGATTCGGCCGCTCCGCCATTTCCGACAGGTACTCGAGCTGCTCCCGCCAGTCCTCCGCACTCCGCGACGCCGTCCGAAGAGCCGCCTCTGACAGGATCGTCCGGAACGGCGGCGCGCTCTCGCCCTCCAGCAGACTCCGCCGTCCCATCCGCGCCTCCACCTGCTGCGTCAGCCGTACCCCGCTGAACCCGCCGGAAGCCAGCAACTCCCGCGCGTACGCCGGCGTCTGCAGCAGCCCCGGCAGCACGCTCACCGCGAAGTGCCACAGGCTCGTCGCCTCCGCCTCCAGCGACATGTAGCGCTGGTACCGCTCCTTGAACTGCGACTGGTCGCTGATCGCCAGCTCCCACATGGCCAGCAGCAGTCCCGGCGTCCCGTAGTACTGGTCCAGTGCCTGCACCACCTCCGGCCCACCGACCGTCTCGCCCTTCTCCATCTTCCCGAACAACGACCAGTCCCAGCCCAGCCGTTCGCCGAGCTGCCGCAGGCTTTCGCCGCGCTCGGTGCGCAGGTGCCGCAGCTCTTCCGCGAACCGTGCGCGTGGTTCCCTGCTGCGGCCCGTAACCGCCCGCCTCGTCGGCATCGTGTCCTCCGTGGAACGTGTGGAAGGTGCCTCACCTGCCCGGGAAGCACCCTCTGCCCTCGGTGTGTCGCACCTCTGGCCGGGCCACTCTCGTAACAGCCCCTCACGCACCGTAGCCACAGGTACGTGGTCACGCAGAGGAATCCGCGAAAGAACAACCGAAGGAAGACCCCCATGACGCCACCGCCGCAGAAGCCGCCCCTCCCCCGCCGGACGCCCCGGGCAGGAGACCCGGCAACGGCCAAGCTCCAGGAAGCCGTGGCCGCGCGCGACGACCTCGCCGCCGCGCTGAGCGGCGCCGGTATCCAGCTGCCCGCGATGGACGTGCGTACTCCGTGGCCGGACACGGAGGACGGCGACAGCGCGCGGCCCGGTCGTTACGCCCTCGTCCACCTCGGCGTCTGCTCCGCCCCCGTGGCACACGCCCTCGCCGCGGTGATCAGGAACGGAGCGGCCAGGTGACCGATGCCGGGGTCCCTCTCGTCGGAACAGCCGTGCACGATGCCGGCAGCGGACGGGTGGGCCTGGTGATGGGGCACGAAGGGCCGTACCTCCAGCTACGCCCGCTCGGCGGTGGCCGTGAGTGGGACGCGGACCCAGCCGGCCTACGGCCGCTCGGCCCGGCCGAGCTGCTGAGCGCCCGCGTCGCCGAGGCCAACGCCCGCAGCCGTACCGGCCTCGGCCTCGGCGACATACGGGGCTCCCCGCACACCGTCACTCCCGACCCCGGCTCCGCTTGAGCGGTGGGCGGCTCGGGTCACACCTTGAGCTTGATCGCTTCGATCCACAATTCGTTGTCGTGGGTGCCGACGTACGTGAAGTCCAACTGGTCGCCGGGGACGTCGCATGCCAGGTTGAGCCAGGCGTCGTTGTGGACGTAGGAGGACTGGCAGACGTTGCCCTTGCCATCGTCGACGTTGATCGAGAACCCCATCAGGTTCGGGGTGTCGTTCTTGGTGCTGCCGACGTAGTGGTCGATGCCATCGGCGGCGTTCGTCCCCGGCTCCGGGTAGTGTCCCTCGCCCTTGGTCGATGCGGGGTTGCGGACGAAGGCGCCGCCGGATGTGCCGTTGGTGCCGGACACCGCGATGTTGACGGCCTTGAGCGGCTGCCCTCCACCCGCCTCGCCCGCTGCTTCGCCGTCGCACGCGACGTCGCTCCAGCCCTGGTCCGCCGCGTACACCCGATAGCAGATGTGCCGTCCGCTCGGATCGTCCACGGCCAGTTCCTGGACCGCGGTCGCCGCCGTCTCCTCCGGCGCCTCGGCCTCCTCCTCGGAACCACCGCCGCCCTCGCCCGCTCCGCCCGGCTGCTGGTTCTCGGCCGCGGGCGGGGGTGCCGTGACCTCGCCGGCCGGGGCCTTGGGCGCCTTGAGCTCCGGTGCGGTTTCGGGCGGCAACGTGCCGATACCGGCTTCCTGGGGCTTCTCGACGGCAGCGCTGGCGACCTGGGGCTTGTAGGAGATCCACAACATCAGGAACGTGATCGCCAGCGCCATGAAGACACTGAGGAAGACCGCCAGCCAGCGCGGCAGGAAACCCCGCTGCACATACGTGCCTTCCACGTCCAGCGGCGTCACTCCCGACCGCCGCACCGCCAGGGTGTAGGGCCGCTGCTCCGACGAGCCGAACCAGATGATCTGCTGCGGCTTCAGTGTCGTCTTCACGAACGCCGCACGGCCCGGCTCGATCTGCACGTTGCTCGGACGTATCTCGTACGACAGCTGGTCACCGCTGTCGCTGCCGCTCACCGACGCCGTCAGCTTCGTGTTGCCCAGGTTGTCCACGGCCAGTCTCGGGCGGCCACGGAACCGTCCCTTCACCGTCGGCGGCACCAACTCCGCCCGCAGCTCCGTGAACGGAGTGATGGTGAGGTTCCCCTCCGGAACCGTCGTCGCCTCCGGATGCTCCGTCGGGATGATCCGCACCGCGTACGGATTCGGCCCGGCCGTCGCGTCCGGCGTACGCGGCGGAGAGATCGTCAGTTCCACCGACCCCGTCGTTCCCGGATACAGCCGCAGGGTCTGCGGCTCCACGACGGTCCAGGGCGCGGACGATCCCACCGCCTCGAAGCGGTACTCGTCCACCACGTCGCCGGTGTTGCGCAGACGCAGCCGCACAGTCGTACTACCACCCGGGTCCACTGTCGTGGAGGCGGGTTCGAGGGAGGTCCAGAGGCTCACTCCCGGAGCTTAAACGCGGCGACGGCGCCGAGTCAGGGAGCTTCGGGGCACGATGAGTGCCCGAAAAGGCGGAAGCGATTGCCCGGGCCGTGCCATCCGGGCCGTGCCACGGGGAGGTTCGTCCCGCTGTCGTCGTCACATCGTCGGGCGGCCGGTCCGCAGGCGGTCACCCGCGACGTGGGCGCGCGGAGGCACGGGGGTGGTGCTGATCGCGCCAGGCCCGAGGCGAGATCCCGTACGCCCGCTTGAAAACCTTGCTGAAGTGGGGCGCGTCCACGAAGCCCCACCTCCGCCCTACCGCTGCCACGGTCCGCAGTCGGCCGTTCGGGCCTGCCAGCTCTCGCCTGCACTCGGCCAGGCGATGTGTACGGATCCAGTCGCCGAGGCTGATGCCCGAGCGGGACAGCACCGCGTAGAGATGCCGTACGGAGATGTCGTGGGCGGCGGCGATCCGTGCCGCCGACAGATCGGGATCAGCCAGGCGCTCCCGGATGTACTGAGTGATCCGCAGGCTGAGTGTCGCTTCCAACGGCCCCCTGGCCAGAGCGGAGTCGCCGTGCTGGGTCGTCAGCACAGCGCGGAGGAGCTCGATGCTGGGTTCCGCGACGGCGTCGGCGTGCGCGCCCTCGTGCAGATCTTCGCTGACGGCCAGTTGGGAGAAGTAGGTGAAGGCCAGACGCGCGACGAGGTTGTCGGAGCCCAGCGGAACCGCGGAGATGTCGCGCAGCAACCGGTCGGGGAGTGCGAGAGCCGCGCGGGGGAAGCGGATGAAGCGGTAGTCGACCGCTTCGTCGAAGAGATGTGTGTAGGGAGCGATGGATTCGTAGACGGCGAACTCCCCGGGTCTCAGCAGGCACTCGCGACCGTTCTGCACCACCAGGCTGCTGCCCGTCATCTGGACACCGAGAGTGACGGCCGGTTCCTCGTCCTTCTGGGCGAGCCGCTCCGTGCGACGGAGGGTGACCGCGGTCGCCCGCGCCGAACAGATCCTGATCGGCCCCGCGGCGCCGAGCCCGATGCGAACGGAGATGTCCTCGGCCGCAGGACGATGGTCGATGTCGACCGCCACCATGGACTTCCACACCGCGTTGCGGACCACTTCCTCCCGGTCGCGCGGCGGTATGAACGCGGTGTCCAGGACCTGACTCATGAGGCAGCCCTTCGTCCGCGTCGACCGCGGAGCCGACCTGGCAGTACCTCGGCCCGTTCCCCCACAAGTCCCCCCTCGGCACGGACGGTTCCCGACATCAGTCTGGCCGGATTCCCTCTCCCTGCGCAACGGCTTCGGAGGACACGCACATGACGTTTGCCTGACGCGGAGTCACCTCACGCGGTGCGCTACCGCCGGGAGGGGGGTGACGCGGGGCTCGCTCGGGAGTGGATCGCGGGAGCGGCGCCTCGCGATCACCGCGCAGACCATCAGCTGCATCTGGTGGAAGAGCATCAGCGGCAGCACCGCGAGGCTCGCGTGCGCGCCGAAGAGGACACTGGCCATCGGCAGCCCGGCCGCCAGGCTCTTCTTCGAGCCGGCGAACTGGATGGCGATCCGGTCCTCCCGCCCGAAGCCCAGCCGCTTGGCGCCGTACCAGCTCACGGCGAGCATGAGGGCCAACAGCACCGCTTCGGCGCCGAGCAGCGCACCGAGGCCGAGTGGGGTGATCCGGTCCCAGACGCCGGCCACCATGCCCTCGCTGAACGCCGTGTAGACGACGAGCAGGATCGAACCGCGGTCGACGTAGCCGAGCAGCGTGCGATGGCGGCCGACGAAACCTCCGACCCAGCGGCGCAGCAGCTGGCCGGCGAGGAACGGCACCAGCAGTTGGAGGACGATCCCCAGCAGGGAGTCGGCGGAGAACCCTCCCCCGCCGCCGAGCAGCGCGGCGGCCAGCAGCGGGGTCAGCAGGATTCCGGCGATGCTGGAGAAGGAGCCGGCACAGATGGCGGCGGGCACGTTGCCTCGGGCGATCGAGGTGAAGGCGATCGACGACTGGATGGTCGAGGGCACCAGGCAGAGGAAGAGGAAGCCTTCCTGGAGCTGCGGGGTCAGCACATGCGGCACCAGACCGTGGCCGGCCAGGCCGAACAGCGGGAACACCACGAAGGTGCAGGCCAGGACGGTGAGGTGGAGCCGCCAGTGCTTCAGGCCGTCGAGCGCCTCCGCCGTCGAAAGGCGTACTCCGTAGAGGAAGAAGAGCAGGGCCACCGCTCCGGTCGAGGCTCCGCCAGCCACCTCGGCGCCGGTCCCGGACACCGGCAGCAACGCCGCGATCACCACGGTGCCGATCAGCGCCAGGATGTAGGGGTCGACCCGCAGCCAGGACGGCAACGCGGGGGCAAAGCGGCTGGTGCGGCGGCTCATGTGCTCCGGGCTCTCTCGGTGATCGTGTCTCTCGGTGGAATCGTGGCCTCCCCATCCTGCTCCTGGACGCCGCGATCGGGAATCCCGTACACCGCACTGACTGTCATCACGGTTCGCGATAGCCTGGGCTCATGTACGACCCCGTCCAGCTCCGCACCTTCCTGGCCGTCGCACAGACCCTGAGCTTCACCCAGGCGGCACGCCGGCTCGGTGTACGGCAGTCCACGGTCAGCCAGCACGTCCGCCGGCTGGAGTCCGAGGCCGGCCGGCAGCTGTTCAGCCGGGACACGCACCGGGTCGACCTCACCGAGGACGGCGAGGCCATGCTGGGCTTCGCCCGGACGATCCTGCAGGCCAACGAGCGGGCGGCGGCGTTCTTCACGGGCACCCGGCTGCGCGGACGGCTGCGCTTCGGGGCGTCGGAGGACTTCGTGCTGACCCGGCTGCCGGAGATCCTGGAATCCTTCCGGCGCGAGCACCCTGAGGTCGAGCTGGAACTGACGGTGGAGCTGTCCGGCGTGCTGCACCGGCAGCTCGCGGCGGGCCGGCTCGACCTGGTGCTGGCCAAGCGCCGCACCGGTGACACGCACGGCGAGCTGGTGTGGCGGGACACCCTGACCTGGATCGGCGCCCCGCAGCTGCGGATCGACCCCGAGCGCCCGCTGCCCCTGATCGCCTTCCCGCCTCCCGGCCTGACCCGGGCGCGCGCCCTGGAGGTGCTGGAGGAGCACGGCAGGGCCTGGCGCTTCGCGTGCACGAGTGCGAGCCTGAGCGCACTCGTCGCGGCGGCCCGCGCGGGGCTGGGGGTGATGGCGCACACCCGTGGGCTCATCCCGCCGGGGCTCGTGCCGGTGCCGTCCCGGGCGGGTCTGCCGGAGCTCGGGGACGTGGACTTCGTCCTGCTGCACGGGCGCCGCAGGGACACCGCCCAGGAAGCGGCGGACGCCCTCGCGGCCGCGATCCTGGCGGGCGGTGACCGGCTCCACCGCGGCCCTGTCATGCCCGGGCACCCGGATTCGGTGTAACCGCAGCGTACAGATTTGGTGGAGATTCCCGCGCCGGCTACTTACCCGGCAGTCAGAAGTCCGCCCGAGCCTTGCCCATCTGGCCCGATATCTGCGGTCGCACCAGGCCAGGTGCCACGTTCCCCGAAGGGTTCGGACCCTCCAGCGGCCTCGTACGGTGAGGTAGCGTCGCGGCGCCGTGCGGAGCGCCACAAGGAGCAGGTCATTGCGCGAGTTCACTGTCCCACCCATGGCCGCAGCCCCTCAAGTCGGCGGTCTTGCCGATACGGTCTTCGACTTCCCGGAGGAGGATCCCCACCGGATCGCCCTCTGCCGCAAGGACGCGCAGGGACGCTGGCAGGACGTCTCCGCCGCCGCGTTCCGTGACGAGGTGCTCGCTCTCGCCAAGGGGCTGATCGCGCAGGGCGTGCGTTTCGGCGACCGGGTGGCCCTCATGTCCCGTACGCGCTACGAGTGGACCCTCTTCGACTACGCCCTCTGGTCCGTGGGCGCCCAGTCCGTGCCCATCTATCCGACGTCGTCGGCCGAGCAGGTCCTGTGGATGCTGCACGACGCCGAGGTCGCGGCTGTCATGGTCGAGCACGAGGACCACGCGATGACGATCGGCTCGGTGATCGACCGGCTGCCGCACCTGCGCCGGCTCTGGCAGCTGGACGCCGACGCGGTGACCGAGCTCGTCGACGCCGGGGCGACGATCGACGACGAGGTCGTCCACCGGCACCGCCGCGCGGTCACTCCCGATTCGGTGGCCACTCTGATCTACACCTCAGGAACGACGGGGCGCCCCAAGGGCTGTGTGATCACGCACGCCAACTTCATGTTCGAGGCCGACACGATGGTCGCCCGCTGGCGGCCTGTGTTCCTCTCCAAACCCGGCGAGGAGACGGCGACGCTGCTCTTCCTGCCGCTCGCGCATGTCTTCGGCCGCATGGTGGAGGTGGCGGCCCTCCGCGGCAGGGTGAAGCTGGGGCACCAGCCCGAGCTGTCCGCGAAGGCGCTGATGCCGGACCTGGTGTCCTTCCGGCCCACGTTCATCCTGGCGGTGCCGTACATCTTCGAGAAGGTCTTCAACGGCGCGCGGCGCAAGGCGGAGGCGGAAGGCCGCGTCGGGGCGTTCGACAAGGCCGTCGAGATCGCGGTGAAGTACGCGGAGGCGACGGAGGAGCGGGCCTTCGGGACCGGACCCGGGCCGTCGGCCGGACTGCGGATGCAGCACCAGTTCTTCGACAAGGTCGTCTACCGCAAGCTGCGGGACGCGATGGGCGGCCGCGTGCGGCACGCCATGACGGGCGGCTCCGGCATGAACCGGCAGCTCGGGCTGTTCTTCGCGGGTGCGGGCGTCACGGTCTACGAGGGCTACGGGCTCACCGAGACGACCGCCGCCGCCACGGCCAATCCGCCCGAACGCACCCGCTACGGAACCGTCGGCCAGCCGATCCCGGGAACCTCGGTCCACATCGCCCAGGACGGTGAGATCTGGGTGCGCGGCGCCAATGTGTTCTCCGGATATCTGGGCCGGCCGAAGGCCACGGACTCCGTGCTGCACGACGGCTGGCTCGCCACCGGCGACCTCGGTGCGCTCGACGAGGACGGCTACCTGACCATCACCGGGCGCAAGAAGGAGATCCTGGTGACCTCCGGGGGCAAGAGCGTGGCCCCCACCGGTTTGGAGGAACGGGTGCGCGCCCATCCGCTGGTCGCGCAGTGCATCGCCGTGGGGAACGACCGGCCCTACATCGCGGCGCTGGTCACCGTGGACCACGAGGCGGTGGAGCACTGGCTCGCCATGCAGAACCGTACGCCGATGAGCCCCGCGGACCTGGTGCGAGACCCCGACCTGGAGATGGAGGTGCGCCGGGCGGTGGTGGCCGCGAACACGGCGGTCTCCAAGGCGGAGTCCATCCGCACCTTCCGCATCCTGGCGCACCAGTTCACCGAGGAGTACGGCCTGCTGACCCCGTCGCTCAAGCTGAAGCGGAAGGCGATCGAGACGGCGTACGCGGCGGAGGTCGAAGCCCTCTACCGGTGATACCGCCGGCCTCCTCCGGCGACTCCTGACGGCTCCTCAGGGGAACAACTTTCCGGTTCTCCGGATCGGGGCAGGTGGGAATGGTTAGGCTCCCGTATTCGTTCTCTCCGGGAGTACCCAACCGACAACGTAAGGATCGACTGCTCGTGAGCCAGGTCCCCACCATCACCCTCAACAACGGCCTCGAGATGCCGCAGCTCGGCTTCGGCGTCTGGCAGGTGCCGGACGACGAGGCCACGACGGCCGTGGCCACGGCCCTGGAGGCCGGGTACCGGAGCATCGACACCGCCGCGATCTACGGGAACGAGGCGGGCACCGGCAAGGCCATCGCCGCCTCCGGTGTGGCCCGTGAGGAGCTGTTCGTCACCACCAAGCTGTGGAATTCCGAGCAGGGATACGACTCGACACTGCGCGCGTTCGACGCGTCGCTGGACAAGCTGGGTCTGGACCACGTCGACCTGTACCTGATCCACTGGCCGGTGCCGGCCAAGGACGCCTACGTCGACACGTACAAGGCCTTCGAGCGGATCCTCGCCGACGGCCGCGCGAAGGCCATCGGTGTCTCCAACTTCCACCCGGAGCACCTGGAGCGCCTGCTGGGCGAGACCTCGGTCGTCCCCGCGGTCAACCAGATCGAGCTGCACCCGCAGCTCCAGCAGGCCCGGTGCCGCGCCTTCCACGCCGAGCACGGCATCGTGACCGAGGCCTGGTCGCCGCTGGGCTCCGGCAAGGGCCTCCTGGAGGTCCCGACGGTGGTCGCCGTCGCGCAGAAGCACGGCCGGACCCCGGCCCAGGCGGTGCTCCGCTGGCACCTGCAGACGGGGCACGTGGTGATCCCCAAGTCCGTGACGCCGTCACGGATCGCGGAGAACATCGACGTCTTCGGCTTCGAGCTGGACGACGACGACCTCGCCGCCTTCGCCGCGCTCGACGAAGGCAAGCGCCTCGGCGCCGACCCCGCCGAATTCAACCTCGGCGCCTGAGCGGCATCCGCGGGCCCGGCGGTCGGCCGGGCCCGCGGGAGGAGAGCGGCCGGTGAGCGTGGAGTGCGGTCACGTCGTCCGTGCGCCGTGCCCGGCCGCGATCGCCTCGACGCGCGCGGCCAGCGCGAGGTCCTTCCGTGTGACGGCCCCGCCCGCGTCATGCGTGTGCACCGCGAGGGCCACGGTGTCGTACCCCAGGGTGAGGTCCGAGTGGTGGTTGAGCTCCTCCTGGATCTGGGCGACATGGACGGTCAGCCCTGCCGCGGCGAAGTGGGAGGGCAGCCGGTAGGTGCGGGTGATCCGGTCCCCCTCCAGCCGCCAGCCCGGCAGCTCACGCAGACCGGCCTCGATGTCATGTGCGGACAGTGGTTCGGCGGGCATACGGCGACTCCTGATGCGTGTCGGATCGGTGAACGGATCCCGTGACGTCATCGTCCGGGTACTTCAACTGTCGCGCCTGACACCGGGCGGGGCCATCCCCGCCCGCCGTGTCCGCCTCACGCCTGGCTGAGAGGCCCTGTCCAGGCGGCGTCGCTCCGGGCCAGCGGGACCGTCACCGCGCTCATGGCGGCCAGGAGGATCACGGCGAGCACCAGCGGCAGTGTCGGGTGCCCGTTCAGCAGGGCAAGGGCTCCCAGGAACGCTCCGGCCAGCATGGCCGCGGCGGAGAGGACCCGGCGCCCGGCCCGGCTACCGGACCCTTTGGCGAGCCGGCTGTCGGCGACGGTCCCGGTGAGGGTGCGGGTCAGCACGGTCGTGGTGAGGTCGGGTACCGCGAGCGCGCGTACACAGGCGTTCTGCGCACCGAGCCCGAGGCCGAGCAGCACGATGAGCGTGAAGCGGCCCCCTCCCGTGTACGGCTCCCCCGAAACCGTCGCGACGATCATGGCCGCGGCGACGAAGCCGGTCTCGACGAGGAGAGCACGCTGCAACTGCCGCCCGCGGTGGGCCCTCGCCCCGTGGACGGTGAGGCCGCCGGCCAGCGCACCGGCTGCGAACGACACGAGGGCGACCACCGAGGCCAGCAACGAGAAGGTCGGCGCGCCGGCGAGGGCGAAGCCCATGAACACGACGTTGCCGGTCATGTTGGCGACGAAGACGTGCCCCAGCAGCAGGTAGCTGAACGCGTCGACCAGACCGGTGAGCACGGTCAGGACGAGCAGCATCGGCGGCAGCGGACCGTGCGGGCCGTCCATGTCGGGTACGAGCGTGTCCCGGGCCTCACGCAGCACGACGGGCAGGTGCACAGCACGCTCCGATCACTTGACGTGGTCCGGATTGTGCCGCAGCACGGCGACGGAGCCGGCTGTACGCGCCGTGCGGGGCGGAGCCGCGTCCGCCCCGCACGGCACGCCGTGGGTACGCGCTACACACGCGCCCCGTTGTCGGCGGGATCCCGGCGGGCCCGCCCGGACGGCCCACCGCGCTTCGGTGCTCGCTTCCTGGCCGGCGGCGGTGCCTTCCGGCTCCTCTCCAGGAGCAGCGCCCCCGGTACGGCGGTCATCACCGAGGAGTACGTTCCGACGCAGATGCCGATGAGGAGGGCCAGGGCGAAGTCCGCGAGCGAGTCGCCGCCCAGCACCGCGAGTGCGACCAGGATGAACAGGGCTCCCATCCCTGTGTTGACGGTGCGCGGCACGGTCTGCAGCACCGCACGGTTGGCCACGTCGGCGACGGGTGTCCGGCGGCTCCTGGCCCACAGCTCCCGCACCCGGTCGAAGACCACGACGGAGTCGTTGACCGAGTAGCCGATCACGGTGAGCAGAGCGGCCAGGAAGATCCCGTCGACGGGCCGTCCGAGCCAGGCGAAGGCACCGACCAGGATGATGACGTCGTGCACCAGCGCCCCGACCGAGGCGACGGCGAACGTCCACCGGAACCGGGCAGCGAGGTAGGCGAGCTGCACGAACACCGCGACGCCCAGAGCGATGAGCGCGTTCCGCCGCAGTTCGTCACCGAGGCTGGGCCCGATCAGCTCGTCGCGCACCTTGGTGGTCTCGCCACCCGCCTCGGCCAGGGCCGCACGCAGGGCGTGTTCCCCGTCGTTGTCGAGCTTGCCGGTACGTACGGAGAGGTCCTGATCGCCCGCGGTGGTGACCTCGGCGTCGCCGAAGCCCGCGGCGGCGATCGTGTCGCGGGCGGTGTCGACATCGACGGGGCGGCTGGTGGAGTACTCGACGAGTCGCCCGCCGGTGAACTCGACCCCCAGGTCGATGCCGCGCACGAGGATCCCGGTCACGGCGACGAGGACGAGCGCGGCGGACATCATCAGCCAGCGGCGCGGCGACCGGAACAGCTGGACGTCACGCGTGTTCAGCCAGGTGCGGACGCGGCCGGGCCGTGCGATGCCGTTGACACCCCGGTAGTCGTTGACGAACCGGGAGCCGGCCGCTGTCTCGGTGAGCGCGCGGGCGATGACGAGTGCCGAGAACATCGAGGCCAGCACGCCGATGGCGAGCGTGACCCCGAAGCCCTTGACCGGCCCGGAGCCGAGGAAGAAGAGGAGGGCGGCCGCGATGAGGGTGGTGACGTTGGAGTCGGCGACCGCACTCCACGCGTTGCGGAATCCGGCGGTCAGCGCGGAGCGGAGCGAGCGGCTCGTCCGGCCCGCGTACTCCTCGCGGGCCCGTTCGAAGACGAGGACGTTGGCATCGACCGCCATTCCGATGGCGAGGACGAATCCGGCGAGTCCCGGCAGGGTCAGGGTGACGCCGAGGACGACCAGGGTGGCGTAGGAGATCACGCCGTAGGCACCCAGCGCCAGCGCGGCGAGGGCACCGAAGAGCCGGTACACGAAGGTGATGAAGAGCGCGGTGGCGGCGGCGCCGATGAGTGCGGCCCGGGCGCTCGCGTCGATGGCGTCGGCGCCGAGCGTCGGGCCGACGGTCCGCTGTTCGACGATCTCGACGGGCACGGGGAGTGCGCCGCCCTTGATGAGGAGCGCGAGATCGCGGGCCTCGTCGGCGCTGAAGGAGCCGGTGATCTGCGTGGAACCCGAAGGGAGACCGACCTCGCAGCCGATCGATGGATCCACCTGGGGCGAGGAGATGACCTTCTCGTCGAGGACGATCGCGACGCGCCGCCGTTCGTCCCCGGCCGGATTGCACGCGGCTTCCCCGGTGAGCCGCTTCCATTCCTTGCCCGCGTCCTCGTGGAAGTCGAGCGAGACGGTCCAGCCCGTGGCCTGCTGGGCGTCGAACTGCGCGGTGGCGTCCTTGACCCCCGCGCCGGAGAGCCGCTCGGGGCCGAGTACCAGCGGGGTGCCCTGTTCGTCGGGCAGCGTCGTCCCTTCGTCCTTCTGTCCGGCTCCGGCGCCCTGCACCGCGTGGAAGCCGAGTTGCGCGGTCCTGCCGATGACCTCGGCGGCCTGACGCGGGTCCTGCACGTCGGGCAGTTCGACGATGATCCGGTCCTCGCCCGAGCGCGTCAGGGTCGGTTCGGAGACGCCGAGCGAGTCGATGCGCTGCCGGAGTACCTCCAGGGTGCGATCGGTGCTCTCCCGGTCCGCCTTCGCGGTGTTGGAGTCCTTGGCCTGCAGCACCATCCGGGTGCCGCCCTGGAGGTCGAGGCCGAGTCTGGGTGACATGGTCAGCGTGATGAACACGGAGGCGAGCAGAACGGCGGCAGCCAGAACCGCTCGCACCGTGGTGGCGCGAGTCATGGGGATCCCCTCGAGTGGGCGTCGTCCGCCCCGCACTCAGTGAGGGGGGAGCGACAGCTCTGTGGAACAGGGCCGGATACGGGCCGGATGACCGGCCCCCGCCCCGGGAGGGCCCCGTACACCGGGCAGCGCCGCCCGTGCCCGTACGTCGACGAAGGGGGTGCCCGCGGCCACGGGCGCGAGGCCACGGGGCAGGGGAAGGCACTGCGTGCGGGGCGGCAGTGCGCCGTGGCCGGGCGGTGGGACGTGGAACGGCGCGTGCGGACGGTCGGCGCCCGCACGGGGTCCCGGCGCGGGGACGGCATCCGTCCACCGGGCGGGGGCCGCCCGGACCACGGCGTCCGGCGCGGAGGAATGCGCGGGGTCGAGCACGGCGTACGGGGTGGCGCCCTGCACGGGAAGCGCCGCCCCGGGGGCTCCGCCCAGCAGCGTCAGGACGGCGAGGAGGAGCGCGGCAAGGATGTGCCGCGCCTGGTGCGGCGGTGTGCCGTGCGGGCCCCGCGGGGGCGCGTTCCCCCGGGGTGCCCCCGGGAGGGGGCTCACCTCAGCCGGACCGGACGGACCGCCACCGCGCCGGCGGAACGCAGGTGGGAGCCCAGGAGCAGCGCGGCGCCGCGTACGACGGTGGTCGAGGGATCGGGGTCGACGCGCACCGGGACACCGAGGCGGCCGGCGATCCGGTCGGTGACATCGCGGCGGAGCGCTCCGCCACCGGTGAGCACGGGGCCGCGGCGCAGCGCTCCGCGTACCGCTCCGTGCTGGTCCTCACGCCACATGGACGTGATCATATCGAGGACGCTGTGGACCAGTCCGGCAGGCAGGGACCGCGGTTCGAGGTCGCTGAGGCCGGCCTCGGCCTGGCGGGCGTCGACGACCGTCCCGTCGACGAGCAGGGCCACTTCGGTGAGTTCGGCGCCCATGTCCACGACGAGCACGGGGCCGCCGTCCGGTCCTCCCGCGCACGCGGCCGCGGCGCCGGCGCTGTTGAGGATCACGGCGCCGGACACGCCGAGATCCGCGAGGAGTTCTCTCGCCAGCACGCGGTGTTCGTGTCCGGCCAGAACCGGATGGCTGAGCACGATCACGCTGTCCTGCCGGTGGGCGCCCAGCGCGGTGTCGGCGAGGCGTCTCAGCAGCCCGGCGCAGGACTCGGGGTCGACGATGCGCCCCCGCCGGACCGGCCGGCTCACGCCCTCCTGCCAGGCGGACGGTCCCCCGTCGACGAGGCCCTGACCCGGGACCCACGCGCGCGCCCCTGAGCTGCCCAGGTCGATGGCCAGTCCCCTGAGGGGGCCGGGCCGGTGGGCAACGAGGGCGGGCGCCTCCCGCCGCCGGAGCACCGGCCGGCCGCGCCGCCGTCCGTCATGCGAAGAACGCATCGGCCCTCACCCTCAGGTCTTGCCCGCTACAGGCGCCGGCTCGCACCGAACCGCCGATAAAGAGGCATGATCGATCCTTCACTATGCAATACAAGGCACAGAAACACCACTCCCTTGATAATCCCCAGGCATGAGCGCGCGTCCTCCCTCACACGTCCAGGGCCAGATGGGGCTCGACCAGCTCAGCGAACTCCGCGGGCGTGGCGATCCTGATCTCCAGCTCCTCCGCCTTGGTGCGCTTGGATCCGGCCTTCTCCCCCGCGACGAGCAGACTCGTGCGCTTGGAGACGCTGGAGGAGGACTTGCCACCGGCCCGCTCGATCAGTTCGTTCATCTGATTGCGTGAGAGCTCCTCCAGGGCGCCGGTCATGGCTCCGGTGACCACGACGGTCATTCCGGCGAGCGGCAGGCCGCCCCCCTCCTGCCCCTCGGTGGCGTCCGCCGGTTCGCTGCCGGGCTCCGGCGGCGGGGTGGCACCGGGCTCCGTCATGGTGACTCCGGCGGCCACCAGCTTGCCGATCAGCGGCGCCAGCTCCACCAGCTCCGTGACGACGGCCGCGGCCTTCTCCGTCCCTATGCCGTCGACCCGCTGCAGGCTCTCGGCGTCGGCGGCGACGATCCGGTCCATCGACGCGAAGTAGCGGGCGATCCGGCGGGACATGGACCGGCCCGTGCCGCGGACTCCCAGTGCGCAGAAGACGCGGGAGAGCGGGCGGGTCCTGGCCGTCTCGATCGCGGCCAGCAGATTGTCGGTGGAGGTCTCCCCCATCCGCTCCAGGGAGAGCAGCTGCTCCCGCTCCAGGGTGAAGAGGTCGGCGAAGTCCTGGACGAGGCCCGCGTCCACGAGCTGGACGACCCGGGTGGCGCCGAGGCCTTCGATGTCGAGCTGGTCGCGACCGGCGGCGTAGGAGATGGAGGCGACCACACGGCAGTCGCGGCCCCTGGTGCAGCGCCAGCGCTGCTCGCTCATGTCGATCTCGGAACCGCACAGGGGACAGACCTCGGGGAACACCACCGGCTGTTCCTCGCCCGTCCGCAGATGCGCGACGGGGGCCTCGATGCGGGGGATGATGTCGCCCGCCTTGTAGACCATCACGTGGTCGCCCAGCCGCAGATCACGGCGGGTGATGTCGGCCGGGTTGTGCAGCGTGGCGAAGCTGACGGTGGATCCGTCGATCTCCACGGGCTCCAGCACGGCGCGCGGCGCGATGATGCCGGTCCTGCCGACATTCCACTCGACGTCCAGCAGCCGGGTGATCTTCTCCACGGCGGGGAGCTTGTAGGCGATGGCCCAGCGCGGCGCCCGCGTGCCCGAGCCCGCGTCGCGCTGGTCGGCGGCCAGGTCCGCCTTGATCACGATGCCGTCGATGCCGAACGGCAGCGAGGCGCGCAGGGCGGCGATCTCCTCCACCCCTGCCCGCACCTCCTCCGTCGTGGTGACGGTGCGCGGGGCGACCGCGGTGTCCGCCGCCGTGTGCACGCCGAGCCCGGCGACGTACTCCAGGACCTCGCTGTGCGGGAGTTCGGCCAGAGTGGCCGTCAGCTCGCCCGAATCGGGCAGCGCGAGCGCCCCGTACGCGAAAAAGGTCATCTCCACCCGGTACGGGCGGTCCTTGGCCCGCAGGGTGCCGGCCGCCCCGTTCCGCGGATTGACGAAGGGAGCGGCGCCGTGTTCGGTGCGCACCGTGTTGGCCTGCTCGAACTGCTCGGCGGTCATGAGGATCTCGCCCCGCACCTCGATGGTTTCCGGGGAACCGAGCCGCTCGGGCAGGCCGAGCACCGTCCCGATGGCGTGCGAGACGTCCTCCCCCGCGGTCCCGTCGCCACGGGTGATCAGCTGGTCGAGCCGGCCCTGCCGGTAACGCGCGGCGACGGCGAGCCCGTCGAGCTTGGGCTCCACGCTCCAGGCGGCGACGGGCCGCCCGATCCGCCGCTCCACCGAGGCCGTCCAGGTGACGAACTGCTCGGCGGAGAACACGTTGTCCAGCGAGAGCATCGGCACGGTGTGCGGCACGTCCCCCGAGGCCGCGCCTCCCGCGACCTTCCCGGTCGGCGAGGCGTCCAGCACCTCCTGCGGGTGCTCCTCCTCGTAGGCCGCGATCCCGCGCACGAGCCGGTCGTACGCGTCGTCGTCGAGCCCGCTCTCACCTGCGGTGTAATACGCGGCGGCAGCACGCTTCGCCTCTTCCACGGCGGCCGCGTACGCGGCGGTATCGGCGAGCACACCAACTGAGTTCGTCGTCATGGCCACCATCCTGCCGCCCGCCACTGACAATCCACTCCGACAGCCGTTCGAACGCATGGGCAGGAGAGCGCTCCCTCTTGCAGACGGGCGCTTCAGTACGTCCGGAACGACGGTTACGTACGACCGCCACCCCGCATCTTGACATGTATCCATCACGCTCGTACGTTCACGAAGAGAGCGCTCTCTCACCCTGATCGGGCTGCCGGTCAGAGGAACCCCACTTCCTCGGAACAGGAGTGCCGTGCTCTTCACCGGACGACGCACGACCGAACACCGCGGGCGCAGATCCCTGTCGCCCTGGCGCTACCGCATCGCGGGGCTCGCCGCCGCCGCGCTCACCCTGTCCCTCCTCCAGGCAACCACCGGCAACGCGGTCGCGGACCGCACCGAGCGGAGCGAACCGAAGGCCGCCGCCGATGTGGTCCGGGTCGCCGAATTCCTGGCCGAATGCCCCTACACACACCGGGCTCCCGACGACCCGATCGTGCTGCCCAACCTGCCGGGCGCTTCGCACATGCACAGCTTCTTCGGCAACGACTCCACCGACGCCCACTCCGATCTGGCGTCGCTGGAGAGGGCCGGCACCACCTGTTCACCCACGAGCGACCTGTCCTCGTACTGGGTTCCCACGCTGTACGACGGCGACAAGGAGGTGGAGCCGACCGGCACGACGTTCTACTACCTCGGCGAGGGCGTGCGGGACGACATCATCCGCACCATCCAGCCGTTCCCACGCGGTCTGCGGATCGTCGCGGGCAACGCGAAGGCGGCCGGCCCCGACGACAACACCCTCGCGCGCTGGTCGTGCCTGCACCACGGCGAGGTCAACCCGTCCCACGACTTCGTCAACTGCCCGGCGGGCTCGATGCTGGAGAGCTACCTGGACTTCCCGCAGTGCTGGAACGGCAAGGACCTGGACTCGGCCGACCACAAGAGCCACATGGCCTATCCGGTGGCCGGCGCCTGCCCGTCCACCCACCCGGTTCCCGTCCCCAAGCTCCGCCAGGTCCTGCGCTATCCGGTCAACGGCGACCCGGCCCGCCTCCGGCTGGCCTCAGGACGCGGCTACACCATGCACGGCGACTTCTTCAACGTGTGGCCCGAGGCGGACCTGGCACAACGGGTCCGTGACTGCATCAACGCCATCATCAAGTGCGGCGCCGACGGCGCCCCCTGACGTCTCGTCACCCCACCGCACACAGGCGCCCGTCCGGTTCCGAGCGGCTCGGACGGGCGCCCCGGCGCAAGGAGCAACTCACCCATGACGGCGCGTCGCACCACCGCTCTACTCCTGCTGCTCACCCTTCTGACCGCGTGTACGGAGGGAGGAACACGCGAGACGAGCCCCGCCCCCGCACCGTCGCCCACAGCCGCCGCCCCTTCCGCACACCCGACCGACTCCGCCTGGCTCCAGTTGATGATCCCCATGAACGAAGCGGCCGTGGCCCTCCTGGACCTCGCGGCGATGAAGGCCACCGGCCCGCGGCTGCCCGTCTGGGCGGCGCGGCTGCGAGCCTCCCAGGCCGCCGAACTCACCGCGCTGCGCGGGCTGCGGGACCGGATGGGACTGCCGGACACCGATGTGCACGAGGGGCACGACATGCCCGGCATGGTGACGGCGGAGGATCTCGATGACGCGCGTGACGCCGAGGGAACCGCCTTCGACCGCCTGCTCGTGGCCCGGTTGCACGATCATCTGCTCCGGTCGGCAGAGGTCTCACGCTCCGAGACGACCGCGGGCAGCAGCGCGGAGGCCAGAGAACGGGCCAGCACGCTCGTGACGGCGCGCGGGAAACAGCTCGCCGAACTGACCGCGCTGTGTGCGGACAGGGCCGCTGACGTGCCGGAACCCTTCGCGTGCCCGAGGGACCACCCGGTATAAAGACTGCATGACTGCCGACGCTCCGCCGCCCGCACGCCCCGCCACCCTGGAGGACGTGGCCGCGGTGGCGGGCGTCTCCCGGGCCACCGTGTCCCGTGTGATCAACGGCGCGCCCACGGTGGACCCGGCGCTGCGGCGGGTCGTGGAGAAGGCGGTGGCCACCACGGGGTACGTACCCAACCGTGCCGCGCGCTCGCTGGTGACCAGGCGGACGGACTCGATCGCCCTGGTGGTGTCCGAGCAGGAACGGCGCCCGGTCTCGGAGCCGTTCATCGGCCGGATGTTCTCCGATCCGCACTTCGGGCGCGTGGTCGCCGGGCTGATGGACGTCCTGCGCCCCGCCGGGATCCAGATGGTGCTGATGCTGGCCGACGACGAGGCCTCCCGCAACCAGCTGTTGTCGTATCTGCGCCAGGGACATGTCGACGGGGTGGTCCTGATCTCCTCACACGCAGACGACCCGCTGCCCGGCCTCCTCCATGAGACCCGGCTGCCCGCCGTCCTGGCCGGCCGGCCCCGCCGTCCCTCGCCCCTCACCTACGTCGAGGCGGACCAGCGGGCCGGCGCGCAGATGGCGGCCGACCATCTGGCGTCCCTGGGCCGGCGGCGCGTCGGAACGATAGCGGGCCCGCAGGACATGCCCGCCGGACAGGTCAGGCTGACCGGCTTCCTGGACGCGCTGGAGCAGCACGGCATCGGTGACGTGGTGACCGCCGAGGGGGACTTCACCCACGCCGGCGGGGCATCGGCGATGCGGCAGCTGCTGCATGAACGGCCCGACCTGGACGCGGTGTTCATCGCCTCGGACCTGATGGCGCTGGGCGCCCTGCCCGTGCTGCTGCGGGCGGGCAGGGACGTGCCCGGGGACGTGGCGGTGGTGGGCTTCGACGACAGCAACGCCGCGGTGGCGTGCGATCCGCCGCTGACGACGGTGCGTCAGCCGGTGGAGGAGATGGCGGCCGAGATGGCACGGCTCCTCCTGAAGCAGATCGGCAGCCCGGGCAACGGCCCCGCACCGTCCGTGGTCTTCCATCCGACGCTGGTACGGCGCGATTCCGCCTGACCGTCCCGGCTCCTCAGCCGCGCACGCCGGGGACCGCGTCGTCGGGGCCGCTCCCGGACGCATCTGCCGGTGTCCCCGGGAACGGCGCGTCCGCCCGCACCGCCCCGGTGAAGCCCTCCTGCCGCAGCGGTACCTGGGGTCCGGAGAGCTCCCTCAGCCAGCGCGCCAGCACCCGGTGCACCGCCTCCGCGCCGACCGGGCCTGCCGAGGACACCGGCCTGGAGGTGTCCGCCGCCACGGCGTCGAGCGGGTCGGTCAGCGTCCGCGGCCACAGCAGGAACGGACGCGACTGTTCGCCCCCCAGCCCGCCGTGCGAGCCGATCTGCTCCTCGAAGGCGTGTACGCGACCGGTCCCGGGGTCGTACATCGAGTTGACCATGACGTCCGCCACGTGCGGAAAGCCGTCGGTGCGCCGCACCGCGTCCGCCGCACCCGGCCCGAAGAGGGCGATGGGCCCCTCTCCGTCCCTGAGCTCCGCCACCGGGACCTCCGCCCCGTCCCGGCCCAGCACCACCGACGATCTGTGCCGGTCGCTCCGTACGAGCAGGAAGCCGATCCCCGGATGGGCCGCGAGCGTGTCGAGCAGTGCGGGGTAGCGGCGGTCGAGCTGTTCGCGCGAGGCCCGCCCCTCTATGTCCGGGAACGACAGCAGCCCGAGGTTCCCGGAGGCGAGCACCACCGGGTCGGAGGGCTTGGTGGGGTCCTCCGTCTCCTCCCCGTCGACCGGCCTGTGCAGTGCGATGCGCACGGCGTCGCGGGCCTCCGACGCACTGCGGGTGCGCTGCGCCCGGCGGGGCACGGGGAGCCCGCAGCCGGCCCGTACGAGGTGCTTGAGGGTGAGGCCGTACCGTCCCGCGAAGGTCTCTCCGGGGCTCTGGCCGTGGTCGGACAGCAGCACGATCCGGTAGTCGCGCGGGGTGTGGTCGGCGATCTTCAGGATGAGGCCGAGAGAGCGGTCGAGCCGCGTCAGGACCTTCTCCGCGTCCCTGCTGAACGGCCCGGAGTGGTGGGCCACCTCGTCGTAGGCGACCAGGTCGGCGTAGACCGCGGTGCGCCCCGCGAACATGTCGCCGATCACCGCGGCGACCACCACATCGCGTTCGACCACCGTCGCGAACGCCCTGATGAAGGGGTACAGCCCGCCGCGCTTGACCCGCGGCGACTCCTTGCGCACCCGTGCGCGGACGGACTCGCCCATCTCACGGCCCACCTCGGCGACGAAGGACAGAGCCGTCCGCACGGCGTTGGCCGAGTCGGAGAAGTAGGCGAAGTAGCCGGCGCGGGAGCGGCGCCCCTTGCCCCGTCTGGCGGCCATGGAGAGGACCAGGGCGAGCTGGTCCGCGCCGCCGCTGAAGAGGTTGCCCCGGCTCGCGCCGTCGACGGTGAGCAGGCCGCCGTCGCGGGTGCGGGCGATGGCCCTGCGCTGGAGTTCGAGGGCGCTCGCCGGTCTGCTGGAGACCATCACGGTGCCGGTCTCCTTCTCGAACCAGCGGAAGGCGGGCACGTCGAAGTTGCTGCCGTGCAGGATGCCGAGCTGGCTGGCGCCGGTCTGGCTGGACCAGTCGGTGGTCCACGGGGTGAGCCGGTGGCCCGCGTCGTCGGCGAGCAGGCCGGCCACGGTCGGCATGAGGCCGTCGGCCGCGGCCCGTTCGAGCACGTCGTGGCCGACCCCGTCGAGCTGGACGAACACGATGCCGGGCGGGCCGCCGCGCCCGCCGTCCGCGCTGTGCGGTGTGCCGCTGCGTCTGCGGCGCCGGTCGGCGAGGCGGGAGAGCCGGCGGCGGTAGGCGTCGTCGTCGCGGACCGCGAGGGCGGTGGAGGTCGCGGAGGCGACGGCGGACATGACGGCCGCCACGACGACGGCGGTCTCCGGCGCGGCGTCGCCGCGCCCGTCCGGGATGAGGCGCAGGGCGATCAGCAGCAGTGAGCCGTTGAGGAAGAAGACCAGGGCGCCCAGGACCAGGGCGGGCACGATGAGCAGTGCTCGGACGAGCACGGGCCACACCAGCGCGGAGAGCAGGCCGAAGGCACCCGCACCCCAGGCCGCGGTGAAGGCGGTCCTCGTGACGGTGTCGCCGTCGTCGGCCTGGAGCTGGAAGTCGGGCAGGATCCCGGCCAGTACCAGCAGGGTGAGGGTGGAGACGGCCCACACCGAGATCACGCGCAGGAGGGTTCCCCCCGCTCTGCGCCATCGCCCGTCACTCACGCCGTTCCACCTCACGTCCGGGCCCGGTGTTCGTCATGGGCCCGCGTCAAGCCTGTCATAGCCCTTTCGTGCCTGTTCGAGGCCCCGGGCCCTCCGAGGCTGTCGGCGGCCGTCGCCCGTCGACGGTTCCCCCCGTGCTCCGATGCCGGCCACGACCCTACCTCCGCCGTGGCCCTCCGTAGCCGCCCGGAACCGCTGCGGAGCCGGTGCGCAGGAGCGCTCCGGCGTGGGAGGGGCGCGGAGCGCCTACCCTCGTACGCGTACGGGGACGGCGTGGGTGAGGAGGCGGGGCGGTGGAGGTCACGTGGTGGGGTCATGCCACCTGCACGATCGAGGACACCGGCGTCCGGGTGCTCACCGACCCGTTGTTCGCGCGGCGCTTCGCACATCTGCGACGCCGCCGGGGTGACGTCCCGCCGCCGGAGGCAGCGGTCGCCGACGCGGTCCTGATCTCCCACCTGCACTCCGACCACCTGCATCTGCCCTCCCTGGCCCGTCTCGCCCCCGGCAGCCTGCTGATCGTGCCCCGGGGTGCCGTCCGGGCCGTCCCGGGCCTCCGTCTGCTGCGCAGGACCCGGGGACTGCGGATCTCCGAGGTCGCCCCGGGGGACGTGGTGCGGGTCGGCGAGGTCCTGGTCCGGGCGGTTCCGGCCCTGCACGACGGACGACGGCTGCCGGTCGGCCCGCACCGGGTGCCCGCTCTCGGGTACGTCGTCGAGGGCGAGGCCCGCACGTACTTCGCCGGTGACACCGGGCTGTTCGACGACATGGCCGAGGCGGTGGGGCCGGTGGACGTGGCGCTGCTGCCGGTCGGCGGCTGGGGGCCCAACCTGGGGCACCACCACCTGGACGCGGCCCGCGCGGCGCGGGCGCTGACCATGCTGGAGCCGCGTTCGGCCGTGCCGGTGCACTACGGCACGTACTGGCCGATCGGGATGGACGGGGTCCGGCCGCACGAGTTCCATGCGCCGGGGGACGAGTTCGTGCGGCAGGCGGCGCTGGTGGCACCCGAAGTGGCGGTGCACCGGCTGGGGCACGGCGAGCATGTGAGGCCGGAGGCCCGAAGATGATGGACGTACTGCGGCAGCTGCCGACCGAGGCGACGCAGCAGGCCGTCGGCTATCCGTCGCTGTTCCTGCTCGTGGCGCTGGGATCGCTGGTGCCGGTGGTGCCGACGGGGGTGCTGGTGAGTTCGGCGGCCGTGGTGGCGTTCCACCAGACGTCACCGTTCGCCCTGCTCGTGGTATTCGCCGTCGCCGCGGGCGCGGCCTTCCTCGGCGACATATGCCTGTACTGGCTGGGCAAGCGCGGGGTGGCGTCCAAGAACGGCTCGAAGTGGCTGAAGGCGATCACCGGCCGGGCCGCTCCGGAGCGTCTCGCGCAGGCTCAGCGGAAGCTGGACGAGCACGGCACGGTGGTGCTGGTGCTGTCCCGGCTGATACCGGCCGGGCGAATACCGGTGATGCTGGCCTGTCTGCTCGGCCGGATGCCGCTGCGGCAGTTCGCGCGGGGCGATGTGCCGGCGTGTCTGGCCTGGGCGGCGACGTATCAACTGATCGGGCTCCTGGGCGGTTCGCTGTTCCCCGAGCCGTGGGAGGGGGTGCTCGCCGCGGTGGTGCTGACGCTGCTGATCAGCGGGGCCCCGGCCCTCTGGCGGCGGCTGCGGGGGCGCCTGGCCGACTGAGGGGCCGGTGGTGTTCCGGCCGCCGGGCACGGTCAGGCTTCCATGACGCGTGAGCCGCCGACCGGCAGGTCCCAGAGGTCGGTGCGCGGATATCCGGCCTGCTGCCAGGCGGTGCGGAGCCTGGTCAGCGGTTCGAGCACCGGTTCGGCGGAGAGCAGGAACGTCGCCCAGTGCATCGGGGCCATCGCACGGGCGCCGAGGTCCGTGTACGCCTGGACGGCCTCCTCCGGGTCGGTGTGCACGTCCGAGAGCCACCAGCGTGGTTCGTACGCCCCGATCGGCAGCATGGCCAGGTCCAGGCCGGGGTAGCGGCGGCCGATCTCCTTGAACCAGTGGCCGTAGCCGGTGTCCCCGGCGAAGTAGAGCCGCCGTCCTGCCGCGTCGCCGATCACCCAGCCGCCCCACAGGGACCGGCAGGTGTCGAGGAGGGTGCGCTTGGACCAGTGGTGGGAGGGCACGAAGTCGAAGCGGACACCGCCCAGTTCCACCGATTCCCACCAGTCGAGCTCCGTGACGCGGGTGAAGCGACGCCGACGGCACCAGCGGCCGAGGCCGGCGGGGACGAGGAGCGGGGTGTCCCTGGGCAGTCTGCGGAGGGTCGGGGCGTCGAGGTGGTCGTAGTGGTTGTGGCTGATCAGGACCGCGTCGACGGCCGGCAGTTCCTCCCAGCGGACCCCGACCGGGGTGATCCTGGCCGGGGTGCCCAGGATGCGCCGCGACCAGACCGGGTCGGTGAGGACGGTGAGCCCGCCGATGCGGATGACCCAGCTGGCGTGCCCGGCCCAGGTGACCGCCACCGTGTCCCTGTCGGCGTCGGGCAGCGGCCGGGGGGCGTACGGCAGCCGGTGGACGCCCCGGAGTCCCTCCGCGTTGGGCCGCATGGCGCGCTCCCTGGCCAGACGCGTCATGCCCCTGACACCCGGGAGCGGTGCGGTGAGCCGGTCGGCGAAGCTGCGGGGCCAGGTCCGGAGCTCGCCGAGGCTGCGCGGAGCGGCGACGGGACGGCCGGTGGGCGCGCGGCCGGCACCGGCGGTCGGACGCTCGGTCTGTTCCGTCATCGAGAGGCTCCTGTCATCGGAGTTCATCGAGGGCTGCTGCGAAAATGCTCAGTGCTCGGGCGACATGCGGCAATTCCAAGGGCTCCACCGCAGTGAGGGACTCCATCTGCTGCTCCGGGGTTGAGCCGAGGAGCGGGCCGGTGCTCAGGCGCACCCGCAGCGCGCCCAGTTCGTCCCCGAACCGGTGCCCACCGGGCGCGGGCGCACCGAGCCGGCCTGTCAGGTAGTCCTCCAGCTCCATGGAGTCCGTGACGCCCCGGGCCGCCAGCCGGGCGCGCAGCGGGCCGAGGTCGGCGTAGAGGTGGCGGCCGGCCTGCGGCGGCCTGGCCAGGGCGCCGACGGTGAGGACCGCGCGGTGCGCGGCGGAGGCGAGGTGGTCCTGGAGGTGTGCCGCCTGCCTGACCCTCGTCCGTACCGCCTCGGGTTCGCCCAGCGCGTGGGCGGCGGCCCTGGCCACCGGCTCGGCGACGAGGGCGCCGAGCGCGGTGAGGACGTCGAGGACCCTGGCGCGGCGCGCCGCGGCGCGGGCTCCGGCCGGGAAGCGGGCGACGGCGACCGGCCAGGCGGACGGGGTGAGGGATCCGGCCAGGTCGGACAGGACGGTGACGTCGTCGGGGCACATCTCGGCGGGGCTGAGCAGGACGGTCTCGTGGGGCCGGTGCACGGTGTCGCGCCAGGTCTCGTCGCTGACGATGTGCAGCCCTTCGGAGACGGCCGCCTCACACACCTCGCGCACCAGTTCCGGCGGCGCGAGGGTCGCCGTCGGATCGTCGACCACGGAGATCAGGAGCAGCCGGGGCCTGCCGCCCTCGGCACGCACCCTGCGTACGGTCTCCAGCAGGGCGTAGGGGTCGGGAATGCCGCCGCACTCGGCGGGCGTCGGCACGTGGTAGGCGGGCCGGCCCAGCAGCCGTGCCTGCGGCATCCAGGTGGCGGGGCAGGGCCGGGGCATGAGCACGTCGCCGCCGTACGCGGCGATCAGGGCGAGCAGGAGCGGCTGGGCGCCCGGGGCCGCCGCGATGGCGCCGGGCCCGCCGTGCAGGCTCCGCCGGTCCCAGTAGGCGGAGGCCGCCTCCCGCAGAATCGTTCCGCCTCCGGGTGGCTCGGGACGGGTCCACGCGGCGGACGCGGCCAGTACGCCCGCGAGCTCGGGAAGCACCGGGAGACCGGGGTCGGGGGCGGGCGGCCCGTACCGGACCGGGCCGTGGTCCTCCCCGAGGGGGCGGGCCGGCTTCCGCTCGCTCGCGTGCATCCCCGGGGCTCCCTCCGCCTGCGTCTACAGCATTTATACGGAGGTTCCCCGCCTTCCGCCCCCGCACCGGCCACGGAGTGCGACCGGCATACGCACTCCGGCCCCCGGGCCGGTCATCCGGCGAACGGTGTTCCGGGCAGCCCCTGTCCCACGTCCGGCAGCACGAGCAGGGAGCCCGACAGCGGGTGGGGGGCGTCCAGGCCCGTCCGGGCGGTGGACACGTACAGGTCGCGGAGATGGGGCCCGCCGAACGCGCACGCCGTGGGCCGGAGCACCGGCAGCTCGATGACCCGGTCCAGCCGGCCGTCGGGGGTGTAGCGGTGGATCGCGGCACCGTCCCAGAGCGCGGTCCACACACAGCCCTCGGCGTCCACCGTCAGACCGTCCGGCCAGCCGGAACCCCGCTCCACGGTGGCGAAGGGGCGCCGGTTCACGACACGCTCCCCCTCCACGTCGAAGACGTCGACGCGCCGGGTCGGGGTGTCGGTGTAGTACATGAGCCGGCCGTCCGGGCTCCAGCCGGTGCCGTTGCTGACGGTCACCGTGTCCAGGACGCGGCTCACCGTGCCGTCCGGGGCGATCCGGGACAGGGAGCCGCCCGCCTCCGCCTCGTCGTACCGCATGGTGCCCGCCCAGAGCGCGCCGTCCGGGGCCACGGCCGCGTCGTTGCCCCGCCGCCCGGGAACGGGCTCGTGGACCAGCCAGGAGAAGGCTCCGTCGGCGTCGTACAGCCCCGTCCCGTCCCGCAGGACGACCACGAGGCCGCCGCCCGCCCGCGGCTTCGCCGCTCCGACGTGCTGGCCGGTGGCCATGACCGTACGGCGGCCGGTCGACGGGTCGTACGTGTGGACCCGAGCGGAGAGGATGTCGACCCAGATCAGCCGCTCACCGGCAGGGTCCCAGGTGGGGCCCTCACCCAGCTCGGCCCGCTCCCGCACGGCCACTTCCAGGGCCGGCCTCATACCTGGCCCCGGTGGTGTCCGAGCCGGCCGGAGAGCGCGTCGGCGCCGCCCGCCGCGAGCTGCGCCAGTTCCGCCTCGCGCTCCTCGCTCCAGCGGATCATCGGCACGGAGATGGAGAGCGCGGCGACGACGCGCCCGGACCGGTCCCGGACGGGGGCGGCCACACAGCTCACATCCGGGTTCGACTCCCGGTGCTCCACCGCTACGCCCCGCTTGCGGACGACGGCGAGCGCGGCCCGCAGCTCCACGGCGTCGGTGAGGCTGTTGTCGGTCATGGCGACGAGTTCGCGCCCGTCGAGGCGGGCGTCCAGCTCCGCCTCCGGGAGCGCGGCGAGCAGCAGCTTGCCGACGGAGGTGCAGTGGGCCGGCAGCTTGCGGCCGGCGGCGGAGACCATGCGGACGGCGTGCGTGGAGTCCACCTTGGCGATGTAGATGACCTCGGTGCCCTCCAGGATCGCCACATGAACCGTCTCACCGCAGGTCTCGGCGACCTCCCGGGCCACCTGCTGCCCCTCGGCCGCGAGGTCGAGCTGCTCGGCGTAGCGGCTGCCGAGCTGGTACGTGCGTACGCCCAGCCGGTAGCGGCCCGGCTGTCCCGGCACCGTCACCAGGTAGGACCGTGCGGCGAGCGTGGTGATCAGTTCATGGACGGTGGTCCGCGGCAGTTGGAGCTTGCGCGTGACCTCGGGGGCGGAAAGGGTTCCCTCGCCCTGGAGGAAGAGTTCGAGGACATCCAGCGCCCTGGTCACCGCGGGGACGAGTCGTCCCATGATCGCCCGCCAATCTCGTTCGACACTCCGGTCAATGACCGGAATCACGAACGAAGGCTAACGGCAGGGAACTTGTCCGGGCAACGTCCTCGGCGCGACGGAGCGGGCAGGAAAGGGCCACTTCGCCACATTCCGTCGCGTACACCCGGGATCCGATCGTGCCGGCTGTGCGCGCCTCCTGGTTCGCCGCCCGGTCGCAGGGTATTCGCTGTCCCATGTCGACAACGAGCAGTCTCCCCTTCTCCGGCCGCTGGCGGGACCGGTTCCACCGGCGCGACCTCGCCGCGTTCCAGCGCGTGGCCGAGAGACACTGGCCCGGCGCCGACGCCGTCCTGCCCCGGCTCAGCCGCAGCGCCAACCACGGGCTGCTGTGGTTCGGGGCCGCGGCGGGCATGGCGGCGCTGGGCTCCAGCGCACGGTCCCGCAGGGCGGCACTGCGCGGAATCGCCTCCCTGGCCGTCGCCTCGGCCGCCATCAACACCGTGGGCAAGGGGGCGGTGCGCAGGGAACGCCCGATAGTGGACCTCGTGCCTGCCATGAGGCAGCTGAAGCGGCAGCCGTTCACGACGTCCTTCCCTTCCGGGCACGCGGCCTCCGCGGCGGCCTTCGCGACGGGCGTCGCCCTGGAGTCGAAGGGCTGGGGCGCGGTCGTCGCCCCGGTGGCGGCGGCCGTGGCCGCCTCCCGCGTCTACACCGGGGTCCACTATCCGAGCGATGTGCTGGCCGGTGCGGCGCTCGGCATAGGGGCCGCTTTCGCGCTGCGGGGCGTCGTACCGACCCGCGGACAGCTGCCCGCCCCGGGCCGGCCTCCGGCCGAGGCCCCCGCACTGCCCGCCGGCCAGGACCTGGTGGTGGTCGTCAACCGGGAGTCCGGTTCCGCCACCGCGGCGGCGGCCGTCATCCGTGACGCACTGCCGCTCGCGGAGACGGTGGAGTGCGCACCCGCCGATCTGTCCGGATGCCTGGAGGAGGCGGCCCGGCAGGGCAGGGCCCTTGGTGTCTGCGGAGGCGACGGCACGGTCAACATGGCGGCGGCCGTCGCCGCGACGCACGGCCTGCCGCTCGCCGTGTTCCCCGGCGGGACCCTCAACCACTTCGCGTACGACCTCGGCATCGAGAACGTGCACGACACGGCGGCGGCGCTCACCTCCGGCGACGCCGTCCGGGTCGACCTGGGGCGCTTCCGGCCCGGACCTCAGGGGCCGGGCGGAGCGCACGGCTACTTCCTCAACGCCTTCAGCCTGGGCGTGTACCCGGAACTCGTGAGGACCAGGGAGCAGTGGGCGCCCAGGATCGGCGGCTGGCCGGCCGGAGTGCTCGCGGCCTTCGAGGCGCTGCGCGGCTCACGCCCACTGGCCGCCGAACTCCAGGGCCGGAGGAGGCCGTTGTGGCTGCTCTTCGTGGGCAACGGCCTGTTCCAGCGGGTGGGGCCCGCCCCGGGCCGTCGCCACAACCTGGCGGACGGCCTCCTGGACGTACGCGTGGTGCACGGCGGCCGCACCCCCGGCCTGCGACTGCTCGCCGCAGCGGTCGCAGGACCGCTCTCCCGGTCCCCCGTCCACGCGGCCGTACGGCGCCGCAGGGTACGGCTCGCCGGTCTCACGCCGGGCACCCCCTACGCCTATGACGGCGAAGTGGCGCACTCCGGCACGGAGTTGCTGATCGACAAGCTGCCCGAAGCCCTGACGGTGTACTGCCCGATGCCGGTCTGAGGGACCACTTGATGAGACGCCCATCTCAGGATCCGACATCGCGGCGTACCGTCGACCTCCACGCCCGCGACCCAGGTCCGAGAGAGGATGTACGGCCATGCCGAAGGAAACCGCCGTCTACACACACGGCCACCACGAGTCCGTACTGCGCTCGCACGAGTGGCGGACCGCCGCCAACTCGGCGGCATACCTGATCGGCGAACTCCGCCCGGGCCAGGCGGTCCTGGACGTCGGCTGCGGGCCGGGCACCATCACCGCGGACCTCGCCGCGCTGGTGGCGCCCGGCCGGGTCACCGCGGTCGACACCAACCACGACATCCTGGAGCGCGCTGCGGCGGCCGCCGCGGAACGCGGCCTGGAGAACGTGGAGTTCGCCACTGCCGACGTCCACTCCCTGGACTTCCCCGACGACTCCTTCGACGTGGTCCACGCCCATCAGGTCCTCCAGCACGTGGGCGACCCGGTGCAGGCGCTCCGCGAGATGCGCAGGGTCTGCCGGCCCGGCGGGGTCGTCGCGGCCCGCGACAGCGACTACGCGGCCATGACCTGGTACCCGGAGGTGCCCGGGATGCCGGAGTGGCAGGAGCTGTACGGCCGGGTGGCCCGCGCCAACGGCGGCGAGCCGGACGCCGGGCGCCGGCTGCTGTCCTGGGCCCGGCAGGCCGGATTCACCGACATCACCCCGACCGCCGCGGCCTGGTGCTTCGCCACCCCGGAGAACCGCGCCTGGTGGAGCGGGCTGTGGGCGGACCGCACGACCGCGTCGGTGTACGCGAAGCTGACGGTGGACGGCGGTCATGCGAGCACCGGACAGCTGACGGCGATCGCGGACGCCTGGCGCGTGTGGGGCGAGGAGCCCGACGCCTGGTTCATGGTGCCCCACGGCGAGGTGCTCTGCCGGGTGTGATCCGGTGAACGGGACCGGGAATCGATCACATGCGGCCGGGTCGGCAACTACCCTCGTGTGCATGGAAATCCTGGGAACCACGCTGCGAATCTGCGTCGACGACCTGGAGGCCTCGGTGGCCTTCTACGAGGGCCTGACCAGCACCCCGGCACTGCGCTTCGAGCGCGGCGGGGTCTCGGTGGCCGCGATCGGCTGCTTCCTGCTGATGAGCGGCCCCGAGGCGGAACTGGAGGTGCTGCGCAAGGTGTCGGCGACCATCGCGGTCAAGGACGTGGACGAGGCGCACGCGGCGCTGACCCGGGTGGGCGCGAGGGTCATCGCGGGCCCCGTACCCACCCCGGCCGGCCGCAATCTGATCGCACTGCACCCGGACGGCTCGGTCTTCGAGTACGTCGACCGGAACGTGCCCGCCTGATCAGCGCTCCGCGCCGTCCGCTCCCGCCAGGTCGAAGGCGTCGACGATCAGATCCGCGAGCAGCGCTCCGGCGGTGCCGTCCGGGTCCAGGTCGGGATCGTAGATCGTGACGTTGAGCCCCACGCAGCGGGGCGACCCGACGAGTGGGCGCAGCAGCGCGGCGAGTTCGTCCGGGAAGAGTCCGCCGTCGTCCGGGCTGTCGACGGCGGGCATCACACTCGGGTCGAGGACGTCCGCGTCGAGGTGGACCCAGAAGCCGTCGAGCACGGGCACCTCCAGGGTCTGCACCACGGCGCGTGCGATGTCGGCGGGGCCCCGTTCCCTGATCTCCCCGACCGTTGCGTGGGTGATCTCGAGCTCGGTCATCTCGGCGCGGTCCTCGTCGTCGTCACGCATGCCGAAGAGCCGGACGTCCTCGTCCCTGAGGTAGGGGCCGAGCCCTTCCAGATCGGTGAGGTCCGCCTGCCCGCGCCCGGTGGAGAGGGCGAGTTCCTCGCCGCCCGCAGCGCCGATCCGGTCACTGTTGCCCGGGTGCCGGAAGTCCGCCGAACCGTCGATCGCGGCAAGCCCGTAGCGGCCGATACGGCGCAGGGCGAGAGCGGCACCGAGCTGGATGGAGCAGTCGCCACCGAGGACGACCGGGAACTCACCGGCCCTGACGTGTCCCTCGACGCGGTCGGCGAGGACGCGGGTGTAGCGGGCGATGGCGGCGGCGTTGAAGACCCCGTCGCCCTCCTGCCAGTCTCCGAGGTCGTAGCGCGGCGGTACGACGACGCCACCCTCCAGCGCCCCCAGCCGCCGCACGACGCGCTGCTCACGGAGCGCGCCGGCCAGCTTGTGACAGCCGGGGACGGTGCCGGGGGCGGGGGGCCGCAGCCCGAGGTTCGAGGGGGCGTCGAGGACCACACGTGTACGCATGAGGCCCATCCTCGCCGCCCCGCCCCGGGCCTGTCAGCCCCGTCGGCGGAAGCCGCCCGCCCCACCCCTCACGGGCCCGGCCGCTGTTCGTCGGGTCACGGCGTGAGCAGCGTCTTCACCATGCCGTCCGCCTTCTCCTGGAAGGTCCGGTACGCCTTGGGCCCGTCGGCCAGCGGCAGATGGTGGGTGGCGAAGCCGTCCACACCGAGCGGATCCTCGTCGACGAGCAGCGGCAGGATGGACGGCACCCAGTTCCAGACGTTGGCCTGCCCCATCCGCACCTGGATCTGCTTGTCGAACATCTTGAGCAGTGGCAGCGGGTCGACGGCACCGCCGTAGACGCCGGAGACGGACACCGTGCCGCCCCGGCGCACCACGTCGACGGCGGCGAGCAGGGCGCTGAGGCGGTCGATACCCGCCCGCTCCATGAGGACGCGCGCCGCGGCATCGGGCAGCTTCCCGACGGCCCAGTGTCCCGCCTTCGCCACGGGCGCTCCGTGCGCCTCCATGCCGACCGCGTCGATGACCGCGTCGGTGCCGCGTCCGTCGGTGAGGTCGCGCACGGCGTCGCCCAGGTTCTTGCCGTACTCCCGCAGGTCCAGTGTCCGGACACCCCGGGCCGAGGCCCGGTGCAGCCGGTCGGAGACCAGGTCCACACCGATGACCAGGCCCGCTCCGCGGTGCAGCGCGACCCGCGCCGCCATGTCACCGATCGGCCCGAGCCCGAGCACCGTCAGGCTGCCGCCGGGGGGTACCTCCGCGTACTCCACGGCCTGCCAGGCGGTCGGCAGGACGTCCGACAGGAAGACGAACCGGTCGTCGGGCGGGCCTTCGGGGACCTTGACCGGCAGCGTGTTGCCGAAGGGGACGCGCAACAGCTCGGCCTGCCCGCCGGGCACCTGTCCGTAGAGCTTGGTGTAGCCGAACAGCGCGGCGCCGCTTCCGTACTCCCGGACCTGGGTGGTCTCGCACTGCGACTGGAGACCCTGGCCGCACATGAAGCAGTCGCCGCAGGAGACGTTGAACGGCACCACGACGCGGTCCCCGCGCTTGACCGCGGTGACCTCGCGGCCGGTCTCCTCCACGATGCCCATCGCCTCGTGTCCGAGGATGTCACCGGGTTCCAGGTACGGGGCGAGGACCTCGTACAGATGCAGGTCCGATCCGCAGATGCCGCTGGACGTGACCCGGACGATGATGTCCGTCGCGTCCTGCACGACCGGGTCGGGGACCGTCTCCACGCGGACGTCCCGCCGTCCGTGCCAGGTCAGTGCACGCATGGGCCTTCTCCTCGCTCGCCCGAGTGGGTTCACGTCACGCTCGCCGCCCCCTCCATCCGTTCTACCGCGCGTGCGCTCGTGCCGTGCGCCGGGCCCGGGGCGGATCACGGGCCGCCGGGGCCGTGATCCGGACGCGGGGCCCACATGCGGGACACCTGTCACCGATAGGCCGATCGAGTGACTCCGGAGCAGTCTCCCGCCTGCCCGGGAACCGACATGTCGGTTGTGGGCAGTCCGCGTAGCATGGTGGGTGATCTCGCCGTTCCCGCCGATCGATTTCCGTGTGTGGAGGCGTCCATGGCCATTCGCCATCAGCTGATCCATCACCCACCCCCGGCCCTCTGGTCGGTGCTGGAGCAACCGGACCTGTACGGCAGATGGGTCGTGGGCACGCATGAGTCCGGGCCGCGCGCGGGGCTTTGGCCGGAGGTCGGCTCGTCCATCGAGTACACCGTGCGCCTCGGGCCGAAGGAGTTCCAGGGCCATACCACCGTGCGCCGCCTGGAACGGCCGGAGGTGCTCGAACTGGAGGCGAACAGCGGGCCGCTGGGCACGGCTCGCATCGCGTTCGACATCCGTCCCTGGGGCGACAAGACGCTGGTGCTGCTCACCGAACACCCGCTGCAGGGGCTCGGCGGAACCCTGCACAACGTCGCACTGGACGCGGTGCTCCAGCTCAGGCACCGCGCGATGCTGGGACGGCTGGCCAAGGTGGTCGACGCGCAGGAGGACAGCGGGCGACGGTAGCGTCGCCCTACCGCGCCGCCCTCCTGCGGAACAGATAGGCCCCGCAGAGCGCACCCGCCACGAAGACCCCCAGCAGCGCTGCCCAGAGCGGCATCGTGACCTTGGGAATGATCACCCGGATGGTGACCTCGGCGGTGTTCACACAGATGAAGACGATCGTCAGCACCGCCAGCAGGATGACGATGATCCGGGCAGGGCTGAACGCGCCCGTGCTGCCGCTGGATACGTCCTTGGGGCTCATCGGCGGCCCTTTCTCACTGGGTCCTGGGGTCCGGGGCCGGGAAACGGCGGGCCCCGGACCCCAGGATGCCTCCGCCCGGGGACCGAGGACGGGTGGGCGGCGCCGTACGGGTGACGGTCAGCCGACCACGGGGAGCTCCAGGACTCCGGTGTCCTGCGGGGCGCTGACCACCGTGACCGGCTTGACGCCCCGGTTGCCGAAGTACGCCGTGTCGCTCCCCGCGACCACGAACCGCAGCCGGTGCCCTGCCTCGTACCGGTGCACGACGCCCGGCAGCTCCACGGTGAAGGGGCGGGTCACGTCAGGGACGCGCACCGGGGCGACCAGGCGGTTCACCAGCTTCTGGGTGCCGTCGGGGGCCACGTCGTACACCTTCGCGAACAGGACGAGCTTGTCCGCGGCGTCGCCGCTGTTCTGGACCCGCTCCGTCTTCGGCGAGACGACCTTCAGGGTGGCTTTCGGCGCACCGACGACGTCCACCGGGGCGGTCAGCGGGGCGCTGGTCCAGCCGAGGTAGGTGCCCTTGGTGTCGTACGGCGCGGGGTCGGGCAGTCCGATCAGTCCCGCGAGGGAGCTCTCGGAGTGGCTGGTGGGCAGAAGCCAGTTGGTGTACTGGCGGCTGCCACGGGTGACCTCCGAGCGGCTGTCCACCAGGGCGCCGTCGCCGGAGAGGTACATCCTGCGGGACGGGCCGGGAACGGCTGCCGCGGTGCCGTAGCCGCTCGCCCAGTCGCGGTAGTAGGCGAACTCGGGCCCGGTGGAGGTGTTCTCGTCGTGCCTGAGGTAGCGGTCGAACCAGGCGAGGATGCGCTGCCCGACGTAGCTGGTCTCCAGATTGCCCGTGGAGAGGTCGAGTTCACCGGGGACCGAGCCGCCGCTGTGCCCCCAGGCCTGCCAGATCATCTTGGTCGTGATGCCCTGGGCCTCGAGCGCCCGGTAGGTGGCGGTGGCCTCGTTGAGGTTGAAGAGGCTGTCGGCCTGGCCCTGGACCAGCAGTGTGGGCGCGGTGACACCGGACAGGTAGGAGGCCGGCGAGACGCTGCGTGCGTACGTCAGCATCTCCTCGGTCGCGGCGGTGGGGTAGCGGCCTGAGTTCAGGAGCCTGATGGTGTCGCAGGCCCGGGCCGCGAAGTGCAGGCAGCCGAGGCGGCCGATCCGCGACGGGTCGAGGCTCGGCTCCAGCAGGGGCTGTGCCTCGCCCATGAGGTAGAAGCCGTTGGTCCACTGCCACTTGAAGACGCCCGGCGTGTCGGAGGAGACACCCCGGGCCGCTCCGGTGGAGTTGGGTGCGAGCGAGTACGCCAGGTCGTTCCAGGTGATCAGTGGGACGAGCGCGTCGACCCGCCTGTCGGCGGAGGCGGTCGCCAGCTGGATGGCCCCGCCGTACGAACCGCCGATCATGCCGACCACCGGGTCGCCAGGTGCGTCCGTGGTGACGTAATCGGCCCGGGTGCCGTCGTCGGCGGCACGGGTGCCGGCGAGGAAGTCGACGAGCCCGGAGGCCGCCTTGCCGTCGATCGCGGGGTCGTCGAGCGTGATGAGGCAGCCGGATTTCCCGAAGCCCAGGCCCGAGTAGACCAGGCCGACGTAGCCGCGTTCGGCGAACGCCCTGCCGATGACGTCGGTGGAGCCGTCGGACTTGCTCCCGCCGAAGCCGTTGGTGGCGAGGACGGCGGGGGCCGGGTGCCGCGCGTCGACACCGGTCGGCTTGTAGAGGTCCGCGTCGACCGTGCAGGAGCGGTCACCGGCGCGCACGGTGAACTCCAGTGCGGTGACGGTGTACTGATCGGCTGCGGACGCCGGAGGGGCACCGGTCAGAGCGAGCGGGACGAGCAGTGCCGCCCCGGCGAGAAGAGTGAGTGGACGGCGGAATCCGGGCACAGCACGCGACACATGGACCTCCACACCGAGGACTCGTTACCGACCGGTAAGCACCGGGCCCGGCCCATGGTGTGACACACGTCATACCCATGTCAACGTGCGGGAACCGGGTTTCACGGATGATCCACGTTCCGTGCGAGCCGCCCCGCTCCGGACGGGATGTCAGGTCAGCGCCGGAACCTGCGCGGTGAGCGTGCACCGACCGCCGTCGGCCGGGGCGTCCAGCTCGGCCGGCACGCCGAGCGGGACGGTCAGCGCCGTCGGGCCGTGGCCGAAGCCCAGTTCCTCGACCACCGGGACCCCGAGCCCGCCCAGCCGGTCGGCGAGCACGGCCCGCACCGCCCCGTACGGCCCGCACCCCTCCCAGGAGCCGCACACCACCCCGGCTGTCCCGTCCAGGGCGCCGACGCGCAGCAGCCGGGTGAGGATCCCGTCGAGCCGGTAGGGCTCCTCCGTGGTGTCCTCCAGCACCAGCAGTCCACCCCGGGAGGAGGTCCGGGCGCGCGGCGTACCGGCGTCGGCGGCGAGCAGGCTCGCGCAGCCGCCGTAGGTGACGCCCCGGGCCGTGCCGGGGACCAGTGCGGCGGCCGTGTCCAGGCCCAGGGTCAGCACCGACTCCGGCTCGAACAGGGTGGCGCGCAGCGCTTCCCGGGTGGCCGCGTCCTTCAGGAAGACGTCGGTGGCGACCATCGGCCCGTGCAGGGTCGAGAAGCCTGCCCGCAGGGCGAACGCCTCGTGCAGCACGGTGATGTCGCTGTAGCCGACGAACACCTTGGGCCCGGCCGCCCGTATCGCCGGCCAGTCGAGGAGATCGACCATGCGGTGGGCTCCGTACCCGCCCCTGGCGCACAGCACGGCGTCCACGGACGGGTCGCACCAGGCCTCCTGGAGGTCCCGGGCGCGGTTCACGTCCGTGCCGGCGAGGTGGGCCAGCTCCGGGTGTGTGTCGAGTACGTGGGGCGCCACGACGGGGTCGAGGTCCCAGCCGCGCAGCAGGTCGAGACCGCGCTCCAGCCGTTCGGCGGGCACGGGGCCGCTGGGGGCGACGACCACGACCTTGGCCCCGGGCCGCAGCCTGGCCGGGCGGGCGAGTGGCTCCAGGGTCACTCCTTCAGCTCCAGCCGGGGAACATCGGACCGATCGAGACCGAACGTCTGGACGTAGAGGGAGAGTTCGGCCTCCAGTGCGCGCCGCACCGTGTCGGCACGGCGGAAGCCGTGGCCCTCGCCCTCGAAGGCGAGGTACGCGTGCGGGATCCCGCGTCCCGCCGTCGCGGCGAGGAAGCGCTCGCACTGGGCCGGCGGGCAGATCGGGTCGTCGAGGCCCTGGAGCAGCAGGAACGGGGCGGTGATCCGGTCCGTGTGGTGGACGGGTGAGCGCTCCCGGTAGCGCTCGGGTACCTCGGCGTACGGGCCCACGAGAGATTCCAGGTACCGCGACTCGAAGTCGTGCGTCTCACCGGTCGCCCAGCCCTCCAGGTCGAGGATCGGATAGCTGATGGCCCCGCAGGCGTACACGTCGGTCCGTGTGAGGGAGGCGGCGGCGGTCCAGCCGCCCGCGCTGCCGCCCCGGATCGCCAGCCTGCTCCGGTCGGCCGTGCCCTCCTCCGCCAGTGCCAGGGCCACGGCCGCGCAGTCCTCCACGTCGACGACGCCCCACTGACCGCGGAGCCGGTCGCGGTAGGCGCGGCCGTAGCCGGTGGAGCCTCCGTAGTCGACCTCGACGACACCGATGCCGCGGGAGGTGAAGTAGGCGATCTCCAGGTCGAGCACGAGCGAGGCGCGGCCGGTGGGGCCGCCGTGCGCCCAGATGACGTACGGCGGCAGTTCGCCGTCGGGGCCGGTGCGTCCGGGGTGGCGGGGCGGGTACACCTGGGCGTGGATCTCGCGGCCACCGGGCCCGGTGAAGGTGCGGAGCAGCGGCTCGGGGTGGTAGGCGGGGTCGACCGCTTCCTGGTGGGGCGCGCCGATCGTCCGGGTGTGCCCCGTGGCCGTGTCCAGCTCGACGACCTCGTACGAGGTGTGGGGGCTCGCGGCGATGCCGATGACCCTGGTGTCCTGCACGGCGAGCGTCTCCGCCCAGGCGGTCCAGGGGCCCACGGCGTCGACGAGTTCGCCGGTCTCCGGGTCGAGCACACCGAGCGCGGTGGTGCCCCGGCCGTGGATGACCGCGATCAGCCCGTTGTCCAGGAGGTGGAACCAGCGCAGCCCGATCTTCCACAGCGGGCCGCCGAACTCCTCGTTCCGGCCGGTGCAGAGCCGGCTGGTGGGCACGACCGCGTCGGCGACCGCGTCGGGCCTGATGCGCTGGAGCTCCCACCAGCCCCCGACGTCCGAGACGAAGAGCAGGGACCCGTCCCGGTCCCACTCCACCTGGACGACCGACTCGTCGACGTCGCCGACCAGGGGCCGGACCCCGGTGAATTCGCCCTCCGCGGTGACCTCGGCCATCTTCACGACGGTGCCGTCCCACGGCATCCGCGGGTGGTCCCACGCGATCCAGGCGGCGCGGCGGCCGTCGTGCGACAGCCTGGGGCCGGTGACGAACCGGTCCCGGCCGTCGGTGAGTTCGCGCACGGCGGCGCGGTCCCCGGCGGCGGATCCGTCCAGCGGCACGGCTGCGATCACCCGCCGCACATCGGTGGGCGACTCGCCGGTGAACTCCTCCAGCACGCACCACACCTCGGCACGGTCCAGGTGCACCTGCGGGTCCACCCAGCGCAGTCCGCCGCCGACGTCCGACACGGGGGTGAGCGGCCACGGCCCGTCGGGCCCGTCCGGCGCGTAGGCGTACAGCCGCTGGTCGGCGAAGTGGACGAAGACGACCAGCGGCCCGCCCTCCTCGCGCGCCGCACCGGCCCACGGCATCCCGCCGTACTCGATGACACGGCTGCGGGGGTTCCACGGCTCGGGGAGCACGGAACGGACGCTGCCGTCGGCCAGGCGGCGCACGAGGGCGCGGCGGCCTCCTTCGGCCGGGCGCGGCTCCGTCCACCACACCTCGTCGCCGACGGTGCCGACGAACTCCGGGCGGCCGTCGTGCGAGGCGGTGAGTGCCGCGTCGATCGGTGACGGCCAGGTGCCGTACGCCGCTGTGGACACCACGATCGGGTCCCCTCTCATGTCAGGCGGTGCGGTTCGTCACGCGGTGCGCAGGAAGTGGTCCAGGACCCGGACGCCGAAGTGCAGGGCGTCGACCGGGACCCGCTCGTCGACGCCGTGGAACAGCGCCTGGTAGTCGAATCCGACCGGCAGCTTCAGCGGGGAGTAGCCGTAGCCCGTGATGCCTAGGCGGGAGAACTGCTTCGCGTCCGTGCCGCCCGACATGCAGTACGGGACGACGTGCGCGTCCGGGTCGAACAGCTCGACGGCCGCGCGCATCTTCGCGTACGTCGGTGAGTCGACGGGAGCTTCGAGGGCGACCTCGCTGTGCTGGAACTCCCAGTCGACACCGGGGCCGGTCAGCCGGTCCAGGGTCGCGCGGAACTCGTCCTCCCCGCCGGGCACCATGCGTCCGTCGATCTGGGCCGTGGCGTGGCCGGGGATCACGTTGACCTTGTAACCGGCGTCCAGCATCGTCGGGTTGGTGCTGTTGCGGACCGTCGGCTCGACCAGGGCCGCCGCCGGGCCGAGCTTGCCGAGGAGTTCGTCGACGTCGAACCCGGGGGCGTCGAAGTCGACGCGGATGTGGTGGAGTGCGGCGATCTCGGTGAGGGCGGCGCGCACCGTCGGAGTCAGCCGCACCGGCCACTCGTACGCTCCGATCCGGGCGACGGCGGCGGCGAGCCTGCTGACGGCGTTGGCCCTGTTGACCTTGGAGCCGTGGCCGGCCTTGCCCTCGGCGGTCAGCTTCAGCCAGCCCGTCCCGCGCTCGCCGGCGGCGATGGGGTAGAGCGGCATGCCGGGTCCCGCGTGGAAGGTGAACGCCCCGGATTCGCTGATGCCCTCGGTACAGCCGTCGAAGAGCTCTGGGTGCCGGTCGGCGAGGAAGCCGGCACCGTCGTCCGCGCTCGCCTCCTCGTCGGCCGTGTAGGCGATGACGAGGTCGCGGCGCGGGCGTACGCCGGCCCGCGCCCAGGCCCGGACGACCGCGAGGACCATCGCGTCCATGTTCTTCATGTCGATGGCACCGCGGCCCCACACGACGCCGTCGCGCACCTCTCCCGAGAAGGGGTGCACGGTCCAGTCGGCGGCCTCGGCCGGCACCACGTCGAGGTGCCCGTGCACGAGGAGGGCGTCGGCGGACGGGTCGGTGCCCTCGATCCGGGCCACCACGTTCGTCCGCCCCTTCGTACGCTCCAGGAGGGCGGGCTCCAGCCCGGCACCGGCCAGCCGCTCGGCGACGTACTCGGCTGCCGGACGTTCCCGGCAGTTGCCGTCTCCGTGGTTGGTCGTGTCGATCCGGATCAGTTCGGAGGTGAACGTCACCGATTCCTCGAGCGCCCGCTCGTCGACCGCTCCGGTGGGATTGCTCGCCTCAGCCATACTGTTCCTCCACGGCGGCCGACACGATCGTCGTCACCGCCTTGAATGTGCGAATACCTTCGTACATCGTCCCGCTGGTATAGACGACGCGCCGCTCGCCGCTCGGCGCCACGCCGGGGACCACGGTCGCGGCGGCCGCCAGATGCTCGGCGTCGAACTCCAGCTCCACCGTGTACGAGCCGCTCGTCACCGGTGTGTGACGCACGGCGAGCGCGGTCGCGCCGGCGGCGGCCGCCCTGATGTCGGCGGCTGTGCGGGCCGGGGTGCGGCACACGGCGGCGTACCGCGAGACGTGGTCCTTCACCGCGACCGTGCGCGCCCCGGGGGCGTAGCCACCGGCGTCCTGGCAGGTCAGGTCGTCGCCGGTGACCAGGATGACGGGCACACCGTACTCCGCCGCGACATGGGCGTTGAGCAGGCCCTCACTGGCGCGGACCCCGTTGAGCCAGACCCCGGTGATGGAGTTGGCCAGGTAGGTGTGGGCGAGCACGCCCTCCGTACCGGCGCCCGTGTGGTAGCCGACGAACGCCACGCCGTCGACGTCGCCGTGCTGGATGCCCTCGACCATGGAGAGGGACTTGTGCTTGCCCGTGAGCATCTGGACGCGGTCGTCGAGCCGCTCCAGGAGCAGATTGCGCATGCTCCAGTGGGCCTCGTTCACGAGGACCTCGTCGGCACCCCCGTCGTAGAAGCCGAGCGCCGCCGCGTTCACGTCGGAGGTGAACAGGGAGCGGCACCGCTCCCACTGCGGGGTGCCGGGCAGCACATCGGCCGGCCAGGTCACTCCGGTCGCGCCCTCCATGTCGGCGCTGACGAGGATCTTCACGTGCGCGGGTCCTGTCGCTGGTCGGTCGCTCCCCCGCCCGGTACCCGGGAAGAGGATCTTCGTGCCGCATCACGGTACGCGCCGGGACAGCGCCGGGCCAGAGCCACATGGGTCCGACACCGGTCCAGACCTGTGGAGCCGTCCGCCGGGAAGCGGCGGACGGCCCATGTCTCACGCGCGGGCGGTGCCCTTGACGAGCTCCTCGATCCGGGCGAGTTCGTCCTCACCGAACTCCAGGCCGCGGACGGCCTCCACGCTGTTCTCCAGCTGGGCGACGCTGCTCGCGCCGACGACGGCGGAGGTGACCCGGCCGCCGCGCAGCACCCAGGCGAGCGCCATCTGGGCGAGGGACTGTCCGCGCTCCCGGGCCAGCTCGTTCAGCGCGCCCAGGCGCTCCACCAGGTCCGGGGTGACGGCCTCGGCCGACAGGAACGGGCTGGCCCCCGCCGCCCGCGAGCCCTCCGGGATGCCGTGCAGGTAGCGGTCGGAGAGGATGCCCTGCTCCAGCGGGGAGTAGGCGATGGAGCCGGTGCCGAGCTCGTCCAGGACGTCCAGCAGTCCGTCCTCGACCCAGCGGTCCAGCATCGAGTAGCGGGGCTGGTGGATGAGGAGGGGGGTGCCCAGCTCGTTCAGGATGCGGGCGGCCTCGCGGGTCTGCTCGGCGGAGTAGTTGGACACGCCGGCGTAGAGCGCCTTGCCCTGGCGCACCGCCGTGTCGAGGGCGCCCATCGTCTCCTCGAGCGGGGTGTCGGGGTCGAAGCGGTGCGAGTAGAAGATGTCGACGTAGTCGAGGCCGAGCCGGGTCAGGCTCTGGTCCAGCGAGGAGCGCAGGTTCTTGCGGGAGCCCCACTCCCCGTATGGCCCCTCCCACATGTGGTAGCCGGCCTTGGTGGAGACGACGATCTCGTCCCGCAGTCCGGCGAAGTCCGTCTTCAGGGCGCGGCCCATGGCGACCTCCGCCGAGCCGGGCGGCGGGCCGTAGTTGTTGGCGAGGTCGAAGTGGGTGATGCCGAGGTCGAAGGCGCGGCGCAGGATCTCGCCCTGGCTCTCGGGGGTCCGGTCGCCTCCGAAGTTGTGCCAGAGCCCGAGCGACAGGGCGGGGAGCAGCAGGCCGCTGCGCCCGGTGCGCCGGTAGGGCATGGCGGAGTAGCGGTCGGCGGACGGAAGATACATGCGAGCACTCCACGGGACACGGCGTCGCGCGCCAGATCTGGTGCGCGCCCCCAAGACTGGCGGAGAACGATCCAGCGGTCCAACAGGAGATTCCGCTGAGATTCATCGTATAAATTGCTCAATCATGGAACTGCGCCAGTTGGAGCACTTCGTCGCCGTCGCCGAGGAGCGGCACTTCACCCGCGCCGCCGAACGTCTGGCCGTGTCGCAGTCAGGGCTGTCCGCTTCGGTCAGGGCGCTGGAGCACGAGCTGAGGACGCCGCTGTTCAGCCGTACGACGCGGACGGTCCGGCTCACCGAGGCGGGGGCGGCACTGCTGGTGGAGGCGGAGCGCACGCTGGCGGGTGCCAGGGCCGCCCGGGACGCCGTCGACGCCGTACGGGGACTGCTGCGCGGCACGCTGACGCTGGGGGTGGAGCAGTGCGTGGCCGGGGTCAGCACGGCGCGGCTGCTCGCCGCCTTCCACCGGGAGCATCCGCACATGGAGATCAGGCTCCGGCAGGAGGGCACGTCGAGCCTGCTGGAAGGGGTGGCCGGCGGTCGGCTGGACCTCGCGTTCGCGGCGACCGTCAGCCCGCCGGAGTGGCGGGGCGAGCTCGTGCCACTGGCGCGGGAGCCCATGGTCGTCCTGTGCTCCCCCGGCCACCGGCTCGTCCAGGACGGCGCACGGGTGGCCTGGGGTGAGCTGCGCGGCGAGTCGTTCATCGACTTCCACCCGGACTGGGGGCCCCGGCGCGCGGCGGACGAGGCGTTCGGCACGGCGGGGGTCCGGCGCACGGTGGCGCTGGAGGTCAACGACGTCCACAGCCTGCTGGAGCTGGTGCACGAGGGCCTCGGGATCGCGGTGGTGCCGCACCACTTCTCCCGTAAGCCGGAGGCGCGGGGCCTGGTCGCGGTGGAGCTCGACGGAGCGCACCGACCGGTCTACGAGAGCGTGGTGGTGCTCCCGCCGGCCCGCGCCATGAGCCCGGGGGCCAAGTCGCTGATGACGCTGGTCCGGGAGGCCCCGCTGCGCTGAGGCGAGCAGAGCCCGTACAGCAGCCGTGCCACCCGCCTCCGGCAACGGCGGGCGAACGCACCCTGCGAGCACCTGCCTTGTCACCGTTTTCACCCCGCCGTCACCTTTTCCTCGATCATTCTCTACAGATGTTCTTGTAAATTGCATACATATGAGCACCACCTCGCCTGACACCCAGCGCGTCGACGCTTTCGCGGAATGGATCCGAGCGAACCCGGACGACGTCGCTGACAACGTCTTCCGAGCTTGCGTCTCGGCTGTTCCCTCCTTCATCACCACCGGCCGGGAGATCGAACTCGCGTTCCGCGCGGTGTGCTCCTCGTTCGTCCCGGTCGTCAGCGAGGCAGTGACCACAGGCGAGATCCCCCAGGGGGCTTCACTCCCGGCTGCGGCGGACGACTTGGCACGCCGGCTTCCCGCGGCGGGAATCAAACTCGTGGATCTCGCACTCAGCTACGACATCGCCGGAAACGCGCTGCTCGATACGTTCAGCAGAGCACTGCGCGGCGACCCCTCCACACCGGCGGGCTGCGACCGCGCCGACATGCTGTTGGTGGTGGCGGGCCGGCTGTTCCGGTTCCGTCAGGCCGCGCTGGCGCAAGCGATGACGGTCTACCACCAGGAGCAGCAGCGGTTGCAGCACAGCGGGGTTCCCGACGTACTGGCAGCCGTCCAGCGGGTGCTGTCCGGAGAGTTGGGCGATGCGGAGGCGGAACAGCAGCTGGGCTATCGGATGAACAAGCGGCACGTGGCTTTCGTGGTGTGGGGCCCCGGAGCCACGGAAGCCGCGCTGAGGGAGGTCGCGGCCCGGTTGCGTTTCCAGATGAGAGCGCAGCAGGACCTCATGGTCCCGGCGGACGAGCATGCTCTGCACGGGTGGTTCGACGTCCCGGAGAGTGCTCCCGGTGTGGACCTGCTGCGTGCCCGCCTCTCCGTGCCCGCCGGCATCCGCATCAGTCTGGGCACACCGCAGTACGGCAGCAGCGGCTTCCGTGTCACCCATCGCGAGGCGCTGGAGACCCAGTCCCTCGCCGACAGTGCCATGCCGCAGTCCATACGTCCCGGCACGAAGGCCGAGGCCGGCCACATCGTGTCCATCTGCGACGTGTTCGCGCTGGTCTTCGCCAGCCGCGACATCGAACTGGCACGGCACTTCGTCCGAAGCCAGCTCGGAAGCCTCGTCGAACCGCGTCACTCGGTCCTGCGCGAAACCCTCCGAATCTGGTTCGAGGAACTCGGCAGCCCCACCCGGGCCGCCCGGCGCCTCAACGTCCACGTCAACACCCTCGTCAAGCGCCTCAACCGGGCTTCGGACATCGTGGCCCGGCCCGTGGACGCAGGTGACTTCGCCCTCCGTCTCGCCTTCGAACTGTGTGGGATCACCCACGCAGGCGGTACGAGCGGGCCCGCCGAGGACGGTCTCTGACCGCACAGGGGGAGGTGCGGATCCAGCGGGCCCCGGCCGGTGACGCGGACCCTCCGCTTGGCCGAGCACCCCGCTCGGGAACTCTGGCCACCCGAGGAGCAGGATGGTGGGACCATGGAGAGGAAAC